>JAWXBV010000282.1:0-7967 GCA_034440335.1 Nitrospirota bacterium | reverse complement strand
CGCGCCCGAGAAAATGTCTCGACTTTGCGACGCCCCTGGAAGTCTATACGCAACTGCGTCATCAACCACCCGTTGCACTTGGAACTTGAAACCGCCCAGTTATTACTCATGACGACTCGTCGGGTGCAGCAGAAGTGCTCATGAGGAACGCGTGTTAAGGCAACGACTTCACTACACTCAAGTGAAAACCGGGGCGGAGGCACAGGGTGGAGCACCTGCGCCCCGGATCTGTCCGAGAAAGGAGGCCGCCAAACTCGGACATCGATAGACCAATAACCGTCAATGGTGCAGATGCGAAACCAAGATCGAAAAAGGGAGCGCGAGAGGAGACAACACGATACAGGCCGCCGGGGCTCCCTTATCCGATGAGGGCGAAGCCAACCGATGGAGGGGCACGGGAGCGGAGCAGAGAAGAAGCGATCGAAGGGGTTTTCTGATTGGGAGACGAAACCACCAACCGAACGACCGGCCCTGTTGCCAACGCTGGTGGCTTCGTTGTCGGCCCGGCATCGGACGTAGCCTGGCAGGCCCAAGCACAGAGCGGATTGTGCGGCGTAGCCTCGTCCAAACCATGGTGCGCATGATCGCTGGAGGCATCGACGTGACTGAACGCGCAGCTCGCCGCCATGACCGCCAGCGACGCATAGACCAGGGCTACGAGTCCGGCGACAAGCACGGTACTGTGTGATACAGCAGAACGCATCATCACTCTCTCCACGATGCCACTGCTTATACGCGTCAATCGATCACCTGTCTGCCGACGTATGCACACGGATGCTACAAATCTCACGGCGAGACAAAGCAGTCACAGTCGCTGGAAATGGTGAGGGCGAGTCCGGCAGAAGGGAGACTCAGAGTCGAGTCTCTCGTTCGACATCGAGAGGCTCGGCGAGAGATATCGCTAGATGGGCAGTACGGGGAATACACGCGGGATGCGTGTTCTTAATCCACCCAGATTACAGTTAGGCCCGTGGCTTGGGCCGCGTCGCGCTGTTTGGCATCGCTGGTGATGAAGGGAGTTGCCAGTCCTGAGGCTGTGTGAAACATGATCGCTGAAGCAATGTGCAGGGCGTCAAGCGTTCGTACATCCGCTTTCTGGACCAGCTCCTCGGCGTGCCGGAGGACATGCTCGCTCACTTCCACGAGTTCCCAATAGGCTCGATCCTTGCCCAACCTCGAACGGATGGCGAGAAAATCCCGCAGCGTAAGTTCACCACCTGCCCGCGGCGGCTGAGCGCGGACAGGGCTTCGACCGGCGCGACCGCTGAAGAGAGAAACCGGAATCGTTGAAGCAACCGACGCGTCGCGCTCGAGCCCGCCTCCTTGACATACCGTTTTACCAACACGCTGGGATCGAAGTAGGCCCAATGAGGCGCGATCACTTTCCTTCTCTGTCCGTGGTAATCGTGTGAGACAACGGCACGCCGCGCACCGATCGAGGGCTCCATGTTGGGAGCGCGCGGCTGTTCGAGGCCGCGCGCAACAGCCCGGCAGACTCCAGTCTCCGAATGGCGGAACTTGCGTCATCGGAGGCCCCGATCAACTTCACGACGGCCAGAGGCTTGCCACGTTCCGTCAACAGCACTTCCTGGCCTTGCCTGACGGCCTTCATCAACTGGGAAAATTTCTGATTCGCCTCGCGTAGTCCCATTTGCACGGGATACCCTCCTCAATGTAGTGATGTGCCTACATTATGCCGGACCGGAGATGCCTATCAACACATAGCGCCTACACTGTCGGAAGGAGGCACCTAGGAAAGGGCGATCTCCGGCTTCAATCCTGGAGTCTGTGAGGAGCAGGCATTTTCAAGTCAGGCACAAACGACCTTTAGGCTGACCTGGCGAAAGCCAAGCACGCGGACGCGATCAAAGAGGACCGACTGTTTCACTCTCTCACATCTGAAATAAATGACCGATGAATGAAGAGGGCAGGTTGTCCTGCCCCCTTCGACTCAGACTGCAACAGATATGGCCTACGCTTTACTAGTCCGACAGGCCGTGATCGTCGCTCCGTCGGTTAACTATGACGACGCTTGGTTACCTGCCGCAGCAGCACCAGGATAATAGATCATGACTGCTCCGGGATTTACCCCGACTACTAGATTTCCAATGAGCTGATTATTCGCGTTGATGAAGGACACTAAACCATTTAGTCCTGCTGTTCCATTCGACACCAGAACTCCACTTGCTTGGCCGGACCCCTGGACCAGCACGTCGAAATTATGCCCGCTGGCCGGCTGAAGGACAACTTCTGTTGGTGTCGGTACAACCGGAAAGGCCGACGGGTTGAAGACGAATAGGCGATTCTTTTTCTGATTGAGAAGCTGATTTCCCGTTCCTGTCGCAGCATCCGCTGCCAGGAGATAAAGCCGCTGACCATCCGGCGTAAACCTGAACGTCGAAGGAACGACATCCATAAGATCCGGCAACGCGGTAATCGTGAGCGGCCCATTCACGGTGAGATCGACCACGGCGAGCTTGCCGATGATATGATCTACATCGCTCGTAATGTCTCGCCCACGGAGGAAGAGAAACTTCCCATCGGGAGTGATTCCGTATGTAGCATAGGGCGTACCAGCCAAACTCACTTTCCTCACCGTAATAGCAGCCTTATTATCGCCAGTGCCTTGCACGATGAGCTTCGGGTCGACCTCGATGATTTCGCTATAGCCTGTTTGCATGCTGTAGATCTTGCCGGTCAGCTTCGACCAGCGGATGCCGTGTGGGCTTGAGCCATTCGGCGTAAAAGGCACGGTCAAGGCTGTTGGATTTTCGACGTCACAGGCCGCTCCCGACGGGGTCAGCCCTGCTTGGCCCAAATCCGTGCAAAGATCCAGCCTCGCGACCATTTTCCTGTACGTAGCAGAGGCTTGATTGTTGTCAAGAAACGCCATTTGGCCGCCTTTTTCGTTCGTGATCACGGCGTATTTCGGGATGCTTCCGTCCGTCTGTGTGGGCTGAGAGAACGCAACGACCCCGTGGCCGGCAGCCAGGGTACAGGTGGTGCCTACGACCGATGGAGGGTTTCCCCCTATGCCGATGTGGGAGTTTTTCAATACAGTGACTGATGTGCCTACTCCTCCGCACGTGATGATGTCGTTCCCGTTTGTCGGATCGCCGTCATTCATGGACCAGATACGTTCTCCGTCCGTCGGATCCCGATAGATGTGAACGGGACGAGTGCCGGTGAGCAAGGTGTCTTCATGGATCGGCGTGGCTCCACTGAGTGGGTCGATGGTCACGACACTGTTCGATGCGCCGATATTCACAAAAACCCAATCCCCATTCGAGGATTGCATATCTCCCAACGCATTGTTCCCGAATTCGCCTGCTGTCCCCATCGTCGAGACGTTTTTCAGATTACCCTGAGAGTCTATGCCGATAACCGAGAGCGTATTTTGATTGCCGATACCCCGGTTATTGACGAAGGCGATCGGGCCAGACAGCGCCGAGCTACCGCCTGGGACAGGGGTGCTGGATGTCGATTCTCCCGAACTGCAACTGACAAGGCCGATCAACGCCATCCCCAGTATTGCCGTCGTCGCCCCAGTGATCACTCCTGTTCGATGTGTCTTCACTTTCATATGACCATCCTTTTTGATTTGCGTGTGGGGCTACCTCGTGGGAAGCCGCCTTTGTTACATAGCTGATGATATGACTAGAAAAGGCTTGCGTAAGGCGGCCCTCGGCCGGTGATCCCTCCTTTAAGAAGGGCGTCATTCGCTGTGGCGCCGAGATGCCAGGAGAGGAAGCCTGTCTGAGTAACAGACGGCCGACATGACCGAACTGAGGAGGATGGGGTATCGATGTTGTCGCAGTGCCATGCACATGACCCATGGGTGTGATGCGCACTATTGGAATGAGATTGCGGACAGTGGGGTGTCGTCCATTGCGGCGTGAGGCTCCCATAAAGAGTAGAGACGGACCCGGCTAGCCAGAGCGCCACGCAGATGCCCGCTATCGCACGGGAGAATTGTCCTCGTCCATTCTCTGTCCGCATCTGTAAGATGGCGCTGATCATCTATCCCTTGCCCTTACGACCCGCTAAATAACTGGAATGATTTGCTCAGTCCGAAGACGTAACTGCGTTGCTGTTCGAGGTTGCCGTTGAAATCCCGCATCACGGGAATCTGCGCGATAAAGTAGAACGATGCGTAGTCCCAGAGGTTCAGCATGATGCCGGGAGAGTAGGCCAGGTAGGTCGATCCGGTGGTCGGAATAGCCCGGTGTTTAATGGCCGGATCGAGGAGGATGTTGCCTCCTCCGGGGTTGAACTGGAACAATGATGCATCCATCGAATCGTTCTGCAACCAGCGATAATTCACTTGCTGTGTCAGGACAAGCCATGGGGAGTTCTCAATGGGGATGATGTTGAGACCTGCGCTGAGGTTGACCTCATCGCCGAATCGATACCCGTCGCTGTTCTTGTACGTGTGGCGGTAACTGGCCAAGGCAAACTGATTAAGCCGGTGGGGAATCAATTCATAGCTTTGATACAGGGTCGGCACAAGGCCGAAGTTTCCTCGACCGACCTGCAGCGTCGATTCCGCGAGCGATCCTCCCTGCACCCGTTGTCCATAGTCGCCGGTCGGCAGATCGACGCCGAATCCCAACACGACCATGCTCCGCAAGGTCGGGAGGACGTTATACTTCACTGCGACACGAATATCTCCGAGACCCTTATCGCTGTATGGAATTGGGTTGAGACCTCCGATCTGGGCATCGGAGTTCACTTGCTTGTACGGGAGCGACACTTGAATTCCGAATCGCTCAGTCAACCCGTAGTTCATGTCCAACGTCATCGTTCGCACGAGTGTGCGAATTTGACTCGCATTCAAGTTCGCCAGCGTCAGCGTCCGGTTTTCCTGATCGGCAAAGGGGATGCTCCCACCTTGCCCCGAAGGCGCTTCGAGCGGCGTGTAGTTGTAGATGGCATTGACCGTGAGCAGCCCCGCCATCGGCACTTGCTGCTGAGAACCAATGACCACGAAGCAGCTCACAGAACCGCAAGACGCTTCAACGGGCGGAACGATGATGGACAATAGCCATCCCAGGGTCACGAGGCTGACAATGAATCGTTTGACATGAGCGGTCATGAAATTCCCTTTCTCCGGCACAGGACAGTGGTCGTAACGGTGTCATGCGAGCTTGTACGCAATCGGAACCCTCAGTCGGATTCCTTCAACTAGATGAAGGAATCCCCCCTCAGAGGGATCCACAAGCGAAGAAAAATACGGAATAAGAGAGATTAGACGAGAGGCGGCGCGCGCGATGGTGGCTGAACTGTGAGGGGAGCACTGATCTGTGTTTTGAAGTGTTCCTGCTCAAAGAGAGCGACATGTTCAACAGGGGCGAAGTAGGCTGAGGTTCCCTCGACTGCGTCGGCTGCGATGCAGAGCCATGAACAGAGTGCGGTGGCGTGGGTCGCCGCCTTGTGATGCTCATGTTGCCCCATGTGGGCGGTGAGCTGCGGGTAGACAATCCCGCTGAGCGCCACAAGCCAGAGCGCGAACCCTCCGACGACACATTGTTGAATTCTACGGTTCATAGATCGTACTGGCTCAGCTAAATAGGCTGAAGGCTGTAGGGGTTGGCCTTGCGAGATCATGCATCGTCTTGCCACTTCAGCCTTCAGCCTGAACACCCGGGTTTAAATCTATCATCGAAGAGCCGCTGTCTTTAGCGGCTCTTTTTTCTGAATCCGCGCGACGATTTCTTCAATCTTCTGTTCGGTCAGCAGGCCGCCCTTGAGGTATTCCTGCACGCGCCCCTCTTGGTCGATGAAGACACTCACGGGCAATCCGAACACGCCGAATTGATTGGCGACCTTGTTGTCGCGATCCATCAGGACCGGGAATGTGTGGCCATACTGCTCGATGTGTTCCCGTACCCTGGCGTCGTCTTCCAATTCGTTGACCGCGAGGACCACGAAGCCCTTGTCCCGCAGCTTGTCGAAGCTGGCTTGCATCGCAGGCATTTCGGTCGTGCAGGGCTTGCACCAAGTGGCCCAGAAGTTCAAGAGCACGATCTTCCCGCGATATTGGCTGAGCCTCTGTTCCTTGCCTGCCAGATCGGTCAAGCGAAAATCTTCCGCCTGCATGCCGACCGTCGGGACCCGCGAGCCCATGCTCCAACCATCTAGGGCCGGCAGGGCTGTCAAGGCGGCAAGTAGCACAAGCCCCACTAACAGGGAGTTGGTTCTTCTTGGTCTCATGTCAGTCTCCTTCGCTTCAAACAGTTCGATTACGATGGGTTCGTCACTTGGAATGAGCGTGTCAGCCCAAAGATGTAACTGGTCCCCTGCGCCAGACCGTTGTTGGAATCCCGCTCAAAGGGGATCTGCGCGAAAAAGTAGGCCGATGTCATGTTCGTCCAACTCGATTCGATGAGCTGCCCCAGGCCGACTTGGAAGCCCGGCGTAAAGGCATAGTAGGTCGATCCGGTATTCGGCACCGTGCGGTTCTTGATAGTGGGGTCAATCTCTATCGGATCGCCAGGGAAAAGACCGCCTCCGTCGGCAGGTACTGCAGAGCGGAAGAGCGACGAACTGAAATTGTCGTGCACCAGATAGCGATAGTTAATCTGGCCTGTGAGAACCAGCCAGGGAGTCGCCACAAGATTCAGTCCGGCATTGAGCATGTATTCGTCGCCAAACCGATAGCCGTCGTTGTTTCGGAATGTGTGGCGATAACTGGCTGACGCAAACTGATTGAGCCGATGCGGAATCAATTCATACGTTTGATAAATGGTCGGATTCAACCCGACCTGCCCCCGGCCGAGTTGTACGGGCGACTCCATCACCGCCTCAGCACTGTCATGCGCATGGGTATTGCCGGATGGGAGATACAGGCCAAATCCGAGCACCACCATACTGCGCAGGGTGGGTAGCACATTGTATTTAAGGCCTGCGCGAATGTCCCCAATCCCATTGGCGGAGAAATTCGACGCATCGCCTTCGCCATTCGCTCCACCCTCTCCTAAGCCATCGATGTGCCTGTGAGTGCGCCACACATAGGGGAGCGTGAGTTGGAGTCCAATCCGATCGGTAAGACCATAATTGAGGTCCAGCGTCGATTGCTGCGTAATGGTCCGAGTCTCCTGATGATGATCCAAAATCAACATCCGGTCCGCCTGATCCACCGCTGAGATGACTCCATTGGTTCCATCCAATGTTCTCATCGGCGTGTAGTTGTACATCGCATTGACCGTGAGGATGCCTGCCTGCGGAACTTGTTGTTGAGACCCGATCACGACAAAACAGGTCACGGCGCCGCAGGAAGCTTGGGCCTGCTGGGCGCTGGGCCACGACAAGACAACAAGTGCAAGGCTGAGAATGAATCCGAGAACGAATCGTTTCGCTACCATAAATAAATAACGCTGACCCTTTCCTCTCTATGAAGCATCGTCTCTATCCGCCATCCTATTCAACTTCAACCCAACAGTGGGTCGCGGGAATAGACGAATATGGCTCTGCAGTGAGCCGATGAGCAACGACAATTACAGAGAGAGAAACGGAGGGGCGCGGCTGGGAGAGGTCTGACAGGTCTCGATCGAGGGTTGTATAACATGGGGGAGCGAGATGAAGGCGATCGGACTGAGTTCGGCCTGAAACGTGACCACCGCCGTATCGAGAACCGTTCCGGCGGCGCACATCCAGGAGCAGAGCAGCGTGCCATGCGTGGCAGTCTGATGCTGGGCATGGTGCCCGGCATGTTCGACCGACTGCGCCTGTGCCAATCCGCCGACGGAAAGGACAGAGAGAATCAGGAGGATCGACAGGAACTTGAGGGCGCCGTGGTTCATCAGAAGAGGACTCAGGGTGATTCGGGCGGATGCTACTAGACGCCCACTAGGCCTGTCAAGACGGCGACCAGGGTGGATTTGCCCTCGTGAGAATCGTTGGCGAAATCAGAGAGTTAGGGCCGTACCTGAACACCGCCCACGATTCCTGATATACATCGCCGAATG
>JAWXBV010000281.1:0-6492 GCA_034440335.1 Nitrospirota bacterium | reverse complement strand
GATACGCCCTTCGACGGGCTCAGGGCGTCCCGAGCCTGTCGAGGGACGCTTCACTCTCTGCTGCGCTTCACGAGGAACGCGTTTTCCTGGCGATTTCGTTCCTCGACTGTGCTCGGGACCCTGAGCTTTGTCGAAGGGCGACGAACCGTCATGAATCATGCGGGCTAGAGAAGTGCCGCAAGAGGCCCTGCGGAATCGCTCCAACGTCACATCTACCATCGCCGAGACTGTCCGAGCTACCGCCAGGATGAGCCCGTGCCGCCGTGGGGGTGGAGTTGGGATTGGAATTGCGTCTGTCCGGTCGAAAAAGATATTCATGGCCATCAGAAAACCCTCGGTTTCGAGCAGCCTGTCAGGCCTTCTTGACAGGCAATAGAAACGCTGTGCTAAGGTGAGTTTACGATATCCCATGGTCTATTTTGGCAGTGAATTCTAACGATGAAGGGGAGACAACGATGATCAACAAATTCTTCCGTGGTGCCCTCGTGCTGGTGGCGATTGGAGCGTTCGCGAGTGTGCCCATGGTGAACGCCCAACCGTCCCCCGCCGGTAACGTCATGGACGCCATCACTGAGGCGAAACAAGCGGTGGAACATGGCAAACAGGGGCATGCTGAGGTGCTCGTGACGCATGCGGAAAAATCGATGAACTTTGCTGAGCGGGGCGGCAAAAGCTCCCATTTGAAGGAAGCGATTACGCATCTGAAAGAAGCGATTGAGCATGGGAAAGCGGGCCACGCCGACGTCGCCACGGAACATGCCGACGCTGCGCTCACGCATCTGACTGAAGTCAAGTTCTGACCGAAGTCACATACGGTATCAACGCCTACGGCGGAGGTGGGTCTGTACGAGCGGGCGGGGGAGAATAACCCCGCCCGTTTCCGTATGAAGAGGAGTGCTCCCAATGCGCGGTGGGTGGTATCGCTACAACCGACGATTCAGTGAGGGTGCCGAGAATCTTGATGCAGCCACTCGCCCCACAGGCTCCGTCACGTTGCCAGCGTGCCATGACCGGGAGACACCGGAACGTCTCAATGAATCCACGAACGAACCGTTTTAACCCAACCAACGAAAGGAGCATCAGATGCCCATTCAAACAGGTGACCGGGTGCCGTCCGCCACGTTCAAGCAACTCACCGACAACGGCGTGGCCGATATCGATACGGCGACGCTGCTCAAGGGTAAGAAAGTCGTGCTCTTCGGCCTACCAGGCGCGTATACGCCGGTCTGTTCAGCCTACCATCTGCCCGGTTTCGTCGCCAAAGCCGACGACCTGAAGGCGAAGGGCGTCGATGCCATTGCCTGTATCTCCGTCAACGATCCTTTTGTCATGCAGACATGGGGCAAAGAGCATGGGGCCGACGGCAAGGTCATGATGCTGGCGGATGCGGACGGCGCGTTCACTCGCGCGATCGGCCTGAGTTTTGACATGCCTGAATTTGGTTTGAGCGGACGCTCAGAGCGCTATTCGATGGTGGTTGAAGACGGAGTGGTGAAATCCATCAACATTGAAAAGAGTGTACTGGATCACGGCATCAGCAGCGCTGCCACGTGCATGCTACACACGTGAGAAATTGACCTCGCCCGTTGAAGGTGCCAAGATCCTGCGTGATCGTTGAGGCGAAAGGGAAGCTGGAGGTGGAGGCAACGCTAGTCGTGGAAGTCTCCAAATAGGCCCCCGCCTGCCTGGATACCGGGCTGCCGCGTCCAGGCTCGTCCCAGCGGCGAATCCGCGATTGCAGCAGAACCATTCATGAATAATGCGGATTAGAGGCGTCAGACGTCGAGGAGCGAGAGGCGAGAATTCCTGGGGTGTTGCGGAAGGTACGGGTTCCCACCCGTTGGGGCGCTATGTGATTTTTCTCTGCTCATCTCCTTTGCGCCTGCTCTGTCTCCCTCCTATGCGGTTGCGTTCCTGCTCATAGCCTACAGCAGCGTGGTACAGCACGAGATCGAAGAAGTGGCCAAGCAGGAGCTGTAGCTCCAGCTCCCCGTGCAGTTCCATGGCGTTCTCGGACAGACCTTCGCGCTGAACGAAGGTGCGCACATGCTCCTTGGTGGAGATGATGGCCCAGACGAAGTGGCTGTAGGCCACGCCCTGCTGGGCGCGCGCCGCGCCTAGCTCGGTGTAACGCCGTTCCACCTGAGCGTCGACCGCGTCCAGCAGCCAGTCACTTAGGTTGCGATAGATCTCGCGGGTGCGGGCTTGGAGTTCGGTCTCCGGGACTTTGCTCAAATCGCTGCACCGGGGAGAGTTCCAGACCTTCTCGCTGAGGTCGCGGGAGAGCTGCTCGATGTGATTCTCGATGACCCGCACCAATCGAATAGCCAGCATGGCCCACCTCCAGGTAACACACGCGTCTGCGTTGCGGAATTCGCGGCCCCTAATTCTGGTCGAAGAACTTACTAGTTAGATGGCACGAACGTCAATTACTCGCTCCTCAAATGCGGCTGGTGCTGGTGGTATCGAACGTATGCGCAGGGGAATACGGTGCCGGCAGGGCGAGTGAACGAAGCACGAAAAGCGAAGAAAGGCTTGTGAGTCGACCCGCGCCAGGCGCCGCCGTGGGAGTGGCGGACGCAGTGAAAGGGGTATCGGCGGTGGGGAATTGTTGGTAAAGTTGGGGACCTCCTGGCTCCTGGCTGGCCCAAGTCAGAGGCGGAGCTTCTTGAGCTCATTGAGAAGGTGGATGCGATTCTACGCGACCAATAGGCTCCTATATCCATGCCTGTCATACCCGCCCGTTTCATGAGAACACCGCTCCTCTTTTCATTGGCCTTCATAGCCGCCATCTTCCAGGGTGGCTGTAGCCTTGTCAGAGGTCTGGATGCGATGGCGCACGAGGACGCCGTGCAGGCTGAGCCAACGGTGACGGTCCATCCCAGAGAAATCAAGGACCTGCTCTATAATCCAGGAATGGGGCTTGCCGATTTTCATTTCGGATTCGAACATCCCCCGTCGACCGATCAGTACCCGCGACAAACGGTGGCCTATTTCCGGTGTCCTGGTCTGACCTTGAGCCTGAGGAAGGACGGTATGCGTTTGACTTCGTGGATCGAATCATCGGCCAAGCCAAGGCGAAAGGCGAGACCTTGGCCTTTCGTATTATGACGGAGTACAAGGCCGGCTCGCCCGAGTGGCTGCTCCACAAGGGAGTAGGGACTGTGCCGGTAGGCGGAGGAGTCTTTCCTGACTACAACAACCCTACCTTTCTCCTGTACCACGAAAAACTTATCAAGGCCTTCGGAGAACGGTACGCTGGTTCACCGGATATCGATCATGTCGATATCGGTTCAGTCGGCTGCTGGGGCGAGTGGAATATGGCCTGCTGCCAGGGAGTCGAAGCACAGTGCCGACAGTATTTTCCTGTTGAGGACAATCAGATCAAGATCACAGACTGGTACCTCACGTATTTTGCCGGCACGCCCCTCGTGATGCTCCATGGGGGACAGCTCACCTATGCCGTATCTCAAGGCGCCGGCTGGCGTGGAGACTGTTTCGGAGACTACGGGTACTTCAGTCCCACGTGGAACCATATGGAGCATGCCTATACGCGAGTACTTCAGGATCCTGTGATCGAGCGTGCGTGGAAGAATGCCCCGGTACAATTCGAGGTCTGTGGCGTGATGCAGGACTGGTATGAGAAAGACTTCGATATTGACCTGATTCTGAACAAGGGGCTGGAGTGGCATCTGTCGGTCTTGAATGCGAAGTCATCGCCGATCCCGACCGAATGGCGACCACGCGTCGATGCATTCCTCACGAAGATGGGATATCGATTCATTCTCCGCCAGATGACTCACGCCACCGAAGCCAAGCCTGGCGGGACACTGCCCCTGCGTTCGCAATGGGAAAACATCGGTGTGGCTCCAATCTATCATGAGTGGCCGTTAGCCTATCGCTTGAGATCTTCCGAGGATCATGTCGTCGCGCGATGGGTGAGCGCTGCACATCTCAAACAGTGGCTTCCAGGCGCACAGCATGAAGTAGAAGACGCGGTCACCCTCCCAGAGGAGATGCCGGAGGGTTCATACGTTCTGGACGTTGCAATTTTGGATCAAGGGGGACACGCACCCTTCGTCGATCTTGCCATTTCAGGCAAACGTCAGGATAGATGGTATCCGATCTCGACGGTCATGATCCGCCGTTGAGTGTAGAGCCTGTGGATTGGGCGAGACAAAGACTCGGGCATCACGTTCTATTGCACAGCTGGCCCTTCTCATCAGATTGTCTCTCGACCGCTCATATAGAAATACCATGATGTCCCAACTCGTCTCTTGCCTCTTCTCTCTCCTCCCACCTAGAATATCCTGTTGTGACAGGCCCGCGATTCTACGGCCATGGAACCATGAGAAATCTCTAGGGTTCGTCATGCCTCCGAATGGGCAACGTGTCGGGATCCCTGAATCTGTTGTCCTGTGGTCACAAGGGCAGGAAGGTGCGAGAGAACATCTTGCGATCAAGCCTCACGCTCCTGCCCGGTTTCAGCGTGACGACAATCGACTCATGTGGGAACCGGCGGAGCGAAACGTATGAGTGAGAATCGGCCTATCCCGTTCAGATTTTTCGTCGCCCTGGTGCTGTCGATCGTGAGCTTCGCCGTGCCGGCACGGGCAGATTTTCAAGCCGGCATGGATGCCTATAACCTTGGGGACTTCACGACAGCCTTGCGTGAGTGGCAACCGCTCGCCGAGCAGGGAGACCCACGTGCACAGTTCTCGCTCGGTTTGTCGTATGAAAATGGAGACGGCGTCCCACTGGATTATGCAAAAGCGCGCCAGTGGTATGAGAAGGCTGCTGCTCAGGGGGACGCAAAAGCACAGCTCTACCTCGGACTACAGTCTTCCTTCGGCCAAGGCGTTCCTACGGACGTCGTCGACGCCTACATGTGGTACAGCCTGGCGGCGGGAAACGGAAACGCGCACGCGCCTGGATACCGCAATGATCTCACCAGGCAGATGACGCCGGCCCAGATTGCCGAGGGACAGAAGCGAGCGCGGGCGTGGAAGCCGAAAGGCAAATGAGCGTCGCACAGGCGACCGATGAGCCACGTCCATCGACAAGCCGGCTGTATCATGAGCGCGAGATCACACAAGGGACATGCACCATGACCTACCACGCTGGCTCCTTTTCGAAGCTGCATCTCGTGTCACATTTCACCCTTCAGGGTTTTCATGAATAACGATCGGCTCCGAGCACTCCGATTCCCCGTCTCCCTTGCACTGTCGATTGTTTGTCTCGCCGCACCTGCGTGGGCAGATTTCAAAGCAGGCGAAAAGGCCTATCGAGGCGGCGACTACGCCACAGCCTTACGTGAATGGCAACCACTGGCCGAGCAGGGCCATGTCATCGCACAGTACCAACTCGGTCTGCTGTATGCCACTGGACAGGGCGTCACAAAGGACGATGCCAAAGCGCGGCAGTGGTACGAAAAAGCCGCCATCCAAGGGCATACGGAAGCCCAAGTCAACCTGGGAGTGTTGTTGATGTATGCCCGGGGTGGGCAGCAGGATTACAAAATGGCTGTGTACTATTTACGGCGAGCCGCCAATCAAGGAAACGATTTAGCTCAACGACGGCTGGGCCAGATGCATGAGCGTGGGGAGGGCGTGCAGCAGGACTCTATCAAAGCCTACATGTGGTACAGCCTCGGAGCGGCGAAAGGCGGGGAGGCGGGAGCCAGGCTACGGGATGCGCTCGCCAAAAAAATGGACCCAGAGCAAATCGCCGAAGCCCAAAAGCTGGCGCGGGAGTGGAAGCCGAAAGGCAAATGAGCGGCGAACCGCTCATGTTACGAGGCATCACAGAGATGTAGTTGCTCTGACTCAGATCGTATGACGATACGGTGATCGACCATCAATTGGTAGGGAGGCTTGCCATGGTCATGACGATGATTTCACGAAATTTCAAATCGTGATCCCCAAGGAAGTACGGGAAACGCTCCGCTTAACCCCTCAACAACGCATGTACGTCGTGGAGAAGGGCGGGGTCATGACCCTTGGGATTCTTGTGTATACAGTCGTCCTTGCTCGCTCATGTTCGAGAGAGGCGCTCTCTCACGAGATGAATTCCACCCCGGCGGTGCCCAGGTCATACATCGCGCCGACGATCTTGATGCTGCCTTTGCTTTCCAGTCCCTTCAGTAGGGAGCTTTTTGCGCGAATTCCGGCGATCGTCAATTCCACGTTCTTGCGAGCGACGGCGTTCACGAAGCTGTCATTCTTCGAGGTGCGTTCGCCGTCATACTGAGTTGCTTCGACAGCCGGGCGGATCTTTTCCAGCAGCCCGGTAAGGTGGCCGAGTTGGACCTTGTCAATTGCGCCTTTGACCGCGCCGCATGCGGTGTGGCCCATCACGAACACCACTTTGCTGCCGGCCACCGCGCAGGCGAACTCCAGGCTGCCGAGGATATCCTCGTTGACGATGTTGCCGGCCACGCGCGAATTGAACATGTCGCCGATACCGAGGTCGAGGATAATTTCGGCGGGCGCG
>JAWXBV010000280.1:0-9838 GCA_034440335.1 Nitrospirota bacterium | reverse complement strand
GTCGTCGGCACTCGACGTTAGGTTACTTGAGTCCGGCTGATTACGAGAAAGCCGCCGGAATGTGCTGAGGGTGGTGTCAACCGAAGCGGGGGCAGCTCATCTGAGCTTTTCCAGCGGAACGCACCATCTTCGGTACTAGCCCGGTAACCGACCAGCATCACTCGAAAGTTCCGAGAGCTGCGCCAACTCGCCGTTGATCTCCTCAAGTCTCGCTCTTAACGATCCCCGATCCCCAGAATATGCCGCTGCGCCGCTCGGCGCGCCTGAGAGAATCGCGATGATCTGATCTCTCTCATCCTCCAAACGACACACCTTTCGATCGGCCTCCAATGCTTGCGCAGACTGCAGTCGCTGCCGCGCTTGTTCGTCAGCAAGAACGCTTTCCTGAACCTTCGCGACGCTCTCTTGCATAGCCGGGAAACGCTCAGCTGCGAAACGCAGAAACTGACCAAACTCGTAAATGTGAAACTCTTGACCGGCTTCTGCTCGCAACTCTTCGACCAACTCGGGGCGAGGGCCAATCTTTCGACCTCGATTGATCCACCACCAGTCTTCCTTGACGTCATCGGTGATGAATATCACCGGACGTCGTTCGGCGCTAGCCTTGGCAATCATGTCCTTCCAAATTATGAGATCTCCATACTTGCCGAGATCGGTCGAGTCCTTCTTAGTATCTTTGTAGCCAGGGGGAATTTTCTTTGCGTATCGCTCCTCTCCCTCCTTCCTAATCGCCGCGAGTTGTTCAGGCTTCCACTTCTCGCCGACGCGATCATTTAAGAGCTCGGTCAATCGCTGAACCGCCTTCTCAATATCTTGCGACGGATGCTGTTCCCGCGCCGACTCCATTCTCGTTCGGAAGTCTTGGAGAAACATCTCCAGAGCCGACAGCTCCCTCTCCACACTGATAGTTGGGTGCGCGCGCAATTGCCGCAGCCGATCTCGTGCTTTCTCAAACACCGCGTCGAAATCACCAATTAAAGTGTCGTAAGCGTCCTGAGCGGCTAGCTCAACTTCCAGTCGATTTCTATGGAACTCCAAACCAATCTGATAAGGAATCCACAAGGACTCTTTCAGCAAGGCGATTAGCCTAAGCAACTCCTCTCTAACACTGGCAGGGTGTCTAAGACAGTGCAGCAAGACATTGGCGTCGGGGACAAATATTGCGCGCTCCCATAGCCCTGCAATCTCTGCAGGAGCCTTAGGGAACCAGCCGGAATACTTGTCACGCATATGGGCTAGTCAATCCAAATCATTCTTTCGATTCCTAGCCGTTGCGCCGCGTCTCTCACAACAACCCGTTTCCTCTCCTCGGAAGTCTGACCAGACTCCAGCAGAATAGCGCCGAAGGGCACACTGTCTTGCCGTACGCCGCCTCGCTCAAAGACCGCCATCAATACAAGCTTCCAATCTCGGCTCTTTCCCCAGCAAACAATCCTCCCGTCCCCCAAACGACGCCCATGCGGCTTGATGTATGTTTCCGCAAATTCCTCAGGCTGCTGAACCCCGAGCAAGCGCCAGATCTCCTCTTCATTCCCCAGAAGACGTGCCCGTTCGTAAGGCTTAAGCAACGAGTCCTTAATGTAGACGCGGACCTTTCGCGGATCCATGTAATGAGCCAGCTGGCCACCGATCGATTGGTCCTTCGTCCACATCTCGTAGCATCGCGACCGTTCCGCATCACCAAGCGACGACCACCCCATTTCATCCGCCAACCGCCACAGGCGATCTCTCATTGCGTCTCGAATCGCGTCAGGAAGCATCATTGAACGGTGCCTCCGCCATGCGGACTCGGAAACTCAAACTCTGGCAACTCCAAGTTTGGATCACCCTCGCGAACAAACAAATTCGCTTGATCACGCATCCAGTCGAGCATGAAGCTGCCAGCCCCTTCGTCACGAAACTGCACCATGCCTGGCATGCGGAGCCGCTCGACGTCACCCCTTACAGATTTTTCAAGCTCTACAACCTCCGCGATTCGGCGGAGATCACTGACAAAGTCGAGAATTACGACCTTTTTCTTTGTAGGGCTGATTCGCAGTCCGCGACCTAACTGTTGAACAAATATCCGCCGACTATGCGTGACACGCATGAACACAATCATGTCAACGTCTGGAACGTCTACGCCTTCATTGAAAAGATCCCGAGTCGTAACCACGTCTAACGCACCTTTTCGGAATGCCGCCATCACTCGATCCCGCTCTCGGGGCGCCATCTCCCCCACTATCGGCTCTGCGCGAAACCCAAACAGCCTGAGCGTTGCCGCGAAGGAATGCGCATGCTGGACCGATGAGCAGAAGACAATGACTGACCTGCGCTGTTCCTTGTCGAACGTTTCCCGCACTGTGCGAGCAGCCTCTTCATCTCTCATCGGCAGGAGCAAGAGTTTGTTCAACTGGTTGAGGGAGTATCGATTTCTTGAAACGGATCTCACAACCTCCCAATCTATGTTGTCCGCAAGCAACCGATAGTCAGCCTCACAAAGGAAACCGCGCTTAAGCCCCTCAGAAATGCCGATCCGCGTTACAGGCGGGCCCAATAGCTGGTCAATGTCATACCCATCTCCGCGCCACGGGGTGGCAGTCGCGCCTCCGATCATCGCTGTAGACAAGCGCTCTACAACACGCCGGAACGTTTCAGATCCAATGTGGTGAGCCTCATCGATGAAGACGAGCCCGAAATCTGGCAGATCGTCTAATCTGGAGATCGCACTTTGCACTGTCGCGAAAGTGATTCCATTCCACTCTTGTGGCGTTTCGCCGCCAATTAGGCGATGTGTTGGAATCCATTTTGGAAGCTGGTCCCAAAATGCCCGCTGAAGCTGATCGACCAATTCACGGGTTCCCGCCAACACCAGTGCTTGACCCCCTCCAATCGCGTCATCGCGGAAAAGCTGAGCCATGCTCTCCGCGAGCACAACAGTCTTTCCCAAGCCCGTGGCGAGCACGATCTGCCCTCTACCGGTCTCACACAAGGACGCAACGAGCTTTTCTACAGCCTCCTCCTGGTAGTCTCGGAGCTCGCGACGGTGGGCGGAGTACTCTGGGCTCTGCTTCGCCAATTCGAGCAGCGTTGTTGGCTCTAGGACGCCAATTTCGATGCCCAACGATCGCCAACGCTTTATGGCATCGTAAGTTGCAGGACCAGCCCTTCGGCTCGATGCTACGTAAATTCTGTCAGCCCCATAAAATCGCGCCGCTTCCCCAACCTCGTTCACCGCACTGGCGGACGGATAGCCCGACGTTGTGAACTTGCACTGGATGACCCACAGCTCGCCATTCTTTACGCCCAACACATCAGCGCCGTGGTCTCCGCTTCCAGCAACTAGGCGAACATCTTCAAAGCCGTTGCAAACCAGCAGGCGTGTAACGTCCCTTTCAAAGGCTTGCCAGGGGCCCTTGAGCAGACGTGAGGCGTCTAGAAAGGGCTCTCTCACTAGCCCTCTACGTCCGACTTCAAGAGGCGAACGGAACAAATCGCCCGAATAACGGCATCCCGGCTGGCTCGGTCCACGTCTGCAGGCGATTGGTTCGCCAGCCAAATGGCGTCCCCAAGATATGCGTCGTAGCGAGACAGGACGATCTTTCGAGCTTGCTCAGTTACGGATGGGCTACCAAAGTCGATCAACGAGTACGAGTCATTCCAGTACCGCCCATCCAAGAAGATCTCTGGCCGCCGGCGGAATAGCCCACGAACAGAATCGAAATCAGCGTACTCCCAGAATCTGTTTGACGAGAGCAACTGCAGCCGATCGGGCACACCTCGATTGGCCATCCGCCGTGCGACGGCCTCCCTTTCTTCCTCGGATAGCTCGTCATGGAAGCTTTCGCCCGTATCACCGGGCGCCAATCCGCTAACAGCCTTGGCGATGTCACCAAGAACTGAAGCGGCCAGGCCGATTATCTCTGTCGGATCGAGTCGACTATCCGCGCAGTATTGCTTACGGAAATCGGCCAGCACACCAGCCACTGGCGGCTCCTGTGCCTGCCCTTTCAGAAAGTCCACGGTCCTGTACGTCAACTCAGCCAGAAGACCGTCTAAGGGCGTCATCGTCGTAGACCGAAACACCTGGTGCGACGTGTCCACCAGGAACCCGTATGTTCGAGTCGCGACGTCCTCAAGCTTGAGAGTCCAAGGAAGCCCTGCGGGCAACGAGGGATCAGCAGGCGAGACGGAGTAGGCTCGTATCTCGTACTCAACACGATAGGTCGGATGCACGTACTTCCGTGACAGCTCGTGAAGTTGCCTTCGCTGAGGCGCTGGCGGTGCTGGCGGCAAAGGGACTTCGGTCGCGCTGCCGGGAGGCGGACTTGGCTGCGTTGCGCCCGATGTGCCGAGAAATCCGTCTGGCAAAGATGGGCCGCCGCTTTCCGCTGTCGGCTTCTCACCCAAGACCTCCTTGTCTTGCTCTAGAATAAGCTGCCACCAGCGTTCATCTGTCAGGGAGTCTGGATCTCCGCTTTCAAACGCCTCCGCCATCTGCTGGGCGCGCTCGTTGTCGCGCACAACAAGTACGCGCGACCAAAGACCATTTTTTCCTTGTGGGCTCGATCTACGGAACGCCTGGTACAGGCTAAAGAGCGGACTATCGTTGCCTGAGTATCCTCGCTGACGAGCTACTAACGGCCTAAGGGGTCCATCACCTCGGACGACTCGAACCATTTCGCTCCACGCTGGATCATCTCTCTCAAAGCGATCTTTCGTGTAGCTCACGCGACAGTGATCAATGTGAATCTCCCCGACGAAGCGCCCGCGGCCTCTCTGATCGTCCGTCGGATACTCAACCTCTGAGATTTCACCGTCGCTCCACTCGAACAGATCCTTATTTGCTATCTCAATCTTTCGGCCATTGCGAACGAAATCGATACCAAATTCTGTGTTGTGTAGATATCGCTGAAGCCCTACCCATCCGTGAATTCTTCGCTCGGAGGAGATGACATTGCACTGCTTGCTCCCCGTCGGACAGTTGTCGTCATTGGGGCTAAGAGTCCTCATGCAATGCGTACAGTAGCGACGCGGGGCAAGCTTTACGTTGATACGCTCAACAGCGCGAGCCACCGTTCCATCCGGATAGGTTACGGTCCGGTCCTCGCCCCAAACGCAATGCCGCCTGGGTGCCAAACGGGTCCCACCGACCAGTAGTCGAGTCGTTCCGGCCTCCGATTGGCCAAGCACCGATGAGTAGGTTCGAGCGAGATGCTTGCGCATCGTTTTTTGGTTGTTGTTTCTCGCTAAGTACGCGCGCTGATCCGGCTTCAGACGCAGGATCTGCACCGTTGTGCCGTGTTGGTTGTGGTCGGATTTCGGACGAGTCTGTCGTGGCACGCGAAAGTTTCGCGTTGCACGCAGGTCGTCCAGGTCGATCCGCACACCCACCTCTTCCGGATCGCCAGCGCGACTGGTCCAAACTTCAGTGACCAAACCGAGTCGAGCGGTAGCAATATTGAAGCCCATGCCAAAGAGACCCAAATTCGACAGAGGATCATTTCCGGACCAACCCGCCTTTACCGCACGCTCAAGACTCTCAAATGACATGCCTGGCCCGTTGTCCTTCACAACAACGCGCGCATTTTCGTTGTCAGACATTGGAAGCGTAACGCCAATCTCCGGCATGTCGACGGGTGCCCCAGCGCGAGCTGCGTGGACGAACCCATCGATGGAGTTGTCGATTAGCTCTGCAAGGCAGCGCCATTGAGGCAGGTTGATCTCGCCGAGCATCTGGAGCACTCGGGGATCAGGCGTCAGGTCAAACTCCTGGTTCATGCTTCCTGCGACTCCTCTGAAATCAACAACCACACTTCGGCAACGCTTTCAATTGCTCGGCTAGCCGCTGCAATTCCGCCTGACCTGTCTGACACTCCCAAACCTCAAATACGAACCAGCCGCGCTCCTCGATATCCGCTTTGATCCTTACGTCGCGCGTGCGGTTGCTTGTGAGCTTTGGCTCCCAGAATTCGAGTCTTGATTTCGGAAGTCGCGCGAGCTTGCAGTTTGGGTCTGGATGCCGATGCCAGAAGCAGCCATGCACAAAAACGGTCGCCTTGCGGCCCGTAAGCACCAGATCAGGCGTTCCTGGTAGCTTTTTGGAATGCAGACCTTCGCGCAGTCCGGCTGCATGCAAGGCCCGGCGGACGCGCATCTCGGGTTTCGTGTCGCGCGCGCGGATCCGCCGCATTTGCTCCGTTCGCGCCGCGCTGACTTCAGCCAACTCCTGCATGCCCCGCCTCGTCTTCGCCGGGACCCGTCGCACTGTCACCCACAGGCGGAGCGCCTTGCGCGTCTGTCGGATGATCGTCTTGCCGAAAACTGGCCAACATTTCTTCCAGCAACTCCGCGTGATTGCGTCTGGCTGGAACTCGCTCCAGCGTCTTATCGATTCTCTCGCGAATCTGATCCGGCGACAGCGAATCAACCAATCGGTTATCTAGTGCCCAAAGTCTACCTGGATGAACGACGTCCCAAGGCGAGCGCTTATTGGCGCGCGTAGTCGCGGCATCGCCATGCTTGCTCATACCCCAACATGCTTTGGTCTCGGAATTCCATATCGGCCAGAAGGTCCGAATCAGGTGCTTCTCTGCGACAAGCTGTGCGTTCGTCGCACAGACGAGTCGTCTGCAAACAAAGTCAGCGAGGCGAATCGGCGCCAGCGTGACGGGTAGTTTTTCGCTGTATGCCTCTGCCGTCGCGATGGTCCCGGCGTGTTCCAGAAGTCGCCCAGTCAACTTCGGTCCCTGCTCGCGCGAGTTGCTGGCGTCATCATTCGCCGGGTCTGCCTTTCCGACGTAGATGGGCGTCTCTGACTCGGAGACTCCGTGGTACAGCGGGTGGGAACCTGCGTAGTAGATCGCATAGACCCCTGAGCCGTAAGCTGGCTGAACTTTGGCCAACGGGACCTTGGGTTGTGCGATCAGAGCGATGGACACCATGCGGCCGATCGCTTTAGGGTCGGCGAGATCAAAAGACCCGCGCGGCATGCGTACGGGATCCGTTGTGGAACGCGCCGCTTCAACTGCAGTCGCGTGCGCGGCCAGTGCATCGCGAATTCGCCGAACCACCGCAGGAGCGGGGCTGCCTTCAGTGGCAGCTACAACTGCCGCAAGTGCGTCTTCGAGAGCCTTTAGGGCTGCGCGGTCAGGTGTAAGTGCCATCATGCAACCTCTCGGCTAGCCGATACGAAGTTGCTTTGATCGCGACTCGCCTTCTGCCGGCCCTCAATTTGCCCTTCTATGCTGCGCGACGCCGCGATACCTTCGGATCTTTTGTGGCCTTACCGACCAAGTGCGTCAGCCAAGCACCCGCAGCGGCCCCTAGAGGTGCCGGTACTGCATTCCCAAGCTGCCGCATGCTCTCAGACCACGAGCGAGGAAATTCATAGTCGTCCGGCATTCCGACCAAGCGAGCAGCCTCTCGAGTGGTGAAGTACCGCACTGTTCCGTCATCACGAACAAGCATGTTCTCACCGCCAGGCACACCGTGGTCTCCGGCCTTCAGCGCTTTCGACGGCAAATCCAGTGGGCTACCGGTATGACCCGGATACACGCGGGCACCCGGCTGGAGAACGTGATTGAGCTTGCCATTGGGTTCTCCCAATCCGAACAAAGCATCGCGCACAGTGATCCAGGGTGCATTCGATGGCGCCACACCGGCGTCCTTTAGCGCTCGAACGCGACGAACATCCTGAAGTAGCACCGGCTCTTTGCGTCGCTTTATGCCGTGGCGCGCCCAGTACTCGCCGGTCACGAACTGATCCCAAAGCAAACGGTCGCGAGAGTGCGTCGGTACCATCGGCGTCGGCACAATATCCAGATCAGCGCGAACTCCGAAGATCAGAACTCGATGGCGAATCTGGGGGGCTCGGAAGTCGGCCGCATTTACAAGCTGCCAAGCTGCGCGGTACTCAATCTTGCTACGCGCTGCCGAAAGGCGCGCTTGATGCGTAAGGTGTGATTCGTCGCTCTTACGGACATCGGAGGGCCTCTCAAGATGAGCGACTATCCACTCTAAATATCCGCGGAATCTGGGGCCTGCGAGATTGCGGACGTTCTCGAAGAGAAACATCCGAGGCTGGGCCTCTCGAATAGCGCGAATCGCTTCGGGCCACATATCACGATGGTCGTTCTGCCCGCGCTTTTTGCCGCCAATACCGAACGGCTGGCAAGGCGGACCTCCAGACACCAAATCGAGCGCGCTAAGCGCGCCCCAATCAATGTTTCGTACGTCCTGACGGCCCATCGGCCACTCGCGAACGTGCTCTACACCCTTACGCTTGTTGTGCAGGACTGTTTCGACAGCATCACGGTCGAATTCAGCCATGTACTTGTGCGTAAATCCCGCTTGAGACATGCCAAGCGCGAGCCCACCACAACCGGCGAAGAGTTCAGCGCTTAACATCCCCGCCTCCTTCTGCCTCAAACGGCAACATAGGTCCGCCAGCCTCGTCTTCCAGATACTTTTCAACCGCGCGCCGAACCAGCCAAGCGACCTTCACACCCTGCGCTGAAGCGAGCCTGTCGAGCCCCGCCTTTTGACGCTTTGTCAGGGTCGTTGTAACGCGCTCGGCATTCAGCCCGTCCTTCCCCACTGCAGTTCTCCGCGGCGATCCGCAGCATTCCGCGGCAGGGCCATTTTGACGTATTGTGCGCCGAAACCTCAATAGTCGGGACCCTATTTGGGGCACCGGCACTTTGCGTTTCCTAGCGTCAGGCGGAAGCGACATGCCATGACTCGTGGAGGCGCATCTTTGTCATTGTAAACTTCTTATACATCAATGAGTTGTGAACTACCGGAGTGTAACCCAGTGAGTAAACGTCGCTTGGTCACCACTGGGGATTTGACGACTCCTTCGGCAAAAGGACTAGCGGATTCTGGGGTCGCTGGGCACCCATCCCATGAAGCATCGCAGATCATGTTCATGGAAACAGCCCTCAGCAACACCCATTCAACTCGCCTTCGACGACGTCGGTTCGGCGCGCTCAGAGCTTCGCCGAACAGTCACCTAGACCACGCTTTGTCAGACTTGGTTTTAGTCAATGTCAACCGGCGTCCAAGATTGACCAGCCGGGGATGCGGACAAAAACTTGGACTACCAAGAGGTAGTTCATGTACTCGTACGAAGACAGGATTCGAGCCGTCGAGCTCTACATCAGGCTCGGCAAACGCGTCAGTCGCACGGCTACCGGACACCGGATGCGGTGTACTTCGCCGACGCGGCGGCTGCGATGCTGAAAGCGGCATGAGCCGCGTTACAGAGAAATCCCCGGAGCTTCTGCCGGCTTCGCCGGCAGACCTGCTGTGGGCGTAGGATCGAAAGGGAAACGGAACTAGAACGACGAGAGATCATCAACCGCTCAGGCCGACCCACTTATCCCGGATAGAAATCTGTCCGAAGAAGTGAAGCCACCTCTAACCGCCACCAAGGGAGTCACCCAGCATTGTCGCGACGGAAGTCCACCCTTCTAGGACCCGACGCCGAGTCTGCATCAGCACACTTGCCCCGGCATCCGGCTCTCTATGGCCGGTCGCGACTTCGCGAGCTACAGCCTCGACTGTAGGGCGCATGAATGTCGACTCCCCTCTTTGACTCGCCCGATAGATCCCATCCTTCCTTGCACTACGACTTTCACCACGAACGCGCGCGACTCCAGGCTCCAGCGATTGCGCAGCACCGCGCGCGGGAACTCGGTGACGGCACCGTCCTCATCCGCTGCGCGCACGCCGAGCGGCAGCTCGGCTTGATGCCGATCCTGTCGCGCTTCATGTCAACTTGGACAAAATGTCTGAGCCAGAAAGAGAGACTTTCACCGCTTAGGCCGCCTGTTGAAATCGCTGCTGGTTGATGGTT
>JAWXBV010000279.1:0-12301 GCA_034440335.1 Nitrospirota bacterium | reverse complement strand
TGCTGAAAAAGTCCGCCAGCGGCGTTCTCGCATCGCTCAGAGGCTCAACGTACCGAAGCGTACGCCTCGCCTCTTCGCTCGCTGCGGCCTTGCTGGACGACCTTTTTGAGCATCCTGCGTGATGCGCTATAGCTTCTCAGACGCTTGCTAGCCGTTTTTGGCATAATCACCCGACGGGCCGAACCGTCCTGAGTCGCCAAGAGGCATGTCCACCCTGGCATTGTCGGCCACACTCGAATTGACGATGACGTCTTCCGGCGCCGGCATCCAGCCCAATTTTTCGAGCGTTTCAAGCGCCAATTGCCGCAAGGCATCTTTCGCCGTGAGTCGGACCGAGGCATAGGAGAGCACCCGCTCCCCTTCCGCGACGACTTCAGACGCTTTGGGGTCATAGAGAAAGGTAATCAACGGCTCGATCGCCGTATCGCCGATGGTGGCCAGGGCGGCACTGGCCTTCTCGCGCAGCACGCCGTCCTTCAACAGCATGATCAAGTCTGGAATAACCCGCGGATCACGGAACTGGCCGAGCGCCGTCGCCGCCGCCTCCTTGATGAAGGCATCTTCGCTGACGATACAACCGGGCGTCGGAGTCCCATCCTGCCTGATCCCTTTCCCCTTCAAGGCGTCCAGCACCGGAGGCAAGGCACGTGGATCGCCGATCATGCCAAGCGACGCAATGGCATGCCGCTTCACCGCGCCATCCTTCATCGCTTCGATCAAGGCGTCGATCGCACGTGGATCGCCGATCTGGCCCAAGGCGATCGTGGCATCCTCGCGCACGGCCCGATCCGGATCTTTCAGCGCGGCAATCAGGGCATCGACGACGTTGGCATCCCGCACCCAGGTTCGGCCGATTTGATAATCGGTCGTCATCCCGCCAAGCGCACGGGCCGCATGGCAGCGGACCACAAAATCTTTATCCTTCAGACATTCCAGTAGCGGATCGACGGAAGGCTGGCCGATAAAGATGAGTGCGGTCCCAGCCGTCTCTCGCACCGTTTTTGAAGGATCGCGGAAGAGTTTGACCAGCACCGGAATCGCTCTCGGATCGCCGATCTTGCCCAGCGCCTCTGCGGCAGCACTCTTGACGGCACCATCGCGATCTCGGCAGACGAGCATGAGGGCCTCAACAGCACTCCGATCTTTTATGTCTCCACACGTCTTTGCCGCATGTTCGCGAACACGCCATCGCTCATCTTTCAATGCCACAATCAAACGATCGACCACCGCAGCTCCCATCGAGGCCATAGCCGTCACCGCATCGTTCCGCACGTCCATAATGGAATCGTGAAACAGGACGATGAGCGCTTCCACGGCTTTCGCCCCCCCGATCTTGGCTACGGCACGGCCTGCATGGGCTCGGACAGCCCAATACTCATCTCCACAGGCGCCGACCAGCGCCTCCAACGTGGTGGAATCGGCGAGTTCGGCGAGCGCCTTGGAGGCCTCTTCACGGGTTGCGTCGTCGACATCCTCGAGTGCTGCTAACAGGTCATCAAGCCCTTGGGTCATTGGCGCCGCTCCTCTACTGATACTGGTAATCGCGCTCGCCGCCATGTGGATAGGTCCGGCTGCAGCGGATGGTTAAGGTCTGGGTTCCTCGTCCCTCGACACATTGGTCGAGCGACTGGGCAAACTCCAACCTCCCCTCTACGTTCACCATGAACGGAAAATCGAACGTGAAGCTCACAAAATGATATTTCCCCGGCTTCAGTGTGAGCGCGCGAGACTCGGTCGTCTTGTAGGCATCCATGGATTCAGGGTCCGATCCATAGATCGACGGGGTGATGCCGGGCACTTGCCACCAGGACTGAGGATTAATCGTCGTGGCGTCGATCGTGATGGCATGTTCCTGCCTGTAGGCAGCCGGCTGACCAGCCGTGGCCGGCTGGGTGACCGTTGCGGAGCCTAGCAACAGTCCGATCAGACACCAGCCCATGTACCATGTCGCATGCTGCATGACCTGACCTATTCCGAAGATCCCCGAGGGGCTGCGGTAAAGACACCTTGAAAGATTTCTTCCACCGCATGACTCTCCCACTCGGTATGGGTCTGTAATCCCAACGTCCGCATCACCGTCGCGCCGGTGTCTAAAATAGAGATCGGCTGGTGAATCACGTACCCAGGTTTAATCCCCACCCCCGAGGCAATCCATGGAACCATCGGCACCACCGCGTCAGGTTGCTCTTGATTCGCATCCCTGCCTTCGGCGCTGAGCGATGTCACAAACAGGGTGGTCCGCTTGATCAGCCCATGCTCTTGATAGATATCCAACACGGAGTGCATGGCCCTATCCACTGTGCGAAGGGCGGCACGATACTCCTTCGAGGTCCAGCCCCGCGATGCGCCCACTCGACCCGCTTCAGGAAGATGCACGACCAGGAAGTGCGGCAGCGCAAGGATCGCATGCCCGTAGCCATGGCCGCTGGTTGCTTTCGTGAAGTATTGACGGATGTAGGACACGATCCGATCAGAATTGCATTCCGGCTTCAGCGGTCCACACATCTGGTAGTCCGTGTAGGGCTCAGGGCGCGCCAACTGATACAGCGACTCATCCATGAGAAAAATCGCACTATCGCGCCCCCCGCTGAGATCGAGGTAGTCGAACAGGCTTGGAGCACGTGGATAGCCACGGCTGAATTCGAAGGTGTTCCAGGTAATGCCGTGTTTCTCGACCGGCATTCCCGTAATCAACGACGCCATCGTCGGCAGCCGTAATGCAGGTTTCACTGCCGTGGCAGACCAGGTGACCGCTCCTTCCTTGACCAGCCGACTGAGGGTCGGCATCGTGCCGCCTTTTAGGGAATCTTGGCCGAATCCTTCGAGGACAAAGAGAATGACATGCTCAGTCGAAACCATTGAGGCAGATGCCTGCGACGATACAGCGGCAACCGCCGCCTCTCGCGAAAGGACCACAGAGAGAACGGCCAGGGATACGGCCAGTATCTGAATCGACCATCTGTGATGAACGCTTACCGGCATGTGCTCAGATCAATTCTTTCTATTCAATTCCACGTGGGCTTCTACGCTATCATGGCGTTTTCCGCCAAGGCAAGCGAGGGAAGACCTCGGCTAGACGATCCATCAGGGTTCATGCGGATCGGACGGCCCCTGGCACAACGGTCTATTCGGTGTTACCCTTAACCCGCATTATTCATGACGGTTCGTGGCCCTTCGGCAAAGCTCAGGGTCCCGAGCACAGTCGAGGGACGAAATCGCGGAGCCGCGTTGCGAGACCGGCGCGCGGAGCCGTGAGGACCCGATGCATACTCGTGCAGTATGTGGAGGGTCCGAGGGGCGAGCCCGCCGGCCGAAGGCTAGTCGTAGCAGCGGATCGGCGATTGCAGCAGAAGTGCTCATGAATAATGCGGGTTAACGTTCACCACATGGCCGGCATGATTCGGCCTCTGACGAGCACGCCCTATCTGAAGAATATCGGCAATGCCACAGATTCCTCCTCCGCATACGATCACGCAACCAGCCTTCCGGCTCATCTCATTGCCGAGCCTGCGCCTCTGTGCCTGGTTCGTCATCTTGGCGATGTGGCCCGCAGTGACTCTGGCAGAAGTCCGAGTCGTAACCGCACAGGGAGAACATCGGATGGGAGACCGTGATACCAAGGAAGACGCCATCCGCCTGGCCACCGAAGTGGCCAAACGAAACGCCTTGGAACAGGTTGCCGTCTACCTCGAAAGCGTCACCATCGTGGACGGTCTGGATGTGACGAAAGACGAAATTCGAACCTATACTGCCGGCATCGTCCTTGTCCTGGAACAAGCAACCAACACCACACTCGATGGAGAGACCATCGTGGTCCGTACAAATCTGGTTGCCCAGATCGACACGAACGAGGTGCGACAGGCCATCGCAGCCTTGCGGGAGAACGAGGACGCCCGGCATCAACTTGTCGCCCTGAAACATGAAAATGACCAACTACAACAGGACCTCAATGCGGCGAATCAGGCCCTAGCACAGGGCTCGACCACAGAGCAAACACAGCAGGCGACTCAGCGGCGCCAAGACATTCTCAATCGAGTGCAATCGAACGCCATGGTGTCGCAAGCCTGGACAGATTGGGTGCTCGTCTCGACGGCCGGCTATTCCTCTTCTTCCTTGGTAGGGTTGGCCCAACTTCAGGCTCTGCTGACTGCCGCACAGGGCCTCTATCCCACAAGCCCGCATGTCTACGTGGCGCAACACACGATCACGACCAAACAGCCTCCATTGCCGCCACAACCGCCCGCTCCTCCTGCACCGGGGACAAGGCAGCCGACCATGCCACGCCATCTGATCATACCGGCGCCGGGATCACCGACTGTTTCCAGAACCTTAAACGACTTCACCTACACGACACCGACTGCGCCACCGCAGGCAGCGGCAGGACAGTTACCTATAGATAGACGACTCCCTCCCTCGATACATCAGATCCATCCGTCGCCCCTCCAGCAATTACCGCCCGTGCCCAACCAGATTCAGATTGCGCCAAGGGGGGTTGGAGGCAGCAGACAGGGTGGTGAGGGCGATCGAAGAGGCGGAGAAGGGAGATAACGAGTGAAGAGCACCGATAGTCAGTTTATTGCGGCGTTGATCGCCATGGGCTGTTCAGTCTTGCTGCCGCTGCATTCGATAGCTGCGGATGCAGGCGATGTTCGCAACCACGCGGCGTCATCTTTCGATCGACTCATACAGTACAGAGGGCAACCAGACTCTTCGCACAGGCCTGCCTTGTTGCGCCACATAGACGACGATCGCACCAATTATTCATCGGACCAGTACCTCGTCGGCAAGGGTCAGGGCGACATGGCGAAAGGCCCCATCATCTGCCGGCGGGTCTCGGAGCTCTCTGCCCGTACCGATTTGGCCAAACAGATTCGCATCTTGGTGAAAGAGCACATGGTCGACCGAGTTCGCGAGCGGACCGGCCGCGAGGCGGAACAGGATATCGAACTCACCAGAGAAGAGATCGTCCAGGAATATCTCCAGGGCGTGAAGATCGTGGACCAGCAGATCGACAAAGAAAACAAGACGTGCAGCGCCACCGCCGTGATGCCGAAGAATCAAATCCAGCCCAAGCAGGCTCCGGACGCACAAGAACGTTCGCTGAGACCCTAACAACCAGTTATTTCGGTGGGGATGCCTCTTCGCTCATCTCTTTCAATGTGAAGACACTCACGTCTTGACAGAAATCACCGCAATTGCCATGGAGCGTCTTAGTTGCCACCACACCGTTTCTGCCGACGTACGTCCAATCTTTGAGAAGATTGATTTCTTCAGCACCGCGAGCGACGGCGTACATCGAATAAAAGAACGGATATGGCACCAGCTCTCCAGGGACGCATCGGTATTGGACCATAGTGTATAGCCGCTCTGTTTCATTCGTCGGATGGACCAAGTAGTGCAATTCAATGTCGGCTGAACCGACCTGACTGCCGGCTGTGCCGGCACTCTCAGAGAATTTGATAAACATGCCGGCGACATCTAGACGCGTGGTGCCATGGCCCATAATCAGAGACGAACAGGGGTCACGGTTCGGAGGCGGACCGGTCTGATAGCCCAACATGCCGCTCCCGCGGTACATGTCTTTCCCTTCCACGAGCGTCAACGTCACGTTCCACGCGGCGACCGACTCGACCGGAGCCGTGGGCTCACTTGAGACAATCCTCGATTGGAACTCCAACACATAAGACGTATCCGCCACTTCCCATTCTCCATCGAGGGCTTGGGCTACTCCCGCGCGGGAGACCGCTCCAACCCGGAATCCGCTGTGTTTCACGCGTGTCGCCGGAGCCTGGTAGGTAAACGTCGCCGGCGCGCCTGGTTGTGACGCTGCCTCCCTCGGCGAAACGGTGCCGTTTCTTTCTCTTGGCTGTTCTCTCGCCTCCTTAAACTTCGCAGGAACCACCGCCTGTTCTTTCTTAGTGCGAAGCTCGGTCTTCACCCCAACCGATTCGTTCGGCCCAAGCTTCTTCGTCTTGGTGGCCGGCGTGAACGTAATCTCCGCGCAGGTGTTGGATGTGGTCCATTGACCTTCAGCAGTCAAGTAGATCGGACCGGAAAACACCGTCACGGCCAGCAACAACGTGTTTATGGAGTCGCTTTCGGTTGCACCAACCAATTCCGAGCTCCACTCCGAGACAGACCAATTGGAGAACTGCGACGGCAGTCCTGCTGCCTGGCGGTCTGGAATGAACCGGACCTGTAGCCGCTGACGGGCAAACAACGTCGGCACATCCGTTCCTCCACGTCCGATCCCTAGCGTGGCATCGAGATCCACATATTGAAGCCTGGCATCGTCGCCGACCTGGCCCTTCAAGGTGGCATGAATGCGCCGGGCGTAGAACACCGTTCGAACCGTACCGGAGTCGTTGATCGTCTGGTGAACGACCAGCGAAAACTCATAGTCTCCATCGACGACGCCTTCGGCTGTGGGGCATTTTTTGGCGTAGCCCCCGTTGACGAGCGTGAAGTAGTTGCGGTTGCCGGCTGTGTTCAGCCTATTCCCCTCCGCGACTCTCCATTCGCGGGTCTTTGTTCCCACCGAATCAGGAGGGATGCCGATGTTCACTGAGCCCTTCGAGACGCGGTACCCCTCCCTCTCCCCTCCTGGCTCCATGGCCTGCGCGAGCTGAAAGGACCCATGGGGCGGCCCCGTGGCCAGCACGAGGCGAGATGGATGAAGGCTATCGTCAAAGCGGCTCTTGCCCGGGAGCACCGGTGAGGGACAGTCGGTAGCACCAGATCCGAATTGCTGCTTGAACGTATCAAAGAGCTGCTGGTCCAGTGACCGCGCAAACGACTCGGCCTCTGAGCCCAGAGATTTCTTCAGCGCTTGCCCTTCTGCTCCCACAAAGAGCTGCGCACTGCCGAAGCCTTGCACGAGTTGCGACAATGCGTCACAGACGGTCTTCGGACCCTTAAGCTGTTGGAATGATTGCGGTTTGATTGTTATCGTGCGCCACTCGCCCTTTTCATTCGGTCCTGGTTCGAGCGATGGGAGCTGAATCGGAGGCGGCTCCGGCTCAGTCGGTTGAGTGAGTTGTGTAGTAGGGTGACTGGGTATGGAGCTCGGCGCTGTATAAACCTTCTTGAGATCGTACTCCGGAGGATTCGAAGACGGGAGATGCTTGTCCCCGCCGCCGCAGCTATTAGTCGCGAGTACGACCAGGGCGATGAGCAGGACAGGGGCCCACATATGGTGGCTCTCCCTACTGGGACAACCAGAACCGTTGGAATGGCCGCCATGCTAGCCGATGATCCCGCTTTCTGCAACCGGTTGCGCAGAGGCTTTGGTTTCAGGTAAGTACGTCTTCCCATGCCGATCGAGAACAATTTCCAACACGACGAGATGTCCCGCAAGAATCCCGGCGAGCGGGTCGCCGCTCGGGAGGTTACCCTAACCGCCCTCTTGGAGTCATCCTCTGGGCAAGACGCCATGGCAGCCCTCGGTACGCGTCTCTCGCTTGCCGGTGTCCGTATGATCGTCTTGCTCCACGGCTCCATCATAGGAACCGACGTCTTCGGGGTGCAACGGTTGGATGAACTGGGCGGACTCAAGCGCGGCTATTCGCGCGGCGTGGCGGGACTCGATGCGTTATTGGCCCTGATGCGCGAAGGCAGTAATGGCATCTCATCGCTGCCCGGAGGGTTGAAACCACCGCTCGCAAATGATGACGCCACCACACGATTGCTCGATGAACAGATCGGGGATGCAGGAAATTTCACGAATGATTATGTAGAAGTGCTGAAACAGTCGCTCAACCGAGGCCTGGATCGTCCGATCCATTGCTACCGCGAACTCTGGTCCTGTGAACACCATCACCTGGGCCGTGCCCTGGCGGCAGTCTCGTTGCTCGGGCGTCTTCTCGGCTGGGTCGAGGCCCACAATCTAGGCCAGGGAGATCGAATCCTCATACAGGCTCATGGGCAAGCGGGGTTAGTCCTCGCCCTCGTCTCGAACCTCTCATGTGTGAGCGCGACCAGTAGCAGAACGCGATTGCTCGATCTCTTGTCGGCTGTTGCTTCGCAGGTCGATCGACCGGACCTCGTCTCGACGATCCACCGTATCGCTCCATTGTTGTCGAATGGCACCCTCCTGAACGGAGCAGCGCTGGACGTCGTGACGCTGGGCATGCCGATACGCTACGGGTGGGATCCGTCCGGATTGGGCAGACTCCTCCATATCGTGAACCACCGCACGCTTCGCACGGACGGGAAGACCTGGCTCTCGAAAATGGAGTTACCCCAGATCACGATGGAGATGCCGATCGCGTGGGGCGGAGATTACATTCAGGAATTGGCTGTGGCCTGTAGCGATGCCGTGCCGACAACTGAGGCAGCAAAAGCGGCCAACAAAGCTGTGTGGGAAATGGTCGAACCGTTCGACGGATTCGAACGATGGCTGGAATGCGCCCGCCGCGCCGTCCGTATTCCGAGTGAGGGGCTTGGGATTCTCGCCGACTATAAAGACTCGACTGGATCATCGAATGTGCGAGACCACTACTACGGCCACGCGGCCTATACCCGCCTAAACGCGATACTCTTCAATACCACCGAGATCGTTCAAACCCTCTATTCATAGAGGGCCATCCTCGACCACTCATCCCAAAGGATGTTCAAAAGAGCAAGCCCGCATGATTCATGAACACTTCTGTTGCAATCGCCGATCCGCGGCTACGACAAGCCGACGGCAAGGACCGACTCTATAGGGCAGGTTTGAACAGAGCCTGCAGCAGGATACCGTGAGACCTGAATCATTACACGTGACAGGTTTTCGAGGAACGCCGCCGGTCCACCTACGTTTCACGTTTCACGTCTTATCTTTTACAGTTCTTGAGAGCGAAGCGAGGCTGCCGTCACGCCTAAAGGCGTCAACAGCACAAAGGCCGCCTTCACCAGCAGATGGTCATAGGCCGAGACATCGTAGCTCCAGGTTCCATTGAGTCCAGCCACTGCCCGCGCACGATCGGAAGGACAGGCCGCGTCGGCATCCGTAATGATGTAATGAATCCTGTCGCCCGCTTGGAGTGACACACCGCGTGCCAGCAGTTCCTGCGCGGCAATCATCGACAGGGTCCGATGGCGGTAGGCCTGCGGTTCCTTCGAAAGCGATTTCGCGGTGGCCAGCTCCTCAATGATGGCATGACCGTCTTGAAGATAGCGCCGATAGGTGCGAACAATCTCCAATGCGTGAGGAATCTGTTCACGCAACTCGGCCAACGTTCCCGCCTCACTCAGACAGCGCAGCACCTCTGCCTGTGCTCGATTGACGAGCCGCGGCGCATCGCTCCGTCGCAATTCGATCCCGCGCACTTTCATCCCGCCATGTTCGAACAGCCCCACGAACTGATTCGGCACCGGCATGAGCGGATTGACCCGTGATGGGAAAAACCCGATCCAGCGATAGATTCCTTCCACGTTGATCGAGAGCCCCGTTTGTTCGGTAATGGTCTGCGCGAGGCTGTCATAGTCTGTTCTGACCGCGCCGGGCTTGACCAGCCAGAGCGAATCCACAATCGCGTGCAGCATGCGATAGCCCTGCCGCTCGGCGACCTCCTTGGCCTGCAGCAGCAAATCGCGGCTGTAGGCTGTGACCGCTTCGTGCGCTTCGATCCGGCCGAATCGGGCATTCTTGTACCCCAAATAGCCGAACGAGACGACCAGCAGCCACTTGAGCGCCGTTTGCCGCTGATCCAGCGCGGCTCTCGCCGCCGGCTGTGTCGCCGCTGCCATGAGCCGTTTGTATCGCGCGCGCTTGTCGAGCAACGGGGCCAATGTGCGAGGCACCAAGCCCTGTCGCAGGCGGCAGGTGTAATGGCCGATCTCCGGCACCCGCGCAGTTGGATCATTCAGGCAGCACCGACAATTGACCGTCTCGGGCGAGATGTTGAAGCGCACCAGATGGAGGGATACATAGAGGAGAAATCCAGCTCGCCGACCTGTTCGTGATAGCCGGCCATCGGCGCAAAGACCAGCCCACCTTGATCGGTCTGCAGTAACTCGAGTGCGGATTTGAAGGCTTCCGGCTCCTGCTTCCGGTAGGGAATCAGACCGTCGCGGCAAGCCGTTTCGAGCTGCATTGAGGTGATCCCCGTCCCGGTCGTCGTGCGGGCCATCTGTTGCAGATCGACCTTCGTGACACGGGCCTGCTCAACGAGACCGGCTAGGCCCGTTTCCGCCAGCGCGAAGGAATTGTGCCGATCGAGGTGCAGCCGCCCCGACAGGGTGCGGGCGCCGGCATGGGACAGGATGCGGCCATACGAAAAATACGAATGAGGCTTCCTGGCACCGATGGATCGATGGGGATCGCGATTGAGCGCAAGCGGCAGGCGCAGCCGACCTGCCATAGCGATGAGACGCGGCAGAAGATAGGAGTCGCCCCAGTCCGTCAAGAGGATATCGGGATCTTCTCGCACGAGCAGCTGGTTGAGGCGCTGAATCACGTCGGCATCGTCGCCTTCCAATTGACGCTCCTCTCCATCTAACCGCACCACGAGCGAGCCACCCCCACCATGATTCGGGTTGGGCGACGGACTGTCCGGCGACAGCTCCATGATCGTGAGGGGTGGGAGACCATAGTCCGTGTCCCAGGGCGACTCCAGCGCCTGAATCGACTGAATCTGGCCTTCGGCTGTGAGATCCGCCTCGCAATGGACGAGAGGAAAGAGCTGCCGGTCGTAAAAGTAGCGTTGCGGCAGCGACAGATCCACGTGAAAGAACTGCGCATCTGGACAGGAACGGATCAGCTGCTGCGTAATGGACGAGAACTGCGCGGGAGCGTGAACCGAGATTTCTAAAACCTGGGTTGGACGAAGCGCACCGAGTTCATATCGCTCGACTTCTCTGGTGCCGATGCGACAGGAAGCACGGCGGAGTAACCGGAACGCCTGCTCGCGGATGGACGGTGGAGCCGCCAGATAACAGGTCGGCACAAAGGGATCGACGGCCCTGATGCGACGGCCGTCCTCGCAAATGAGCCAGACAACCATGCCCTCTTGCGCCGGGTAGACATCAAGAAGCCACCCCGTGAGTCGCGTCGTGTTGCATGCGGGTTTCAAGGTTCATGACTTTCTGTTGCAACATGACGACCTGTTTCTGTTGTTCGATCAACATGGACAACAGCATCACCTCGAACGGCGTCTCACGCGTGAGATAGGCGCCGGCGGAGGCATGGTAGCGGGCGGCGGCCCACAACAGATCGAGCGCCTGCTGATCCTCACGCCTCAGCGTACGCCGGTAGCGGCTCCACGAGTCGATTTCCTGCTGGACCAATTGCGTAAAGGTGGCAAGCGTGCGCCCCATGCCTACAACCGATTCCAGAGCTGGCGCGGAATCATCCAGCGTCTAGGCTCGGGGCCTCCCTCTTCTTGGAGCCACAGTCCGTCCTCGGCTTCGCACAGATCAATGACTCGGCGTGCCTGCGCACGCAGCGCTGCCACAAATCGACTGTGTCCGCCTGATTCAGGCGGCGCGAGCGGGGTCACGCACAGCACTTGTACGCCCTGGCCCGCCATGTACTGGAGCGCCTCCGTCATGGCGCGAAAAAGGCGCGTGGCTTCCGGCTCCGGCACCGACTGGTCATACAGGGTGTCGAGGGGACCGGCGAGAATGACGAACCGCGCATCATAGGTGCGCAACGCCGACGGAAGACAATCCGTGACCAGTCGAACCATCTGATGGCAGGTGAAGGCCCGTGAGACGTGAATCTGTTGCAGCACGTGAGCCGGCGCCACCCGACTTGCCCGAGCCAGCCGCCCCACCAGGAACGGATCGAAGACATTGGCGCCGGCCAGATACAACACCGGCTCTCCGGCCAATGCGCGATCGACCGCGGCACAGAGACCTAGTCGATAGACCGACGACGGGCCGGACAACAGCACCAACCCCTTCGGCTGATCGGTCGAGACGGCATTCCGCCGTAATTCCGCCAACAGATGGCGAGGCGCCTCGATGACCGCGCTGCCATCCTCGGTGCGAAACGGAAGTTCCATCGCCTGCTGCTGCACCTGAACCATAGAACACCTCACGATTCGTTGAAGTGGCGAATCACTCCTGCGACAATGCCCTGAATGCTAAACTCGTCCTGTGCCGACACGATGATCGGCTTCATCGCGGCATTCGCCGGATGCAGTTCGATCCGGCCATCCTTGCGATAGTACTTCTTGATCGTCGCTTCATTGTTGACCAACGCCACCACCGTCTGTCCGTTCCGCGCCGTCCCCTGCTTCCGCACCACCACCAAGTCGCCAGGAAGAATGCCGTCGTCCTTCATCGACTCGCCCTTGACTCGTAGCGCGAAGGTCTC
>JAWXBV010000278.1:0-4007 GCA_034440335.1 Nitrospirota bacterium | reverse complement strand
GCATACTCGTGCAGTATGTCGAAGGGGTGAGCGGTGAGACTGCCCGTCGCAGCCGCGTATCCACGCTTGTAGCAGAAGCGCTCATGAATAATGCGGGCTCGGGCCCATGGAGGCCTGGCCTTGCTGGTTGAGTTCAATCATGGGCTGGGCGTCTGTGGGTTGACCGATCGATATCTGTCTGGTCCCGGGGCCACGGCGCCGAAGCGGATCGGCGTTCCCTCGCAAATTTTCGAGTGGTGCCACTCGAAGAATCGGTGTGCCCATGACAGTCCTGAATTTTGAAGGAGCAGTCGATACCCTCGCGGTAACGGCATCCGAAGGGTTCTCGGTTCCGTTTTCGCATTCCTTACTGACACCTTCGATTACAATGGTTCCTGTGACCGACGCGCCACCATCCGGCTATGTGCCGGTTCTCGCTTCTGCGCTACTTCATCCTCCTCCTGTTTTCTCATTCCGGCTTCTTGCTGCAGACCAGAGCCGCATGCCTTCTACATGGGAGGGCCGGCTGTTCCTGCCTTCTCTTCAGATGGGCAATCAGACGGGCATAGGTCATCTGTGTAGGGCCGCCGGCGCAATGAACCAGCGCGGTGCGATCGGACCGAATATGTCAGAGTACATCGCTCCAGGGAGGGCTGACGGCGAATGCTGCGTTGATGAGACCGACAAGCGAGTAGGCTTGAAGGAAGTCGCCACATTGGGTATTCGTGGAGGGGATGAAATGCTCGGACAACAGTCCGACATGATCGGCACTGTCGAGCACTTGACGAAGGATAGTTCGGGCCTCGGGGATCCGTCCCAACTGGGCGAGCGCTTGGGCGATCCACATGGAGCAGATGACGAAGGCGCCTTCCAGCTTTCCAAAGTCGTCGTGGTGCATGTAGCGGTACCCCCCGGTGTCCTCGTTTCCACGCTGAAGCGAAAGTTCGCGGGCGATGTGCAACAGCGTGGATTCACAGAGCGGCCGGTTCGGGTAGCCCATGATTGGAGTTGGGTAAGGGCTGCGTCGTCGCTGGAATCGGTGGGGCCGTTTCGGAGCGCGCCGCCATACAGGCCTCGGAGGAGGGCATTCGCCGCGTGGATTCGTGCGTTGGTCAAGTCCAAGGAGATCGCCCCGCGGTGTCCAGATTTTTCGATGCGTTCCAATCGTTCGATGCCGGCCCAAGACATCAAGTTGATGAAGGAATGTTCCTGCCAACCCTTGCGGATCTCCCAGAGCCCGGCGGCCGATTGGCCGATGCTGCGCACTCACAACTTCGCCTAATGGGCCAGGAGCATGTCGAGGTCTTTGCTGCACAAATTGCTGTACCGTTCGTGACGAGAGCATCGGTTGACGGCATTTTCGCGTGGGCGTACCATCAAATCCTGACCGTTCCAATCACATCCGCGCTGATAAAGGATGCTCCCGTGGAGAATCAAGTTGAAGATCGGCCAGTCCTCAATCATATGCAGCGCCTGGTCGCAGAGGAACACCGATTGCACGAGCAGAGGGCACACCCCAACGCCGATCGGAAGCGGTTCGCGCAAGTCAAGGTTGAACTGGATCAGTGCTGGGACCTCTTGCGACAGCGACGAGCCCTCCGCGAGATCGGGCTTGACCCGGACGATGCGGAGGTTCGCCAGCTGCAGGTTGTCGAGAATTATGAGTAGGAGGGATTGAGCTGAGGTCAGAGGAGGGGCGGGAAGGAGTCGGACCGCCATGCGCCGTTCACCTGTCCCGCTTCCTCCATTCTCACGGCGACACCGGCGCATCCTCACTGACAATGCCACGCAGTGCTGTCCAGATCGGTGTTCTCCGTTCTTAACAGAAGATGAAGGCCGCTCTTACGATTGGTTGCTTGTGCCTGTCGAACTCGCTATCCTTCTGATCCGGACGGACAAGGTGACCACGTGTCGATCGCAAACACACTGCTTGGTATTGTTCTCTTTCTCATGCTCAGTGCTTGCAGCACAGCACCCAAGGCACCCACCACGGATGAGCGGACAGTACCCCAGGGTAGTGGAGAAGTTGAGAAACTCCACACCGAGAACCAGCCCCCAGGCGACACCAGTGAAATGGAAGCCCGATTACAGGCCGAGCCACCCCTCGCAGGGACAACCGAGGCGCAAGCAGTCCGCCCCCCACCAGCCCTTCAATGCACCACGCAGCTTGAACAGGGGTATGCACTAAGAGCCCGCATTGACAATGAGTACTGGGAGAGTAGAAGGGCCAGAACCTTTCAGGAGCAGAGAGAGGAATTCACGACGAGATGGGGTAAAGAAGCAGAGGAGTGGGCCGACGAGACAATCGCCGTTCTTCTTCACAGTGGTGGACCGACTGCAACGAGCCGCTTCCAAAACGCAAAAACACCTATCGGCATGGTGAGTGGAGATGTGAAGTGGAACAATATCAGGAATTTTCTTCGGACGAGATTGGCCGCCTTAGCCTCAATTTGCAAAGCGCCCTAACAGTACCACCGCCGATGCTCGCGTCAGTGTTTGCGCGGTCCATGATGCGTCCTATCCACAATTTCTCCCCGGTCAACTCCTCGTTGCGTCCCCTCTAGCCCGCATGATTCATGAGCATTTCTGCTGCAATCGCCGATCCGCTGTGCTTGCATGTGAAACGTCGTTCGTCCGGAAGTGGCGTTTCTAGTTTCAGGTTCCAAGTTTCAGGTTCGACCTCAGAATTTCACCAATCCGACTCACACAACTTGAAACCAGAAACATGAAACTCGAAACACTTACACGAAATACGCTTCACGAGGAACGCGCTTTCAGGCGCTTTCGCGACGAACCGTCATGCATCATGCGGGCTAGGAACGGCGGTTGATAGGCTCTCGCTGAGACCATGCGCGTCATGGCAGCAAAGAAAGAACCGCCTGATTCCATCCAGCAGGGCCTGGACCCGGTGCGCGGATTAACCGTGGCAGCTCAAGGTCTAGTGTATACGAGTCGTCTGTTTGTTGGACGAGGACGGGTCGGTCGACGGCTTCGAGCATCGGGAGATCGTTCAGGCTGTTTCCGATGGCCACACTGCACAGAGCCCCATGGTCATCGCCTAGTTGTCGGCGGTAGCATCGGATAAGATATTGTACGGCTTGCCCCTTATCGTGACGTCCCATCAGATGGAAAAATCTATCTCCCTGCGTGTACCGTAAGCCGCGTTCGTTGATTGCCTCGATGAGCCGTTCCTCCGGGCATGGTGAGCCCTCTATGATGAAGGGCTCGTCGTAGTCGCGCTGCTTGGACAACTGTGCATTCTCCAGCGAGAGCCCAGTTCGTGCAGCGATCTCTTCGATGGACATATCTCCATAGCCTCTCAGCTCTCTACCGAGTAGCTGTTGGATTTCTTTCAACGCCGTGCGGAGCAGGGAATAGGGAGTTCCCAGCTCGACGACGTGATAGCTGCCTCGGCGCACTGCATCGGTAAGCGGGAAGAGAAAGTAATTCGTGGGAATGACGACGGCCCCGCCGTTTTCCACAATGAAGGGATGCTCGTTTCGTAACTCAAGGCGGATCGGCTCGATCTCCGCGCGCGTCTTACTTGAGACGACGATGAGCGGAATGTTGCGAGCCCGCAGTTCCGTCAACGCTTCGCGCGCGGCTTCGAAGGAATAGGTCTTTTTGTCGAGCAGCGTGCCGTCCAAATCCGTGAAGACGACCATCGCTCTCTGAGTTCCGTCCGGATCGTTCGACATCGTAAGATCTTTCATCCTTCCGTTCCGGAACGATCTCGCGAGGACGGGGATTCGCTGTCGATATCCTGGTCCGAATGCGTTCGTCGTTCGGTCAGCCGATGACCATACCGGCCTGTCCTAGCAGGCTGCGGAAAAACTCGGTTAATGCCCAAAATGCCGAAAGAATTTTCCCTATGGCGTCGATGTCAAAATTGCCTCAGGATGCTCAAAAAGGCCAGACTTCTCACCCGCCCAACCCCGGCGCGCCAAGACGCGCCGTTCCGCGGGCAAGGCCGCAGCGAGCGAAGAGGCGAGGAGGTACGGACCGCACTTCGTGGGGCCGTTCGCCCG
>JAWXBV010000277.1:0-2827 GCA_034440335.1 Nitrospirota bacterium | reverse complement strand
GTACAGTGCGGTGTCTTTCATGGGGTTGTCGTCCAATCCAAAAAACAGCATTCTGCTTCATGGCGGAAAAAATTCACAGTAGAATTGACGAAGAACCATACAATCAATTGTGTGAGGAGTAGAGCGATTAACGTCAATTTCATAATGTTTTGTTATAACATCCTAGACGGAAATAACCACACTGGGAAAATGGACAGGGGGCGAACTAAATCCACTGATAGTCGCCAGCCAGTAGACGAGAAATTACAAACGGTGCCTTGGCCTTGGAATGGACCCGCGCTGTAGGTAACAAAGTGTTGTATTGGGAAGCAATGATAAGGACGAATCGAAAAGGGCATAGGGGCCTCGCAGGGAGGCGTATTGGAGGAGGGGAACGATCAAACCGCAAGGCGGGGCTTGTAGAAAGGGATGTATTGACCGGCGGGATGTTGTCAGCGGTCGCCTAGGGAATGATGTATCAGTCTTGCTCCTCACCGGCAGACCCACCACGATCCGGCACGTCAGCAGTCCGTGTGTTCTGTTGTCCGATGATCTCCTGTTCCGCCTGAAGCCAGTCATCAAGAGGACCTTGACGGATGCGTCGCTCGTAGTTCTCGAAGGCACGTGTGGCGATCCGTTCATGGAGTGGTGCTGACACAGAAGGGGAGGGAGACTCTGGTGTCGTTCGACGGGTAGGTCTCTGGCGCGTCGTCTTCGGTTTGGTCGTGGTCTTCAGTGTGATTGGTTTCTTCGATTTCACGAGTTCCTTCCCATTTCATCCATCACGAATCAGAGCGGTGATGGCAAGGCTAGGCCGTCCGTGGGGAGGTGTCAAACAGCCAGGCGATCACCTGGAGCGGTACAGCGTCCTTCAATTCGCAGGCTATGCCCGCATGGATTGGTGGGACTGCTGGGGCTGTAGGGATTCCCGGCGCCGAACATCGTCCTACCGATTCGGTTCGTCAATCCGCTCAGGCTAGGAGTAGAGCCGGAACAGAAGTCGGTGTTCCCCACTCTATGGCGCGTCGTACTCGACCCGTACTGAAATCATAACAGTCGGTCTTCCCGACCGACTGCCTCGGTCCGTTGAAGGTATCGAATTTGTAGAAGATCGTGTCGCCGGTCTCGGGTCTGGAGCCGGACTGCAGGAAGGCACGCTGGCGATCAGCAGGAGTAGGAGGAGTAGAAGAATGAGGAGTGGCATGAGGCACCTCTTGGTTGGGCCTTCAGCCTAGTCCTCTGCTTGGCAGCGGGTCAAGCGTCAGACCATCATCCCCACCCGCCGCTCACCTGCTTCGCTTCCGCCACTCCCACGGCGGCACCGGCGCGGTTCAGCCCACAAGGCTTTCCGCTCTTCTTGGCCGTCCTGCTATAACCGTTCCCGTCTCTGTATGTTAACGGCGCAACGGCACAGCGGATAGTCGGTCAGCGTGACTGTTTCCCCTTGTGTAGCCATCGGCGAAGCGCCACGAACGACCAGATCGCTTCCACGACTCCGAAGGACTATGCCCCTTGCAGAAAAACGTAGACCGACCCCAGCGCACAGGCGACGGCGGTCTTCCCTGTCGCGTACCTTTCCGGCCAACTGGTCGACGCGTCCCTCAAGTCGACCGCGAGTGGAGCAGATAACTGCTTGATTTGTAGGTCCCGCGTGGACCGGCCGAGGGGTATTGTTCTTGCTCACCTCCCCATCTGACAGAAATGGTCTCCGATGCCCGCGTGACGAATGGGAGGATAGAAGCATGGAACAACCGAAGCCCGCACTCCACCACTATGAGCGCGGTCGTGTGCTCAAGCACGCCAAAATGTTCGACCAAGCACGCGAAGAGTTCCAGCACGTGGTCGGCGACCCGCAGTATGCCGGGAACGCCCATCTGCAGATCGCTCTGTGCTTGTGGGCGACGGGGCGCTACGACGAAGCCGTCGAGGCATTCTGCCAAGCCCTAGAGGTTGACACGTTCTCCGCCAAAGAAAAAGCGCACATTCTGTATGTCCAGGGAAAGATGTTGGAGTCACTCGGCCGATATGCCGAAGCGCTGGAGGCATATGGCTGGGCCAGAAAAGAGGTTCCCGGGTTCCAGGACGTGGCGCAGCGGATTAAGCATCTGCTCGCCGGGGAACGCGACCTGCTCACCCGGCGTCGACCGGCCTCCCGGTCCGTGGTCGGAGACATGCTCAGACTTGGAGGGCAACTCACGCCTCAGGTGCTAAGTCTGCTGGGGCAGGCCTGGACATCATTCGGTCTGTATGCGGATAGGCTGGGGCACCATCGAAGGGACCAAAAACAGAGTCCCAGTTTCCAAGACGTGAGCCACCCGAGTGGAGAGCGAGCGCTCACGCCGACGCGATGCAGTCCGCCGGCATCCAGGGATCGGAAGAGAGACACACGTCGGCACGTTCGAGTCGCAGTCCGATTGCAGGGCCATTTTTCATCAAAGGGGCGGAGCGTGGCCGGTGATGGAGAGCTGCGAGACCTCTCCCCTGGGGGCTGTTGTGTCACGAGCCTCGTGGCCGTCCCCGTGGGAGCTGAGTTGGAGTGTTGTATCTTCCCGCAATATGCAGGCAACCCGTTCACCATCGAGGGCGCAACGGTGTGCTGGAGCCGTCCTCAGGAATTCGGCCTGGCTTTCACCAAGGTACGTCCGGGCGTGCAGCGGCAGATCGCACTGCTGTGCCAAACACGGACACCGCTAGGGGTAGACCTTTAGGACCGTGCGTAACGCTCGGCCTAGCAGGCATGGTTCATGAACACTTCTGCTGCAATCGCCGATCCGCTGCTACGACAAGCCTTCGGTCGGCGGGCTCGCCCCTCGGACCTTCAACGTACTGCACGAGTACGCCTCAGGTC
>JAWXBV010000276.1:0-39925 GCA_034440335.1 Nitrospirota bacterium | reverse complement strand
TGCGTGCCTAAAAAAAGTGGCGGGCATCCTCCGCCGCAGCCAGCACAGAGTCTGGCTGGCTCGGCAGACTCAATGAATGGCTTACGTCCGGATTAGGGCACTACATTTAGTGTTGACAATTATAATTGATCGCTATATATAGTTGTCCAATGCTTAATTTATAAAAATACCCCCCCGAAAGTAGGGTGTCGAAGGCCTAGTGCCATATTGACTGAAAGCGAAGACAGATTGTTCCCGTTTAGAATCACAAACAGTTCCATACCAATTATGCAGACTGTGGAGGCGAAATTATGAGAATAGAACGTCGATTTACACGTCGCGGACAAAGCCCCTATGAACACCTGTCGTTCGTGAAACGTTCGTCGGAAATTCGCAATCCCGATGGATCGACCGTGTTTAAGTTAGAAAACATCGACATTCCCGAGCCCTGGTCCCAGCTCGCGACCGATATTCTCGCTCAGAAATATTTTCGGAAAGCCGGGGTGCCGAAGCGAGATGAGCAGGGGAATCCGATCGTCGGGCCTGACGGCAAGCCGGAGTTGGGAGGAGAATGTGACTCTCGACAAGTGTTTGAACGGCTCGCCGGCTGTTGGACCTCCTGGGGGAAGAACTTCGGTTACTTTAAGACCCCGGAAGATTCCGACGCCTTCCATGATGAGCTCTGTTACATGCTCGCGCATCAGATGGCCGCGCCCAATTCTCCTCAGTGGTTTAACACGGGGCTGCATTATGCCTATGGACTTTCAGGGCCTGCGCAAGGGCATTTTTATGTCGATCCCAAGACCCGCGAAGTCGTCAAAGCCACCAATGCGTTTGAGCATCCACAACCGCATGCCTGCTTCATCCAATCCGTTGACGACGACTTGGTCGGCGAGGGCGGCATCATGGATCTTTGGGTGCGGGAGGCGCGTCTGTTCAAATACGGGTCAGGGACCGGCACCAATTTTTCCAAGCTTCGTGGCGATGCCGAACCGTTGTCCGGCGGTGGACGCTCGTCCGGATTGATGTCGTTCCTTCGCATCGGCGATCGAGCGGCAGGCGCCATTAAGTCCGGCGGGACGACCAGACGGGCTGCCAAAATGGTCTGTCTCGATTTAGATCATCCCGACATTGAGGAATTTATCAATTGGAAGGTGGTGGAAGAGCAAAAAGTCGCCGCCATGGTGACCGGTTCGAAGATCTGTGCGCAACGCCTGAACGCTGTTCTCAAGGCCTGCCACGTCGTCGATAGTGCCGGTCAGATGAAAATGGAGATCGATCCCAAGAAGAACCCGATCCTCAGGGAAGCCTTGTCCGCCGCCCGGCGGGATGCGGTTCCAGAGGCCTATGTCCAACGGATGTTTTCCTATGCGGAGCAAGGGTTCACGCACTTTGCGTTTCATGAGTACGACACGAATTGGGACGGCAAGGCCTACCAAACGGTGTCCGGCCAGAACTCAAACAACAGCGTGCGCATTCCCAATGATTTTTTTGCGGTGCTGGAGGCGGACGGCGATTGGCAACTCACGCGACGGATCGACGGTAAAGTCTCCAAGACCATCAAGGCGCGGGACCTCTGGGATCAGATCGCTTGGGCCGCCTGGATTTGCGCAGATCCCGGCACACAATACGACACCACCATCAATGAATGGCACACCTGTCCGGAGGATGGCCGTATCAATGCCTCCAATCCTTGTTCAGAGTACATGTTTCTCGACGATACGGCATGCAATTTAGCGTCGCTCAACCTTGCCAGATTCTTCTCGACTGACGCTCAATTTGAGCTGGAAAATTTCCGCCATGCCGTGCACCTGTGGACGATCGTGCTGGAGATCAGCGTGCTCATGGCCTCGTTTCCCAGCCGTTCCATTGCCGAGAAGAGTTTTGAGTTCCGAACGCTGGGGCTTGGCTATGCCAACTTAGGCACGGTGCTGATGCGGCAGGGCATTCCCTACGACTCTCCCAAAGCTCTGGCCATCTGCGGTGCGCTGACCTCCATCATGACCGGCGAATCCTACAGCACCTCAGCGGAAATGGCCGCAGAGCTCAGTCCTTTCCCAGGCTATGCCAAAAACCGCGAGGCCATGTTGCGCGTCATCCGGAATCACCGACGTGCTTCGTACAATGCCGCTCCGAAAGAATATGAAGGTTTGACGATGACACCGATAGGGATCCAGCCGGAGCATTGCCCTCCCGAGTTGCTCGTCGCGGCACGTCGTGCATGGGACCGTGCCCTCGAATTGGGAACCGCCTACGGGTATCGTAATGCCCAGGTCACCGTGATTGCTCCTACGGGCACAATCGGACTCGTGATGGATTGCGATACGACGGGCATCGAGCCTGATTTCGCACTTGTGAAATTCAAGAAGCTGGCCGGCGGAGGCTATTTCAAGATCATCAATCAAAGCATCCCGGCTGCACTCAGAACCGTGGGGTATAGCGAGCCTCAGATTCAGGATATCGTGAATTATTGTGTCGGCCGGCACACCTTGCAGACCGCTCCATTTATTAACCATGAGACCTTGAGGCAGAAGGGGTTCGACGACGCCGCGCTTGCGCGAATGGAGGGTGGCTTAGCTCAGGCTTTCGAAATTCAGTTTGCGTTCAATAAGTATGCGCTGGGTGAGGAATTTTCTCGAGGCAAGCTGGGTTTGACCGACGCGCAATTGAATGAATCCAACTTCAACATGCTGAAAGCGCTGGGGTTTACACAAGAAGAAATCGCCGCCGCCAACGATTATTGCTGCGGCACCATGACGGTGGAAGGGGCTCCACATCTCAAAGTCGAGCACCTTCCGATCTTCGATTGCGCGAACCGATGTGGCCGGATCGGGCAGCGGTCGATCGCGGTCGATGCGCATATTCGCATGATGTCGGCCGCACAACCATTCATCAGCGGCGCCATCAGCAAAACGATCAACATGCCGGCCGATGCGACGCTGAAAGACGTGAAATCGGCGTATTTATTTGCCTGGAAAAGCATGGTCAAGGCTGTGGCGTTGTACCGCGACGGCTCGAAGTTGAGCCAGCCGTTATCAGCGTCAACCGATAGCGGCAAGACCATTGAAGCCTCATCGGAAATATTGACGATTGCTGAAAAGATGACTGAGCGGGTGCTCGTACGGTACTTGGCAAAACGCCGACCGCTTCCAGCCAGACGCAATGGGTACACGCAGAAAGCCGTCGTGGGAGGACACAAGCTCTATCTACGCACGGGTGAGTATGAGGACGGGACGTGCGGCGAAATCTTTCTCGACATGCATAAAGAAGGGGCTGCGTTCCGAAGCCTCATGAATTGTTTTGCCATTGCCATTTCACTCGGCCTCCAACATGGTGTCCCGCTTGAAGAGTTCGTCGAAGCGTTTGTGTTTACCCGCTTCGAACCGAACGGGCCGGTCAAATTGAACGACCGTATCAAAATGTCGACGTCGATCATCGATTACATCTTCCGAGAGCTTGCGGTCACCTATCTCGACCGCTATGATTTGGCACAGGTTCAGGCAGAGGATCTGCGAATGGACTCCGTCAAGATGGATGAGCAAGATCCTGAATGTGTCGAGGAGGAAGCCACTCCCGAAACGCTGGCGTCGGCCTCAATCAGCACCGAAATGTTTCCTGCACGACGCGGGGCGATCCCGCGTCATAAGAGCAACGGCCACGGAAATGGTAACGTCGCCCATACCGTCGAACTTAAACGTGAAACGTTGACCTTGACTGCCATCCAAATGGCACGCCAAAAGGGCTATGAGGGAGACCCCTGCTCCCAGTGTAAGCAGTTCACCATGGTGCGGAACGGAACCTGCCTCAAGTGTGAAACTTGCGGTGAGACGAGCGGCTGTTCATAGGAGAGATGTTGATGGGAAGCAAGTAAACGGTTCAGATCGGGTGAGCTGACTGGTATCGGTTCAACAATTTGCATGCTGCCCAGGGAGTAGCGTCTATGCCTACAACGACACAATTAGTCATTAGCGGAAAGAGTAAACCAGGCGTTCTCGCGCAAGTGGCCGAGGTTCTTGGTGCGGCGAAGGTCAACATAAAGGCTTTCTCTGTCCCAGAAGTCGTCGGAACGGGAAAGCTGAGACTGTTGGTCGCGGATCTAGAAGGGGCGCGGGCGGCGCTGAAAGCAGCAAAGGTCAAGTACACAGAGGAAACCGCCTTGCTGTTGAGCCTCGAAAATAAGCCAGGAGCGTTGAGAGAAGTGGCGAATCTACTGACGAAGGCACGCATCAATATTAAATGCGGCTACTGCACCCCATCTCGCGAGGGAAAGCGCGCGATCGTGGTTCTGACAGTCTCACATACAGCGAAAGCGCTCGCTCTCTTGCAGGATCAATCACTCGACGAGTTTTAGACATGTCACGCGGACCTGAATTCTGCTGGTCCCGCTGGTCGGTCTTTCTTCTTGCCATCCTCCTGGTCGCTACCCTGGCTGCTTGCGGTGGTGCAGCTAAACCTGTCTATTTCCCAGGTTATCCTGTCGGATTCGTCGAACGAGGTGTCGCCTCATGGTATGGCCCTGGATTTCATGGAAATAAGACGGCGAATGGCGAACGGTACGACATGCATCAGTCGACGGCTGCGCATCGGACCTTGCCGCTCGGTTCAATTGCTGTGGTTCGATCGATGAGTACGGGACGACAAGTGACGGTTCGGATTAACGATCGTGGTCCTTTCGCGAGGGGGCGAGTGCTGGATCTCTCATTTGCCGGGGCTCAGGCGCTGGGGATGATTGGATCTGGAACCGATGAGATAGAATTACGTGTCGTTGGGTATCAGGGACGAACTGCCGAGATGGGGTTCTTGCGAGTGCAAGTTGGGTCCTTTTCCGATCAGCAGAATGCGCTCAATCTTTTGGCACGTGCGAACCATCTCTACTCAGGAGGCAGGGTCCAGATGGTCGATCTGCCGGAAGGAAAGCGGTATCGAGTCCAGATCGGTCAGTTTTCCACGGAAGCCGAGGCAGAAATCGCTGCCTCCCGCCTCAAATATTCCCTGGGGCGTCAGACCTTTGTGTTTCGAGACGATTCATGAAAAATAGGGCAGGGTCGTTCAGGTGGCTTGTGCGATTCTTCATTCTTTCCGCGGGCATATAATGCAACTATTTGATATCGTAGCATGTTTGCAGCATATGCTTGCTCGCTACTCAGTCCCTATGGTAGATGTATGGTGCAATGGATACAGGCCCTGTAGGTTCCTCTCACATCACTCTATTTCACCAAATCTTGCTTTACCGGTCCAAGACAATAGGGACAGTCTCTGGACTCTCCAAGATTCCAGGCTGATCAGCAGAGCCGGTCGCCTGTAATACATTTTCATCTATGGATATTCTAATCCTCTTAGGTCTTATTGTTCTTTCAGCTGTGATATCCACCGCGGAAATTGGTTTCTTTGCGGTCAACTCGACGAAGCTCAAAGCGCTCGCCCAAACCGGGAATGCTCGAGCAAAGTTGGCCCTCCATCTCCGTAGCGACCCCCAAAAACTCCTCTCGACTATTTTGGTCGGCGACCGTCTGGTCGGCGTGGCAACGCCGATGTATGCCACCTTTCTGACTCTGAGTATCTACGGCGGGCAAACGTTTTTTGACGAGGCGATAGCCGTCATGGTCGGCCTGCTGACCTTTGTGCTCTTGGTCGCCGTCGATGTCATCCCTAAAACATTAGCCGCCAAGTTTGCGGTTCCGGTCACGCTGAATATGGCCTACCCTGTGTACTGGGTTCAGCTATTTCTCAAACCGTTATTATTCGTCATTGTGCCGTTGATCTATAAATTGACCGGAGGGAAAGGGTTGACGCTTCCCCTCGTGACTGAGGAAGAGCTGAAGATCATGCTGGATGAGGGAGGGAAGACTGGGACTATTGAATTCGAGAAGGTCAAAATGATCAAGAACGTCTTTCAGCTCAAAGACATCACCGCTGAAGACGCAATGACCCCTCGTCTCTACGTCTTTTCATTGGATGGTAACCTCTGCCTGAAAGAGGCGCAGGAACTCCTCTATAACTCGAAATACTCGCGGATCCCTGTGTATGACGGGACGCTCGATAACATTACAGGCATTCTCTACAAGACAAGGGCATTGACCGAGCTTGCGAAGGGGCAGAATGAGGGGAAGCTCAAGGACATTGCCTATCCCCCGCTGTTCGTTCCGGCAGGCAAGACGGCAGACGATCTCATGAAGCAGTTTCAGCAGGAGAAGCGGCATATGGCTGTCGTGGTCAACGAGTTCGGCGGCGTGATGGGGATTGTCACACTTGAAGATCTTCTCGAAGAAGTGGTCGGGGAGATCATGGACGAAACCGATATCACGGAAGAATTGATCAAACGGTTAGGCAAGAACCATATTCTTGTCCATGGTAGGACCGAAGTGCGCAAGATCAACGATTTCCTGAAAGTCGACCTTGGCGATGAAGCCGTGACGATCGGTGGTCTTATTCAACAGGAACTTGGTCGAATTCCAAAAGTTGGAGAAGAAGTGCGGATTGCCAATTGTAAGATCGTCATCCATGAAGCCGAGCCACGATCCATCCGCAGTGTCCAAATCTTTCGTGAGGAGAAGTCGCCGGCTCACGTTGAAACTCCGAACCTCGACCTCGTCAGCTAAGCGCGTTCTCGCCTGTTCTAACCAGCGAAGCAAATTCCTGTTCTGTCAGAACCGTCACTCCCAGCGCACGGGCCTGTTCCAGTTTCGAGCCTGGATCTCGTCCCGCAACCACATAGGACGTATTTTTACTCACGCTTGAGGACACACGTGCCCCTGCCTCTTCCACCGCCTGTTGCGCGTGGTCCCTCGTGAAGTGCTCCAGCCCACCGGTAAAGACGAACGTCTTCCCTGCGAGCGTGGAAGATCTCCTGTCACCCGTTGCCATGCCCGGTGCGATCTGTAGGCCTAATTCTTGGAGCTGTTCGATGACTTCCCGGTTATGTCGTTCAGACCAATAGGTCATCAAGCTCTCGGAAATCTCAGGACCAATCTCACGAATGTGTTGCAGCCGCTCCCGATCTGCCGACATGATCTCGTCGAGAGATCCGAACTCACGGGCCAGGACTTTGGCGATGTGTTGCCCAACTTGCCGGATCCCCAGCCCCAGTACAAACCGATCCAGAGAAACATTTTTGCTGGCAGCAATCGATTCCAAAAGAAGTGTGGCTGACCGATCGGCAAATCCTTCAAGGGTGACGAGATTGTCTTTGGTCAGTCGATAGAGGTCGGCGAGCGATCGTACCAGTTCCCGATCGACCAGCTGCGCCACAGTCTTTTTCCCTAAGCCGTCGATGTTGAGCGCATGCTTGGATGCAAAATGTTCAATGGCTCCCATTAATTGAGCGCTGCAGACCAATTGGCCGGTACAGTAGAAGTAGGCGCCTTCTCGGCCAACGGTTGATCCACAGACCGGGCAGTGGTCCGGCATGAGAAAGGGGTCGTTGCGCTGCTCACCGGGTAGGGGGACTCGCTCGGCAATCGCAGGAATGACATCGCCGGCCCGCTCCACTTTGACCGTATCGCCGATTCGAATGTCTTTCCGCGCGACCTCATCGGCGTTGTGCAAGGTGGCTCGACTGATGGTGACGCCACCGACCTCTACCGGCTTCAAGAGTGCGACAGGCGTGAGCGTTCCGGTCCTTCCTACAGAGACGGCGATCGCCTGCACGACGGTGATTTCCTTCCGTGGGGTAAATTTATAGGCGATGGCCCAGCGGGGGCTGCGAGACTTCATTCCCAGGCGATCTTGCCAGTCTCTGCGGTTGACCTTCACCACCACGCCGTCGATTTCATAGGGCAGCTCATCCCGGATCGAGTTCGTTTCGCGGTGAAAATCCATCACGTCATCGATCGAAGCACAGAGCCGTCGACGTTCAGGCACAGGGAGGCCCCAGCGGGCCAACTGTTCCAGTTCATCCCAATGAGTCGGCGCGGCTGGTTCAGATTGGGCCATAATTTCATAGCAGGTCATGACCAACGGACGGGTTGTGGTAATCCTGGAGTCCAGTTGTCGGAGCGAACCAGAGGCGGCGTTACGTGGATTGGCAAAGGCGTCGTCGCCTCGCTCGGTGATGCGTCGATTCAACATTTGGAAATCGTCGAGGCGCATATAGACTTCGCCCCGCAGGGCCAGATGGTCGGGGAGGCCGATTTGGGCTTGCAATTGCAGTGGTAGGGAACGAATCGTGCGAAGATTGACGGTCACGTCCTCTCCAGTCATGCCGTCGCCTCTGGTCGCTCCACGGGTGAAGATCCCATGGTCGTACAGGAGTTCGACCGATAGCCCATCGAACTTTGGTTCAACGCTGTACTCAACGGAAGTGGTTTCCAGTTCGCGTTTCATCCGTTGATCGAACGCCTGGACCTCACTCTGTTCTACCACTGAGTCCAGACTGAGCATCGCCTGTTCGTGGGGAACCTTAGTCAGCGATTCGAGCGGAGGCGCGCCGACTCGTTGCGTCGGGGAGTCTGGCGTGACGAGTGTCGGATGGATGCGCTCCAGATCGATCAGCTCGCGGAAGAGGCGATCGTACGCTGTGTCCGAGATCTCCGGTGTATCTTTGACGTAGTACAGATAGTCGTGGCGTCTGATGTCGGTCCTGAGGGCAATGAGTCTGGCAAGAATCTTGGAGTCAGCCATAGGACTGGAGGGCGACGAACAGAGGAGACGACGACCAGACCGTACCATAGGGCTAGGGAATGGGTCAAACGACGAAGGCACCATATTCGCTTTGACTTTCAGCGCGATAGACACTATTGTTAGGCACATATTTGAGGCGATTTTTCATTCTCATTCGCCGAATATCCCCGGAGCTCGCTGTGGGGATGAAGGCGGGGAGCGCTCTCGGCTTTGGCGAAGGAGTGTCGCGGATTCGAAGAATTTTCCGAGATGCCACGCCGCATGGTGGGCGGAGCGCTATTGGTCTGCAGCCAGCGTTCATTGTGTGCTGCGAGGGGTAAGTTCGTCACGACCGTCAGGGAGGTATCCATGAAAGGGGAGAATTGCGTGAATACGTTGATACCAAAATTCAGTTTTCGAATCGTGACCGTCATCTGTGGAGGGTTGTTGCTGAGCGGATGTGTGATGGCCGAGAAATACGATGCGGAAAAAGCGCGCAGCCTCAACTTCCAACGCCTTCTTGCTCAGGAAGAGAAGCGCACAGGTGAGCTCGATAGTGAAGTGAAGCGGAGCAGAAGTGAGTTGATGGAGTATGAAGCCAGGAATCGTGAGCTGACAGCGCAGGCGCAAGTCGTTCAGGAACAACTGGCTCGTGCGCAGGAAGAAGCTGAGGTCATGAAGGAATCTGCGTTGTTGGAGCGCAAAGCCAAAGCCGATGTGAAGCGCATGCTCAAACCGAAGCCCAAGATCGTGCCGGTTGCCCCGACTCTCGATGCCATGGACGAGGCCCCATCGGCGCTCGGGGCCGCTCCGGAGAGGTCGGCGATACTCAAGCCCACAGAATCGATGCAGGGAGGCACGAGATCGTCTGCGGTTCATGTTGTGAAGCCAGGAGAAACACTCTATCGGATCAGCCGGCAGTATCGCGTGACGGTGGACAAGATCAGAAAGTGGAACAAGCTGCAGGACGATATTGTTGAGGTCGGACAGAAGCTCATCGTAGGCCAAGAGTAATAGGACGGCCACGTGGCCCTGCCGCAATACTCACTCAGTCTCGATCAATTTGCTCAGTATGCCGGAGAGGGTAATCTCGTTCCGCTCTATCGAGAGATCCTCGCGGACTATGAGACTCCCGTCTCCGCCTTTGCCAAAATCAATCATGGTCCCTCAGCCTACCTCCTAGAGTCCATCGAGGGAGGCGAGAAATGGGCTCGGTACTCCTTTCTCGGCAGTGGCTCGCCCGTTGTGGTTTATGAGGATCGGGGCGATCTTCTGGTTGTGCAGGGGAGGCGCAAGACGCGCATTCCGAGCCGTGGGAACCCGCTTGAACGTCTGCGGGAGATGATGGAAAGCTATCGCCCCGTCACCATGCCGGACCTTCCTCCGTTTGTCGGCGGCGCGGTCGGATATCTGAGCTACGACATGGTGCGTACGTTCGAGGATTTGACTGCCCGCCGGAAGGACTCGCTCAATCTTCCAGATTTTGCCTTCCTGCTTACCGATACGATGCTGATCTTCGACAATGTTGCTCAGAAGATCAAAGTCGTGGCCACCGCGTCTGTCACCGCAAAGGGGCCACGCAGCATCAAGGCCGCCTACCGATCGGCAACGGAACGGATCGAGCGCATGATCGTGAGGCTCAGACGTCCGCTCCGCCGAACGCGTCCTCATCGCCGCCGCAAGCCGGTGACCTTTACGTCGAATATGAGCAGGGCAGATTTCGAGAAAATGGTCATACGGACGAAGGAATACATCCGTGCCGGCGACATCGTACAGGCGGTATTATCCCAACGGTGGGAGACCAATGTGCAGGCGTCTCCGTTGCAGCTCTATCGCGCGTTGCGTGTGGTGAATCCATCCCCCTATATGTATTACCTGCGTATCGCGGGAGTCGAACTGGTCGGTTCCTCTCCAGAGACGCTCGTCCGTTGCGAAAACGGCGTCATTTCCGTCCGCCCTATTGCCGGTACGCGCCGTCGAGGCGTCAATCTTGATGAGGATCAGCAGATGGAACGGAGGCTTTTGGCAGATGAAAAAGAACGGGCTGAGCATGTGATGCTCGTCGATCTTGGGCGGAACGATGTCGGTCGTGTCGCAAAACCAGGCTCAGTCACGGTGGATTCGCTCATGCACGTCGAACGGTACTCCCATGTCATGCACATCGTGTCGAATGTGACAGGACAATTGGATGAGTCGAAGACCTCGTACGACGTCTTGCGTGCCTGTTTCCCTGCCGGTACCGTTTCCGGGGCTCCAAAGATCCGGGCCATGCAGATCATCGATGAACTCGAGCCCACGAGGCGAGGCCCCTATGCCGGTGCGGTGGGCTATTTTAGCTTTTCCGGTAACATGGACATGTGCATTAATATCCGGACAGTCGTCGTGAAAAAACACCAGGCCTTCATTCAAGCAGGGGCCGGCATCGTCGCCGATTCGAACCCTGAACACGAATATGAAGAGACCTGTAATAAGGCTCGGGCCATGATGAAGGCCGTCGAATTGGCGGAACAGGGGCTGGAATGAGGGAGCTTATAGCCGATGGCGTATAGCGTATGGCAAGAAGAGACGGAATCGAGATCGATCTTCGGCGATCTTGACCATATGCCATATGCCATACGCCATACGCTCTTTTGATTATGCTGTTGATGATCGACAACTATGATTCCTTCACCTATAACCTGGTGCAATATTTCGGAGAACTGGGTGAAGAGGTTCGGGTATTCCGCAACAATAAGATTACGATCGACCAGATCGAGTTGCTGCAACCCAGCCGCATTGTCATTTCTCCGGGACCCTGCACGCCGGTGGAAGCGGGTGTATCGGTTGAAGCCATTCGGCATTTTGGCGGGCGTCTTCCGCTCTTGGGCGTCTGCCTCGGCCATCAGTCTCTGGCCGTGGCGTTTGGGGGCGAAGTCGTTCGAGCCGAACGGTTGATGCATGGGAAAACGTCGAAGATCCGGCACGACGGAAACACGATCTTCCATCAGCTGCCCAGTCCGTTTGACGCCACACGCTATCATTCACTGATTGTGAAGCGAGACACGTTGCCGTCCTGTTTTGAAATCTCCGCCGAGACGAACGAGGGAGAAATCATGGGCCTACGCCATCGGTCCTTGGGTATCGAAGGGGTGCAGTTTCATCCGGAGTCGATTCTGACCATAGTGGGGAAGGATCTCCTTCGTAACTTTCTCAAACTGTAGCCGGCCTTCCTGGTCTCCCATCCATGATTAAAGACGCGATTGCCACACTCGCCGACCGTGCCTCCCTCACCGAACAAGAGGCCGAATCTGTGATGCTCGAGATCATGGAGGGCGCAGCGACTCAGGCCCAAATTGCCGCCTACTTGATGGGGCTCCGTCTGAAGGGAGAAACTGTCGAGGAAATTGCTGGTTCCGTGCGGGCGATGCGTGCCAAGGCCGTTCGCATTGCCGTCGGAAATCCCCTGGTCGTGGACACCTGTGGCACGGGCGGGGACGGGGCCCAGACGTTTAATATTTCCACCACGACCGCGCTGGTCCTCGCAGGTGCAGGCTTGACTGTGGCAAAGCACGGCAACCGTTCCGTGTCGTCCAAGTCAGGGAGTGCAGACGTGCTCTCGGTCCTCGGGGTCAAGATCGATCTGCCGACTGAACGCGTGGCCGATTGTATCAATGAGGTCGGGATCGGGTTTCTCTTTGCTCCGCTCTATCATGGAGCCATGAAACATTGTGCCGGCCCAAGACAGGAGATGGGCATCCGGACCATGTTGAATCTCTTGGGCCCCTTGACCAATCCTGCAGGAGCCACCATTCAAGTGCTCGGCGTCTATGAGCGGCGTTTAACCTCTCTGTTGGGGAATGTGCTCATGCATTTGGGATCGCAACATTGCTTTGTCGTACATGGGATGGACGGACTTGACGAGATCACCCTCACGACGAACACGCAGGTTTCCGAGGCCAAAGGTGGGGTGCTCTCAAACTATATCCTGGACCCGGCGGAGTTCGGACTGGCGCTGGTCCCAGCCAAACAGCTGACCGGAGGGACGCCGCAAGAGAATGGCGCGATCACGCGCGATATTCTGCGGGGGCGGAAGGGGCCGAAACGGGACATCGTCTGCTTGAATGCCGCGCCGGCACTTGTTGCAGGGCGCAAGGCGGCAAGTCTTCAAGAGGGGTTCATTGTGGCAGGCCAGGCCATCGACTCCGGTGCTGCGGACGAGAAACTGGCTCGCCTCATTGCATTCACGAATAAGGGCTGACGCCACTGTGATTCTCTCTCGCATTCTCGACCATAAGAGAGCGGAACTCCGGCGCAAGCGAAGCCGAGGCTACCTTTCCGAGTTGAAGGGGAAGATTCAAGACGCGCCAGGGCCGCTCGGTTTTGCCGTGACTCTTGAGGCCACGAGAACGAACGGCAGCCCTTCGCTGATCGCCGAAGTGAAAAAAGCGTCACCCAGTCTTGGCCTCCTCCGTCCCGAGTTTTCCGATCGGTTTGACTATGTCGAAATGGCCAAGACCTATCATGCCCATGGCGCTTCGGCTCTGTCCGTTTTGACCGACAAGGATTTCTTCCAGGGGAGCCTCGACTATCTCCGCGAGATCAAACGATCGGTGCCGATGCCTGCCTTGAACAAAGAATTCATGGTCGATGAGATCCAGTTTTACGAAGCGCGAGCCTACGGGGCGGATGCGGTCCTCTTGATCGTCGCTGCGCTTGAACGACAGCAATTGATTGACTTCTACGCGCTCGCGAAGGGGTTACACTTGGATGTGCTTATTGAAACGCATCACGAGCGCGAACTCGATAGGGTATTGGAACGGCTCCCGGAGGCAAGGCTGATCGGCATCAACAACCGAGACCTCAAGACCTTCACGACCGATCTGGCCGTGACGCTGCGCTTGGCAAAACGGATTCCGGCCGGCAAGCTGATCGTCAGTGAAAGCGGCATCCATCAGCGCGCCGACGTGGTACGGTTGATCGAAGCCGGCGTCCATGCCATGCTCGTCGGAGAATCGCTCATTCGTGCAGAAGACACAGCCGCGAAGATCCGTGAGTTACGGGGAGTGCCGGCTCCATCCCATGTTTAGCAGGATGCTGAAAAAGTCCGCCGGCGGCAGTTCCAGAACCCGTGAAGCGTATTTCGTGAAGCGTCGTTCGTCCGGGAGCAGAGTTGCTGGTTTCTGGTTTCAGGTTTCAAGGTGTTAGTTTCGAATTACTGAAACTCTGATGTCGAACCTGAAACTAGAAACTCGAAACCTGAAACGCTTGAACGAGATACGCTTCATGTTTCACGAACGACGGATGGACGTGCGGACCAGTTAAGATGACCTATCTACCCAAAGTCAAAATTTGCGGCATCACCAATGCCGAAGATGCCGCAGTGGCAGTTGCCGCCGGAGCCGATGCGTTAGGATTCGTCTTGTATCGGAAGAGTCCACGGTATATCGAGCCTGCGGTGGCTCGGCAGATCGTGATGAGTCTGCCTCCCTTGGTGAGCCCAGTGGGTGTATTCGTCGACGAAGAGCAACAGGTCGTTCGGAATCTGATGGACGACTGCGGACTCACCATTGCGCAGCTGCACGGACACGAATCGGCGATCTATTGCAAAGAATTAGGCCGTACGGTTCTCAAAGCGCTACGGGTGAAAGATCGGAGCACGTTTCTCGCCTTGGCGGAGTTTCGAGGAAGGGCCGGCGTTCGAGGGTTCGTACTGGATGCCTTTTCCGATCAGGCCTATGGAGGCACCGGACAGGTGATCGATTGGCAACTCGCAGCAGAGGTCGCGAAGGCTGCGAGCGTGCTTCTGGCCGGTGGGCTCACCCCGGACAATGTTGAGAAGGCCATCCAAGCAGTGCAGCCGTACGGTGTGGATGTGAGCAGCGGCGTCGAACTGGCTCCGGGCAAGAAGGATCACGAGAAAGTGCGCGCATTCATTCAAGCGGCCAGAGTTGTCTCCCTGACCTGAGCCCGTCTATACTGCGGCACTCGGCAGGATCTTGACAACTCTGTGAGTATGCCAGAACGTTATTGGACCGACACGCTAGGACAAGCAGATACCGCGAGGATGCTCAAAAAGCCCGTCCAGCAAGGCCGCAGCGAGTGAAGGCCCGAGGCGTACCTCTGGGGTACGTTGAGGGTCTGAACGATGCGAGAACGACGCTGGCGGGATTTTTCAGCATCCTGCGCAAAGAGCAGGAGGATGGCGATGACATCTGTTCCCAACAAGCAAGGCCGGTTCGGCGCCTATGGGGGACGCTATGTCCCTGAAACACTCATGCCTGCGCTGCTTGAATTGGAGCAGGAATATGCCCTGGTCAAAAAGGACCGGAGCTTTCAGGCCGAGCTCGCCTATTATTTAAAGCAGTACGTCGGACGTCCCACTTCCCTCTACTTTGCCCAACGACTCACGAAGCGGTTGGGTGGAGCAAAGATCTATTTGAAGCGCGAAGATCTCTGTCATACCGGGGCGCATAAAATTAATAACGCGATCGGGCAGGGACTGTTGGCCCGGCGGATGAAGAAGCCGCGCATCATTGCAGAAACCGGAGCCGGACAACATGGAGTGGCGACGGCGACTGTTGCGGCACTGTTCGGCCTTCAGTGTGAAGTGTATATGGGGACCGAAGACATGCAGCGCCAGGCGCTGAATGTCTTTCGCATGAGATTGCTCGGCGCGACCGTCACGGCTGTCGATGCGGGAAGCCGCACGCTCAAGGATGCCATCAGCGAAGCCATGCGGGATTGGACGACGAATATCCGCACGACCCACTACATTCTTGGCTCAGTGCTCGGAGCCCATCCCTATCCGATGATGATCAGGGATTTTCAATCTATCATCGGACGTGAAGCTCGGAGACAGATTCTTGCCGCAGAGGGCCGGTTGCCCGATGGCCTGATTGCCTGCGTCGGCGGGGGCAGCAATGCCATAGGACTCTTCCATGCGTTTATCAAAGACAAGAAGGTGAAGATGATCGGCGTCGAAGCCGGCGGCCTGGGGGTCGCAAGTGGAAAGCATGCCGCTCGTTTTGCCGGAGGAAAGCCTGGCGTCTTGCAAGGCACCATGACCTATCTGCTCCAGGGTGACGATGGACAGGTGAATCTGACCCATTCGGTTTCAGCCGGGTTGGACTATGCCGCGATCGGTCCCGAACACAGCTATTTGCGGGATCAAGGGCGAGCCTCATACACCTCGGTGACCGACGATGAGGCCATGGCTTCGTTCGACCTGCTGGCCAGAGAAGAGGGGATTATGCCGGCCCTCGAAAGCGCCCATGCCATTGCGCACACGGTGAAGATCGCGCCCACGATGAAGAAGAGTCAGATTCTCGTTGTGAATCTGTCCGGTCGTGGGGATAAAGACGTCCAGCAGATTGCCAACATGCGAGGGATCACGCTGTGACATCGAAGCTCGACCGGACCTTTGCACAGCTGAAGAAGCGAGGTGAGAAGGCGCTCATTACCTATGTGATGGCAGGCGACCCCTCACTGCAAGAGACCGAGCAGCTGGTCGTGGCGTTAGAACAGGCTGGGGCCGATATCATTGAATTGGGTGTCCCGTTTTCCGACCCCATCGCCGATGGTCCCGTGATCCAACAGGCGGCAGAGCGAGCCTTGCGTAGCGGGACAACCCTTCGAGCGATCCTTTCCATGATCACCAGCCTCAGGGCCAGGACTCAGATTCCATTGGTCTTGATGGCCTACTACAACAGTATTCACGCGTTCGGCCCTGAACGGTTTTGCCAGGAGGCAACCCAAGCCGGTGTTGACGGGCTGATCATGCCTGACATGCCCCCGGATGAAGCAGGTCCGCTGAAAGGGCCGGCTGCTGCGGTTGGACTTCCATTGATATTTCTTCTCGCCCCCACGAGCACGGCTGAGCGACGAACCTTTGTGGCGCGCCAGTCACAGGGCTTCGTCTATTACGTGTCGTTGACCGGCATTACCGGCGCGAAACTGGTCAACGTGGCAGATGTGGCGAAGAATGTCGGAAAAATTCGGAAGGTCACGAAAGTGCCGGTGGCAGTCGGCTTTGGGGTTGCGACGCCGGAAGATGCCGCCAAGGTTGCAGCTATTGCCGATGGGGTGATCGTCGGCAGCGCGATCGTCAAACAGATCGCCGCATACCAACAGAAGCCAGAGATGGTGAAGCAGGTAGCCGCATTTGTTCGTTCATTGAAAACCGCCATGAACGCGGCTCAGCCAACAACACGCTAGCGCATATCATTCGTGATGGTCGGCACAAAATCGCCAGGAACAGGTGAGGGGGCATGAGGCGAGAGAGAAGAGAGGGCAGGGACTATGGTTTGGCTTGGGGGGGCATGGCCCGAATCATCTCAGCGGCCAACTCTTTGGCAATATCCTTTAAATTCGGCCGGTAGAACATATAGCTGCTCGACCGTTCATGTCGAGCCTTCCAGACGGTGGTGCCGGTGGTGGCATCGACCAAGCGGAGGCTGAGGCCCACCCGACCGACATTGTCGCCTTCCTTGCGCATGTATTCCCACGAGTTGATCCGTACAACGAGGAACGAGTCCACACTCAGTGCTTTACCCAATTTCACCGCGGAATCCTTGTCCGATTGCCCCGTCATCTCTAGACGTGAGAAGTAGAACACCAACGCATCGAACGCCTCTTTCGAAGCTTGGAAGATATCCGTCACATTCTCAGGAGACACCATCCGTTCGATCGTGGCGGCTTTATTGACGGCATCGGACAAGACTTGTTGAATGTCTTCGCGCGCGTTGTCGTATTGGCTGGCCATGGGAGGAAGCACTGCAATGGCTTGAGGCCGGAACATTCGCGCCCCTGGTCCTTCCCACACTTCTTGCAAGCCGCCACAACCGGCGATGAGGAGAGGAAGAAGGCAGAGCACAATGCTGCGTTGAAGGTGATGAAGCATGAACATGAGTTCAGTATACCATTAGAATGTCAAAGAAGCAGAGCCTGATACCAGCGCGCCCTTTTCTCTGAAGTCATACCCGCCGCCCACATCGAGACGGAATGCAAAGATCCGTAGGCCCAACCCTGCAGTAGGGGTAAACGGTGTCCCGACATCCTTCATATTCTTGAAGGCGCCGAGCCGGAACGACATGAATTGAGAGAAGATGGTCTGTTCGGCTCCTATGCTCAACACCTGGCTCTTGACGCCAGGAACAAATGTCTTGTTCGAGGTTGCATCGACATCTGCCGTCAACGTCAGCGAAGAATAGGGGTTGACCGCGACACCGCCTCGAACTTGGGGACCCAGTTTCAGTTCTTCTCCACCGGGAGTATCAAAGGTCGGTTGATTGATGTCTTTCGCGACCAGGCCGAAGCGCAGCCATGAGGATGGGCGGTAGATGGCGCCCACGTCAATACCAAAGGCGGTCGAGAGCGTGGCTCTCCCAAAGTTGTCGTGAATGGACACGTCGGTCCCTCCGGTGAGGAGGGTGCTCCCTCTGTAGGCGGCGCCTTGAATGACTTTTCCCGTCACTCCGAAAGAAAATGTTTTATCGGAAAAGGCATAGGCATAGGAGAACGCCACCTGCCGCGCCTCTAACCCTCTGAGGGCCATTTCACCAGTCAAACGCACAGTTGAGCCGCTCAGGGTCGCCGTCGCTGGGGTACTTACAAACCCGCCACCGGTCGCCACATCGGATACGTTGAATCCGAAGGCATGTTCGCCGAGATGTCCCTTGACATAGAGCCCAGCGGACCCATTGATCGATACGGTGGCACCGTCTCGATTGATCCGATTGGCGATGTCTTGGGCTCTGGTTTGATTCGCCGGGGAAAGATCGTCGGGATTGAATTTTTCGAGGTCGTGGACGGCGTCGGCGATGCCGAGACGATCGATGACCTGTCCACCGCCTTGGATTCTGACATCAACGGTCTGGGTCATCGCGAGTCCGGCGGGATTCCAATAGGTGGCTAAGGAATCTGTCGTGATGGCCACGCCGGCCCCTCCCATACCCATCGCGCGAGGACCCACCGTGACAAACTCTAGGGCCAGCGCCTGTGCAGGAATCAGCAGACACAGGACGATCACCGTGGCACGAAACGACCAATCACAGGACATACGAGGTCAACTCCTTGCGAGTCGAGATATTGAGCTGAGTCTAATTGGATGAAATAGCTCTCGTCAAGGTAAGACGGGGTCCCGCTCTCTATGTAACCAACGGGTGGCACGGCAGGGCACGTTCCGGTGAACAGGGCGGGGTGCCACAATATTGTCTACACAATTTGGCCGTCCTGCATATGCACAATCCGGTCGGCTTGGGCCGATAGTTTGTCGTTGTGGGTCACGATCACGAAGGTGGTCCCGCGGGCCTTGTTCAGTTCACGCATCATCGCAAAGAGCGCGTCGCCCGTGTGCGTATCCAGGTTTCCCGTCGGCTCATCAGCCAACACGAGATCGGGTTTCTGCAAGAGGGCGCGTGCGACCGCCACGCGCTGCTGCTCACCGCCGGATAACTCGCCAGGCTTGTGATGTAACCGAGCTCCCAGCCCGACCTCTTGCAACAACGTGATGGCGTCCGGCTCAATATCTGCAAGACTTCGCCGTTGAATCAGGGCGGGCATACAGGCGTTCTCGAGTGCGGTGAATTCCGGTAGGAGATGATGAAACTGGAAGACAAACCCGATACGCCGATTCCTGAAATCCGCTTGTGCCCCCTCCGCCATTGTGGACAGATCCTGGCCGTCGAAGTGGACCGTCCCAGTGGTCGGGCGATCGAGCGTGCCGATGATATGGAGCAGCGTGCTTTTCCCTGCTCCTGAGGCGCCGACGATCGCGATTAACTCGCCGCGTTGAATCTGTAGATTGACGCCCTTCAGCACCGTGAGGGTCTGCCCGCCCATCGGGAACGATTTGGTCAGATTAGTGACGGTGATCACGCCGGAGCTCCCGATGAAAGAGAAGTGCTGAAGCGGCTCGCATGATCATTCGTATCGCAGCGCGGCCACCGGTTCAAGTTTGGCTGCTTGGAGCGAGGGGTAGACCGTGGCGGCGAAGCTGATCAGGATGGCAGAGCCGGCCACCAGGAGCACATCCATGGCTTGTACATGGACGGGAATCCGCGAGATGTAATAGACCGACGCATCGAGGGTCCAGAATGTCTGGATCAGCCAGAGAAAGGTGTAGCCGAGCGGAATGCCGATGGCGGTTCCAGATAGGCCGATGATCAATCCGTTCAGCATGAAAATACGCCGGATGCTCTTGCGCGTTGCGCCCATGGCTTTGAGGATCGCAATCTCCTTTTGTTTTTCCGTCACGATCATGGTGAGGGTGCTGACGATGTTGAAAGAGGCCACGATCGTGATCAGCACCAACAAGAGAAACATCATCGTTTTTTCGAGTTTGAGGGCGGAAAACAGATTGCGGTTCATCTGCATCCAATCGCGCGCGCCATAGGCGAAGCCGAGCGACTGCTCCACCGAACGGGCTGTTTCGTCCGCATGAAAGACGTCGGTGACTTTAATTTCAATGCCCGTCACCGTGTGTCCCATGTTGAAAAACTTCTGTGCTTCCGCGAGGTCGATGTAGGCCAACGAGGAGTCGTACTCGTACATGCCGGATTGAAACAGCGCGACCAGCGCGAAGGTTCTGATCTTGGGTACCATGCCGATCGCACTGGTTGGACCGGCGGGAGGGGACACGACATTGACCGTATCCCCGACAAAGACACCAAGTCGCATCGCCAATTCCTTGCCCAGGATGATGCCGGGTTTTTCTGTCTCGACTGCCGGGCCGTCCGGATCGTCGGCCGGTGATTGCTTCACTTTGACCGGCCTGCTGAGGTCGGCTAATTCTCCAGTCGAGAGATTCTTGGCCAGCTCGGTCACCGTGGCTTCGCGTTGTGGATCGATGCCGCGGATCACAACGCCTTGTACGCCGCTCTGGGTCGTGAGCATGACCTGCTTGAGCACAAACGGGGTGGCCGCCACGACACCCGGCACGGTGGCCACCTGTTGGGCGATGGGATCGTACTCGCTCATGCTGTCCTTCATCCGGTCCTGCACGATGATATGGGCCGTCGTCCCAAGAATCTTCGCCTGAATGTCCTCTTTAAACCCGGTCATGATCCCGACCGTCCCAATCAAGGCAGCCACACCGAGTGTGATCCCGGCAATGGAGACCATGGTGTTCAATGAAATCGTCCGATTCCGACGCTTCGCGCGCAGATATCGTAACCCGACAAAGATTTCGTAGGGGAGCGCCACTGTTATTTCTCGGGCCTGAGTTGAGGAAAGAGGACCACATCGCGGATCGACGCTTGATTGGTAAAGAGCATGATCAGCCGGTCGATGCCGATCCCTTCGCCTGCGGTCGGTGGCATACCGTACTCCAAGGCTCGAAGGAAGTCTTCGTCGACCAGATGCGCTTCTTCGTCGCCCGCTGCCCGCTGTGCCGCTTGCCCTTCGAACCGTTCCCGTTGGTCCAGGGGATCGTTCAACTCTGAAAAGGCGTTCGCGATTTCCCGACCGGCAATGTAGAGCTCGAAGCGATCGGTCAACGCTGGGTTCGAGTCTTTGCGCCGCGCGAGGGGGGAAATTTCAATGGGGTAGTCGGTAATGAAGGTCGGCTGAATCAGATTCGGCTCGACGGTTTCCTCGAAGATTTCGTTCACGATATTAAAGAGCGGCCACTTTGGGTCGATCGCGATGCCCAGCTGTTTGGCCGCTGCGATCGCCAGATCCTTATCTTGAAGGACGGAAGGATCAAGGCTGTTCACCTCCAGGATCGCCTGATGATAGGACCAACGACGCCACGGAGGCGTGAGAGTGATGTTCTTGCCCTGATAGTCGATGACCATCTTGCCGAGGATCTGTTGCGCCAAGGAGGAGACAAGTGTTTCCGTGAGGACGATCAAGTCCTGATAGTCGGCATAGGCGACGTAGAATTCCAGCATCGTAAATTCCGGATTATGAATCGTCGAGATGCCTTCATTCCGGAAGTTGCGGTTGATTTCAAACACACGGGGAAAGCCGCCTACGATCAACCGTTTCAAGTAGAGCTCCGGCGCAATGCGGAGATAGAGGTCCACACCGAGGGCATTATGGTGGGTGACGAAGGGTTTCGCCGCCGCGCCTCCGGGAATCGGGTGCATCATCGGCGTTTCGACCTCAAGGAAGTCTCGTTCGATCAAGAAGGCGCGAATGCCGGCAATGATTCGGCTGCGCATGGCGAAGATGCCATGGACTTCAGGATTGGCGATCAAGTCGACATAACGCTGCCGATAGCGGGTTTCCACGTCCGTCAACCCGTGCCACTTTTCCGGAAGCGGTCGGAGCGCTTTGCTCAGGAAGGTCAGCTGTGAGACCTCGACGGTAAATTCATTCGTCTTCGTGCGAAAGAGGGTGCCGGTCACGCCGATCCAATCGCCCAAGTCGAGCAGCTCGGCAATGCGGTAGCCCTGCTCTGAAAGATGATCTTTCTTGAGATAGACCTGCAGCCGATCGGATCCGTCTTGCAACACGGCAAAGGCCGCCTTGCCGAAGCGCCGGAGGGCGACGATGCGGCCTGCAACGGTACAGGAGATCTGTTCTCCTTCCAGTACCTCTTTGATTTTCTCGGCATGGAGTTCGATCAGTCGGCCTGCACGATCCTTCACGGCGAAGCGCGTGCCGTAGGGGGCCACGCCTGCTTCACGCAGGGCGTCGAGCTTCTTGATGCGTTGCTGTTGCTGTTCGTTCAGTTCGTCCATAACTGTTTCTGGCGTACGGTGATGGGCAAGGGGCTAGAGGGGCGGTTCATCCAGCGCCTCGTGGCTGATGCTATTGGCCATTTTTGCTTTCAGGTAGGCCTCGATAAATCCGTCTAGATCGCCGTTCATGACGGCAGCGACCTGGCCCACTTCGTAGCCGGTCCGGTGGTCTTTGACCATTTGATAGGGTTGGAACACATAGGATCGAATTTGGCTACCCCATGCGATATCCTTCTTCTCCCCGGCGATCGCATTGAACTCCGCTTCTTTCTTTTTCAGCTCCAGCTCATAGAGGCGCGCCTTCAAGACCTTCATCGCGCCGTTGCGATTCTGGAGCTGCGACCGTTCATTCTGACATTGCACCACGAGCCCGGTCGGCAGATGTGTCATGCGGATGGCCGTCTCGACCTTATTCACATTCTGTCCGCCGGCCCCTCCGGCACGAAAGGTATCGATCCTGAGGTCTTTGTCTTCGATCACGAGGTCGATCTCCTCATCCACTTCGGGATAGACGAAGACCGAGGCAAAGGAGGTATGCCGCCGCTTGTTCGCATCGAAGGGTGAAATGCGCACCAAACGATGGACGCCGGCTTCAGCCTTGAGATAGCCATAGGCATAGGCCCCTGTCACGAGCAGCGTCACGCTTTTGATCCCTGCTTCCTCTCCTGGGAGCAGGTCCAGCGTTTCAACCTTGAATTTTTTGCCTTCGGCCCAACGGAGGTACATCCTGAGCAGCATCTGCGCCCAGTCCTGCGACTCCGTTCCTCCGGCGCCGGGATGGATGGCCACAATCGCGTTGTTGGGGTCCAGTTCGCCCGACAGCAACAATTCAAGCCGCAGGGCAGCGAGCTTCGGCTCGAATTGATCCAGCTCGAACGTTAACTCCTTCATGAGCCCGGGATCGTCGCTTTCTTCTGCCAGTTCGAGCAACGCGTCCAGATCGCTCATCTTCCCATCGATGTCCCGCCACTGCTGGAGATCATGCTCAATCGTGGACTTCTTCCGTCCGACCTTGGCGGCCTTCTGAGCATGGTTCCAAAAGTCCGGCTGTGATGTTTGTTGCTCCAGATGTGCCAATTCGGCCGTCATGCGAGCGAAGTCAAAGATGCCCCCGTAGTTCCAATACCAATTGTCCGACGGCCCGCACGCGATTCTTTATCTCATCCAACATGGAGCGATCCTTTCACGTTAGACCGGAGTGACGGCAATGGCGTCCGGTTCTGATCCCTTGGTGCGGAACATGCCGAGCAGGAATAAAAGCGCGCAGAGTATAGCACAGCCGTAGGCAAACACATCGCCGTGCCGGCTGTAAAACGTATGCGGGTGCCAGGCTCGAATCGTTGCCTTGACGGCCTGCTCCGTAAAGGTCGGCGTCGCGTCGACGATGCGTCCGAACGGATCGATGAACCCGGATATGCCGGTGTTGGCTGAGCGAGCAAAGGCCAAGTGATTCTCGACCGAACGAAATACCACCATGGAAAAATGTTGCGAGGCAGCCGACGAGTCGCCAAACCATGCATCGTTCGTCACGGTCACCAAGAACTCCGCCCCATTCGCAGCGAACTGGCGCACCAGGTTCGGAAAAATCACTTCGTAACAGATCGCCACCCCGAAATTGATCGGTCGCGGCACAGTTCCCTCCATACCTGCAGTCGCAGGCCTGGACTGCGGTGTCAACGTCAAGACGGTCGGACCGGGTCCGGCTTCGAAATCGCCGATCCCTTCTACCAATTTGTCGAGGAAAAATAAGAGAGAAGACTTGAGCGGGATATATTCGCCGAACGGCACAAGATGCTGTTTGTCGTAGCGCCCCAACGTTTGGCCATCGGGCGAGAGGAGGTAGACGCTGTTCAATAGATAGGGTTTCCGATTTGGATAGAAACGTAGGGCGGGGCTTCCGAACAAGAGGGGTGTTTGAACATGCTTGGCCAACGCAATGAGTTGGAGCTGGTACTCCGGCTCACGTTCAAAGACGAACGGTGTGGCTGCTTCCGGCCACACCACCAAATCTGTGGTACGGCCAAGCTGTTCCGTCAGCCGATTAAAGCGTGCGAGCGTCTCCTCTCGATAGGCCGTATCCCATTTCACCGCCTGATCGACATTCGGCTGCACCACTCCCACGCTGATGGACGATCGGGGAATATCAGAAAACGGCGTTTCAGATAGTGTCGCAAGGCCATACTCCCACGAGAGCGCCACCAGCAATACCGCCGTCGCCGCGAGTTCCCATGGGAGCCTTGCCGGGCGGAATCTCCGGAACAGCGGCATCAGCCAAGTCAGGAATTCAGCCAGCGCGACATTCACCATCACAATAAGGAACGAGACCCCGTAGACCCCCATATGATCGGCAATTTGAATGATCTCGATCTGGCGATATTGAGAATAACCGAGAAGGCCCCAGGGCAATCCACTCAACGCATAGGTTCGGATCAGTTCGAGGGTCACCCATAAGCAGGGAAAGACAAAGAAGCCGTAACGAGGAATCAGGTTCCGAAACCACACGCCTCCAGCAGAGTAGAGGCCGACATACAGGCCCAAATAGGCTGCGAGCAGTAAGAGGAGGCCATAGCTGATTGCGAGGGGAACCTTGCCGTAGGTGTTCATGGCGGTGACCACCCACGCCATCATGCCTGTGAACGCAATCGTGCCGGACAGCCAGCCGACCCAAAACGCCTGCGTCTTGTTCTTGCCGTCTAACGCCCAATGCAACGGCACGAGGGCGATCCAGGCCAACAGTCCGAGATCAGATTTCGGGAAACTCAGCGGGAGGAATAGCCCGCTCGCGCCGGCAAGGACGAGTGAACGCGCGAGGGAATGGGTCATGACTCGCACCTTAGCGAAAGGCGGAGAGGGATGCAACTTCGGGTTTGGACGGAACCTGTTCGCGCGTAGGTCGGCCTGGGCCTGTGGAGAAATTTTGGCTGTAGCGAGCACATTATCTGTCCGGTTGAGGGTGCGTCCTGAAGGAGGGCCACCATGACAGGGGCGTGAGTATTACAGGAGGTGAGAGGGATGCGGTTTAAAGAGCTGTAGGGGCGGCGACAACGGCGAGAACTCACGATGGCGGCGGCGGGCGAGATGCTGGGGGTGACCGAGCGGACGTGTCGCCGCTGGAGTGGGCGCTATGATACCGAGGGGGTCGAGGAATGTCACGATGGCGGATCGGCCGGCTCTCGGCCCGTGCGGTGCCGGTCGATGAGGCGCTCCGCATGCTGACATTGTATGAGACCCGCTACAGCGGCTGGACCGTGAGGCATTTTCATGAGCGCTGGCAGACCGAGCACGGCGGGCACCGTTCCTATCGCTGGACCAAGAAGACACTCCAGGCCGCGGGGCAGGTCACGCGGGCACCTCGACGCGGCGCGCAGCGCAAGCAGCGGCCGCGCAAACCCTTGCCCGGAATGATGCTCCACCAAGACGGCTCCATGCATGAGTGGGGACCGGGTTGTCAGTGGGACTTGATCGTGACGTTGGATGATGCCACGAGGGAGATCTATTCGGCCTTCTTCGTCGAGGAAGAAGGCACACAGAGCAGTCTCCAGGGCCTGCATGAGGTCATCGAGACCCAAGGGCTCTTCAGTTTTCTCTATACCGACCGGGGCTCCCACGACTGGCACACCGACGAGGCTGGGGGGAAAGTGGACAAGACCAGGTTGACGCAGGTGCATCGCGCTTTGCAGCAACTGGGGATCACGCTGATTTCTGCCTATTCGCCGGAAGCAGGAGGCCGGTCGGCGCGCGCCTTCCGCACTCGACAGGACCGGCTCACCAAAGAATCGGCCCTGGCCGGGATCACCGAGAGGGCGGCGGCCAATCGGTATCTGACCGAGCGGTTCCTCCCCCAGTATCACGACCGGTGTATGGTGCGGGCGACCGAACCGGGCACCGCCTTCATTCCGTGGATCGGCACGCACATCGCCGAGATCCTGTGTGTGCAAGAGGAGTGGTCGTGGCCAAGGACAACACCGTGCACGATCAGGGCCTGAGCCTGCAGATCCAGCAGGATCCACACCGGTTTCATGATGTGAAGGGCCACGGTGCGGGTCCACGCCTATACGGATGGAACCTTGGCCGTATTCCATGGGCCTCGGTGTCCGGCACTCTACCCGCTACCACGCGGATGGCCGGCTGATTGAGACCGAGGTCGATGCACGCGGCCAGAAGAACCAGACCCCTCGATCAAGCGACCACCCGATCGTGAATCCTAGCCCGCATGAATCATGCGGGCTAGGACCTGGTAGTTCGGAAGAGGAGGGGGCAGGGCAGGCCAGGGCATGAAGGAGGGCCCTGCCTCTATGCCACATCTGGCGCTGGGGCTCGCGTGTGGGTGAGGGGTACAGAGCGTGTGGTGGCGGGAATGCCTTGGTGTGTGGCGGCTGATATAGACGGGTCCCGTGTAATGTCTCTCTCGACCTACTACACCCGATCACCGGCGTGAACGGGTCGACGAGATGTCATCCGTGGCCGCTAATGCAACAATTCGTAGCGAACGGCACTGAGTAATTGGTTCATATCGAAGGGTTTTTGAAACGTCTGACGCGCACCCAACAGCTTGGCCACGTTGAGTGGACCAGCGCTCTCTAGGCCGCCGGACATGGCGATAACTTTTACGTTGAGAAAGCCCCTGGTTAGCTCCAACATCATTTCAAGGCCGTCCATCTCAGGCATGACGATATCGGTGATGGTTAAGTCCGCTGATCGCTCGCGATACACCTCAAGTCCAAGACGTCCATTCGACGCTTCAAGGACTTCGTGGCCAGCCACTTCTAGTGCGACACGGAGTAGAGCGCGTATGGATTCTTGATCATCAATGACGAGTATGGTTGCCATGAGAATACCTCCTTGACCGTCCATCGAGGGGGGCCCTTGTTCCATAGACGGTTCCCCTAGCAAGAAGCATAGAGGGCGCCTTGGAAAAGGGACAGACCACAAAGAAGTAACTCCAATGAGGGGAAGGTCACGCTACGCCTGCTGTAGACCCGCTTTATTTCAGGTCTTTATGGCTTGTGAGCAAGATGGGTGAAGGGAAATTTGTCGGTAGGCGGGGGCCTGTGTAGGGAACCTGCGGGAATGAAACAGGCGTCGGGAATGTTTGTCAATATCTTCTCGGTCGCTCACGGGACCACAGTGTAGATTCTATGCCAAACTGTCGTGCCATGTTCAGCCTTCAGCTTCCTAGCTGAAGGGGCGGCCTAGCTTTCCCACGGTGCGCGAGGCCTTCCTCGATGCCGCAGGGTCGATTCCATCCCGAACCGCTTCGCCATCCGTTTCACCCAGGCTTCTTCGCCGAAGGGGCGGCCCCGTTGCACGCTCACTCGAAGCGACTCCAACTCCGATGCAGACTGAGGGCGGTTTATGCGCGTCAGCCATCGCGTGGGCGCTCCACGGGCCAGTCACTCAGCCAGGTTGTCAGCTTGGTGTCTCTCTGATTCCGCTGCCACACACTTGACCATCGCCAGTCTTCTGCGCGTGTGACCAGTTTGGCCCGCAGCGCATTGTGTTCCACATAGCGTGCAACGGGTAGGAAGTGCTCATCGGTCTGGATGGGACACGACGTGAAGCGACCTTGATAGACCGAGCCTGTCCCGGTGGTGTGGTGGTGAACATGCCAGCGCTGCGTATGCGTGACCGTGATCCATCGCAGAACCTCTGAGAGCTCCCCGTCGTGCCGAGGCCAAAGCAGCAGGTGCCAGTGATTCGGCATCACACAATAGGCCGCGATGCGGATGCGGGTCAGGGCGTGGGCCTCGGCCAGAATCTTCTCAAAGGCCATGTAGTCAGCCGGTCTCTCAAACAAGGGGAGCCGCCCAACCCGACGGTTGAGGACATGATAGGCGAGGTCTCCAACAGCGAGGCATGGGCGGCGTGGTATGACGGACTGTTTGCCGAAAACGTTGTGAGGTTGTCACTAAAAAGAGTCCCGACCCTTTTTTGCCGGGCTGGTTCAAGTTCCAAGTGCAACGGGTGCCTCACATCACGTTGCGGGCTGAGTCGCAGCTCTGGGTACTGGGGGTTCCTTCCAGTCTCCTATCCCATAGTGGCCGGGCCATGGGCCTGGCTTATGTTCACCGTCTCACGTTCTTCAACATTCATGTGCGTGTAGCATTGTTGTGGTCTGGCAACACCGTAACCCATCAAGGCCGGTCGTGTTGCACGTGGAGTGAGCACTCAAGCCGCATTTCTTTCTTCATCGGATTACTTCTTTCGGAGATTCGTTAAGAACGCCAGGATGTCGCGCACAGAAATCATGCCGACCAATTTCCCACCCTCCGTGACGCCGAGATGTCGGATATGCTTTTGGGCCATCAGATCGCTGGCATCTAATACGGTCTTATCTCCTTCGACCGTCACGAGCGGCGCCGACATAATTTGGTCAGCCGTTATCACACGAGTATCGACGTCAACTGCGGCCACGCGACGAACCATATCGGTATCCGTCAGGATGCCGACGATCTCCTCCCCTTTCGTCACAAATAGGCTGCTGATGTGGCGGTCGCGCATGATTCCTGCCGCCGTCCGCACATCCGTATCTCGCTCAACCGAAATAAACTTTTCACTCGGAACCATGAACGACTTAATGGGATCCATGCAATGTTCTCCCTTGGGTAACGTAGTCCATCACGCTCCACCCTGCTGTGTGCTTCGGACGATCCTCGCGGAGAGCAGGATGGTAGCGATTGACCGAGTCAAGCGGATTGTGGGGATCATAGGTCGTCTCGGTAATCTGGTGTGAACAAGTCTACTGTAATGTGAGAGGCGTATCCATCACGCTGTAGAAAATGTAGGTGCGCGGTGCGGGCGATTCAGAGGCGGTCTATCTAGCCCGCATGATTCATGAACACGTCTGCTGCAATCACCGATCCGCTGCGACGACGAGCCCTCGGTCGGCGGGCTCGCCCCTCGGACCTTCAACGTACTGCACGAGTACGCCTCAGGTCCTCAAGGCTCCGCGCGCCGCTCTCGCAACGCGGCTCAGCGATTTCGCGACGAACCGTCATGAATCATGCGGGCTAGTGCGTGGGGCTGTCTGGGTTCGCGCGTTCGCCAAGCCTGAGCGTCAAACGCGGCATACCAGGAACGGAACGCGGTCAACTCCGCGGAAGACTGCGTCTTAATCTGTTGTTTGATCGCGCTGACTCTGCTCATGCGGCATCTCACTGGTAAGGATGGCAGTCTCGCGCGAATAACACGGTCGGGAGTCTTTATTCATGACCCCTTCGGCCTTCCTCTAGGCCGCAGGGTCGATTCCATCCCGAACCGCTTCGCCATCCGTGTCACCCAGGCTTCTTCGCCGAAGGGGCGGCCCCGTTGCACGCTGAGCCTGAGAGATTCCAGTTCTAAGGCAGTTTCAGGTCGATTCACTCGGGATACCCAGTCTCGTGGCCGCTCCACGGGCCAGTCGCTGAGCCAGGTCGTCAGCTTGGGGTCCCCATGATCTCGGCGCCACAGACTTGACCGCTGCCAGTCTTCCGCTCGTTTAACCAGCTTTGCCCGCAGCGCGTTGCGCTCCACATAACGTGCGACCGTCAGAAAGTGCTCATCGGTCTGGACTGGAAATGACTTGAAACGACCTTGATAGACCGCCCCGGTGCCGGCAGTGTCGTGGTGCGCATGCCAGCGTTGCGTATGCGTGACGGTGATCCACCGCAGAATCTCTGAGAGCTCCCCGTCGTGCCGAGGCCAGAGCAGCAGGTGCCAGTGATTCGGCATCAAACAATAGGCCGTGATGCGAATGCGGGTCAGGGCGTGGGCCTCGGCCAGAATCTTCTCGAAGGCCACGTAGTCAGCCGGTCTCTCAAACAAGGGGAGCCGTCCAACCCGACGGTTGAGGACATGATAGGCGAGATCTCCAGCAGCAAGGCGTGGACGGCGTGGCATGGATTATCTTTTACCAAGACGGCGGTGATGTTGTCAAGAAAAGACTCCCGACCCCTTTCTTGTCCCAGCCGGCATGCGCATTCAGGATTTCGAGGGCAAAAGGGAGTCTAAGAGCTTCTTTGAACTTGCCCCTGTGGAAGTGGCTAAGCTTCTTGCCGCGATGGCTGAGGCTGATCGGGGGGAGACGACAAGCTCGGCTGATATTCTGCAACAGATTCGCCGTTCGTGAGTATTCATTTTCCGTTGTCCTCTTTGCAAGTTAATGGACTGCCGCTATAATGGCCGCTATGGATTCGACACAATATATTTATTGGCAGGACAACGGCCAGTGGCTCGGGTATCTCCATGACTACCCTGATTACTGGACGCAGGGGGAGTCCCTCGAAGACCTACAGTCCAATCTTCGCGATCTGTTCCGCGACCTCACCAGCGGTGAAATTCCAGGCATTCGTAAGCTTGCCGAGCTGACCCTTCGGTGAAGCGCAAAGACCTCATTAGACAGCTCGAAGCCGGTGGCTGTGTGTTGGTTCGCCACGGCGGAAAGCACGATTGGTATCACAATCCCGTCACGAATGTTTCCCAGCCGGTACCCCGTCACACCGAGCTCAATGGGGATAAGAAAAGGGGACAGGCTACTTATTCTTGCGTTAGGGGATCTAGTTCGCGTACCGTATTATCGCTATGCCTCGGATTCCACGCGGACAAGTGGCCGGACACGCCTACCATGTCTTGAATCTAGGGAACGGTGGGGCGACCGTCTTCCATAAAGACGGCGACTACACGGCCTTCCTCGACTTGCTTACTGCCGCGAAATCAAAATTTCCCGTCAAAGTGTTCGGCATCTGCCTGATGCCAAATCATTTCCATCTGATCGTGCAGCCGGCCACCGAAGCTGCGCTAAGCCCATTCATGCAGTGGTGGATGACGAGCCATGTCCGGCGGTACCACCAGCATTACCGGAGCCATGGTCATGTCTGGCAGGGTCGGTTCAAAAGTTTTCCGATTCAGCAAGACGACTATCTCCTCACGGCCCTCCGGTATGTGCTCCGCAATCCAGTTCGTGCGGGTTTAGTCGAGCATGCGATGGACTGGCCCTGGTCCAGTCTGCGATTCCCACATGTGAGTGACCCGGTTCCCGTCGAGCTACCAACCGAGTGGGTGCAATGGATTGATCAGCCGCTCTTCGACTCTGAACTTGGGACGCTACGCACGTGCGTCAACAGACAGCAACCCTATGGGAGGGAAGACTGGCAAGCGAAGATTGCTGTTGCGCTGGGATTAGAATCGACGATGCGGAAGCGGGGGAGGCCGAGAAATCCGCTAGAAAAGTAGCCTGTCCCCTTTTCTTTCTTCCTCTGACACCTTTTCATCTCTTAAATAATTTGGTGATAATCAGGTCAGTCCGGAGAGCGTAGATCTCCATAATTTACATATCCCCGGCGACCCAGTAGTTCAATCACTTCGTTTCCTGCATTACGAACCTCCGGCATGAGATGTTCGCGCGTTTGCATGAAAATTCGACGAAGGTCTCCCTCCCAACTTGAAAGCTCAATTTGAGACGTTTGTCCTTCGATTAATAGCCTGACACATTCTAGGACGGCAATTGGAAACTCGGATACATAGTCAGGTAAGCACTCTAGGACTAGGAAATCAGGATCAATATTATGAGTCAGTCTCAATACCCCCAAAAGATTTTCGATTGCCCATCGTGCCTCAAATTTTTTCGAGCCGAAGCACCATCCGAATGCCATGAGTTCCGCCTGATTTATTGTCGGGTCTTGTCCTGCCTGTTCAAGTCTCAAGGTCCATAAACGTTGAATACGGTCCAGGACAATCGGGTCGATAGGATTCGCCGTCATATCCAAGCTGCGACCAAGAAACTCAATCGCCTCTGCCCGAACCTTGTCCGGTGCCAGGACAAAAAATCTACGGAGAAGACCGGATTCGTCCTCGAGCGGATAGTGCCCACGCCAGTAAAACGTCATCAGATGGCTAGCCAACCTTTCATCACGCAAATGTCGAGTATCATCCGCCTCACTTGCAGGACATCGTAATTGTGAAATCGCCTTGGCATAAATTGGCTGCATCGGTTCGAATATGTCGTCATATGGATTGTTAAAGCTTATGAAGCCATCCCAGGCGATTAACCAATGCCGTGATTCGGTCTCCGGGAATATCCTAGAGACAGCATGGGTTCCCCATGCTCGATCAAACTGTAAGATCCATGGAACCCATCGGCCATAGAGAGAGCGAATCGCTAAGGAAGGGTCTTGCTCTGGATTTAAATGTCTCTCTAGCACCGCAAGTGCTTCTTCCGGCAGGCGTGCAGGACCAGTATCGCCTGTTTGTCGCTTGATCCATCCTGGATAGAAGAACAGGCCCTCAATAGCCCGGCCACGAACCGAATTGATTGCACGATTCATTGCCTGACCAGGACGTTCGAAATCTTCCTCATCCTCAGCAGCCTCCGGATCTGGATCCATCGTCAGCGCTTCTAGCAGGTGCCAGGCCACACTACGATGTTCGATCGGAATCTCCAAACCCTCATTCTGAAATCCAACGCGTAAGAGTTCAACAATCCACCAGCGGGTTCCACCCCAATCCGGATCACCGTCGTGGCGGCTAACACTCCGTCCTGGGATCATACGAGGTTGTTCGAGAATCCACGAGCACAGGGCGAGGATTGGTGTCCATGCCAGCTGACGATTTGCCTGAAGCGCTTGCGCGAACCCACGAATTATGGCGTGAAGGTATGTCGGATCTAGCTCTCTCCATTGTTCCGATCCATCCGCATAAAGTGCGGGGTTAGCTTTAACGAGAGGAGTCAAAACTTCTGATAGGTCTGACCGGCTTGAAAATGGAAAAGAGGTTCGGTCTGGCATCCAATTGAGCAGATATTCCCGCAACTCTGCGGGTGAAAGTCTTCGTAGTTCCTCTTCCGTTCTCGGGGAACGCTCGCCTGCTGCAACATCTCTCATTTCTGTCACTCGTGGCACTGATTCGAGTTCGCCAAATTCCTCTACGAGCCCCGCATACCGATCGCGCCAGGAAGGCGGAAGTGCCATGCGGCACGGCCATAGTCGTCTCCATTGCCAACTTCGGCGATGTTGCTCAATAACTGCATCGGTTGCCTGTAGCCCTGTGCTGCTTTCATAGTTTCTAATGCGTTCCGCGATGTTCTCAGGTCCTTCTTCCACCCATTCAAGGATTTTCTGTTGTTCGTCAGGAGTCAAGCGTGTCCACCCAACATGAAGAAGTGAATCGTACTCTTCTCGTAAATTCCTATCTCTAAACGATCGTTTGCCTATAAGCCTTGACGCGATCATCTCTCTTGGTGACGCGCTTGTACAAGCGAGGAAATGAAATGCCATCCGCCTGAAGATTAGCCATTGGCGTCCCTCCAGACTCTCAATTAGTGGAGCAATTTCCAAACGTCCGTCCGTAAGAAGAGCTTCAGCAACGCCTCGGGTCTTAACAGCTAACAGGCTTCTCACATCATCGTCTTCATCCAGAATGCGTAGATCTTGCTGCCAAGCTGATGAATCGTCGTCCCATTCGTCAGAGGAAGATGAACGGCGAGATAGCTTCGCAGCCTGCTCTAGAATAGTGCATAAATTCTCTAAGAGACCTCGGCCACTTGCTTCCAGGATAGGCTGAAGACGTTCCTTCATGATCTCTCGATAGTCATACATGTTTATCCGAGGCTTAACCGGCTTAAATAAGTATTCTGAGTCACCTCGCGGCTTCACTCGTTCGATAGCGACCAAACATGTGAATAACATGAGCGCTTCTTGTGACTTACCCCCCTGCGAGAGACGACTAGTCAGTCTGCCAATCCCTCTCCAGAATCTGAACCCACTATCGTGATAAACCCACTTTTTCAAACTTGAGATAAAACCTGCCGACTGTTCAGCTGGGAGCTTCAGAAGTGCCTCCACAAGATCTCGAATGACGCTCGAATTCGCCAAGGTCTGGTGACTGAGCGCATCTGCAATGTCGGTCAAAGCATCTGTCAATGCCTGTACATCGGCACTCTCGGCAGTGCGCACAAGAAACTCTGAAGCAGGCCAGCGAGGGCTGCTACCATTCTCGGCTGTTGGTGGAGTTCTAAAGATTCCTTCAGCTCGAAAGGCAGAAATCCACGCTGGGTCATTGAGGTTCTCGAAAAAATATCTGTAATGCTCAATGTGTCCGAGTTGACTCAGAACAAGGTGGACATCAGCGGGTGTTGAAGTACCGATTAACTCATCGATATCCTCAATTGTTTGAAAGAAACCTTGCCCCAGCGTGAGCACTGTTTTCTCAAACAGTTTGAATCTCTTGTTGATGTCATTCCAATCATATTCTGAGTCCGTCTTGCCGTTATCGTGTGCATGGCCAACAAACCATTCCTTAAGCTTGAGCCATCGTTTCAAAACTGGGCGTAGGACATCGCCATGATGCCGATTCTCTGGACGGTTTGCTTGAAAAAGCCTTTCTGCGATTGTATCGGTTTTTGAACGAGCGCGTTTATGCTCTTTGATGAGATCTTCGAGTTGATTTAACAAGTCTTGAACAAGTGCATATTGAGGATCTGGTGTTGCTGTAGAACCTGAGCTTACAGGTGGCAGTATCGCAGGCCTTCCAATTCGTTCCCATGTCCGAGTGATCTCGTCTAAACGCTTATCATATTGCAGCCGATTGCGTTCAACACCGTCGAGTATAGATGGCAAGGCGTTGGCAATCTCTCGAACACAGTGCGCAATGATTCGACTCCTTCCTGGAAGGCGTTGCTCTTCCATAAGAACGATAGCCGCTTCATAGAGCTCTGCGAGCGATGGTGCCTTATCCTTGAGCCAACCGAGGAGGCGCCTTCGTGAGGAATTCCATGGTGAGTTTAACGGAACGATAGGGTGTGGGGAATCCGGTGGGGACGGGAGGACATGATCCGAACCATTGGGCATATTTATCTATTTCACCCTCGGTAATCGGGCTCATATTTTTCGCTTACCTGACTGTTTGTTCTAACACCTACGCCCAACCGGCTGAGAAATCAATCCCCTCGAGGGGGAGTGGTCTGAGTAATGGAACTAGCAATTGGAGAGGAGCTGATGCTCCCCCAGGTTCGCCAGTTGTCAAATCATTGGCAGGGCACCCATGTTGCTCCAATTGCGGCCGTCGAACGAGGCCCTTCGGAGGGCGCGCGTTCCGGGAGCACGGGAGCAACCTGGGTGCCCTGCCGCTCCGCTTCCTTATCCCCTCCCTCTACTCCTTCTCCCCAGTATTGGAGGGGGTGGCCAAGGTTGCCCTCGACTGCGCGCATCGAACGAGGGCCTTCCTAGGCCGCGCGTTCTGCGAGCAAGGAGGGCACCTGGCCACTCCGTTTCTCTTTTTCCCCTCCATATTATTGTAGGGGGACAGACTGGTTACTTGAGCGGGCATCAGGGCTTTGTTGAGTCCGCCGTTGCCGAACGAGAGCGGCCTGCCGTAGGCAGGTGGTGGCGCTGTTCGCCGTTCCATTCAAGCATCGCTTAGAATGGAACAAGTTGCGCTGCCAAGCGGCAGTGAGGCTTACGGCGGCCAAAAAGGCCATGGCCTCAAGCGAAAGCAGCCAGTCTGTCCCTTCCCTCCCACTCTTGCATCTCCTTCTCCCAGCCCCGTACAATGCCCCCGTAACCCCTTGGCTTTCTGACTGTTTCTTGTCATCCGCGGCAGCGAAAAGGACCAGGCCGGAATGCGCATTGAGTATACGAAGGGCGAACGGGCTTCAAAGGAGCTGATTCTGCTCCATCGTGAAGCGTCCGAAGCCACCAGCGGTCGGAAGATGAAGGTCATGTTGATCTTCCCCCCCGACTGGTTTCCCTCCGAGCCCTATCTCAGCCTTCCCTCCCTCACTGCCGTCCTCCGCCAGGCCGGCCATACGGTCATCCAAAAAGACATCAACCTTGAAATGTACGATTGGTACTTTAGCGAGGACTTCTTGAAGAAGGTTCTGCGCCGGGTGCCGCATCAGTTAGACCGGCTTCGCAAACTGTCAAAGAAGCGCGATCTGACAGCCGAGGAGATGGATTTGCAACTGTCCCTCTGCGATCTGACCAGACAACGGATCGACGAGCTAATCAAGAAAGCAGAGAAGGCGAAGGCGATCATTCGCGGCGAAGTTTTCTATGAAATCGACCAGTTAGAGTGGGCCATTCATGTCTTCCGTGAAGTCACGTCAGTGGCCTCAATGGTCTATGCCCCGGCGCGGATCTGCATGCCGCCGATGGAGACGGATCTATCCTACAAGGTGTTCGTTTCGTCCGAGGTGATCGATGCGGTGAACGACACCCAAGTCAATATCTACCGCGATGTATTCGAGCATCTGGTGAAGCCGGTAATCGAGCAAGAGCAGCCGGACGTGATCGGCATCTCGATCGTCCTACAGCAGCAGATGTTCTCGTCGATGACGTTCTGTTCCCTCATCAAGCAGTACTTTCCCCACATTCACGTGACGATCGGCGGCAACACGGTCACACGCCTGCGCGATGTGCTGCCGCAGTCGCCACTGTTTCAACTGTTCGACAGTGTCGTGGTCTATGAAGGGGAGACGGCCTTTGTGCAACTGGTGGCGGCGGTGGGGGCGAAGCGAAGCCTCGCTGACGTACCGAACACGATCTATAAGGACGAGACCGGGGTCCATACCTCGCCGACGAGCTATGCAGAAGATATGGCCACGCTACCGCCGCCGGACTTCGACGGGCTGCCGCTCCATAAATACTTCGTGCCGACGAAAATCCTACCCTATCTGGCGACGAGAGGCTGTTATTGGGGCCGTTGCGAATTCTGCGACCATGGCGAGGGCTATACGGCCGGCTATCGGACAAAGAAGATTCAGGACATTCTGGCTGACATCACCTTTCTCCGTGACAAGTACGGGGCGCAGCATTTCCATTTCACCGACGAGTCCTATCCGCCGGCGCTGTTCCGCAAGCTGGCGCGTGGCTTGATCGACAGCCAGATGGGCATCACCTGGACGACGCACATGCGGTTCGAGAAGAGCCTCCTGGAGGATCAAGTCTGGCAGGATGCGAAGGACTCGGGCTGCAAGTATCTCCACTTCGGCTATGAGTCGGGGAACGAGCGGGTCTTGAAGCTGATGGATAAGGCGACGACGACGGAGGTCATGACGAGGCACTTGGAGTATACGGCGAAGGCTGGGATCTGGAACCATTGCATGGGCTTTTTCGGCTTTCCTGGCGAAACGAAGGAAGAAGCCTGGTCCTCGGTGGAATTTCTCGAAGCGAACAAAGACCATGTCCATTCGCTGGGCTTCGGCACCTTCGATCTCGGACGGCATAACCCTGTGGCGAAGAATCCTGAGAAGTGGGGCGTCACCGCCTATAAGAACCCCGAATGGGATTTAGCTCTCGACTATTACTATACGGTCAAGAACGGGATGAGTATCGAAGAGGCGGAGCGGGTGTTCGAGGAATTCGAACGGAATCACCATCCCGGCTGGGACCTGCGCCTCTTCATCCGCGAATACATCTTCCTCTACATTGCGCGGTTCGGCCTCCAAAAACTGCCTGATTTGCAGTTCAATGCGGCGAAGTTTGCCAGCGCGCCACCATCGCTGGCGGGGAAAATGTGAGCGATGCGGTAAGGGGTAAAAAGAGAAGAAAATAATGAGTGAGTTGATTCAGATCAATACCCTGCCTTCTGTGCAGGGGGAACGGAAGACCAGCAAGGTCATGTTGCTCTTTCCTCCTGAGTGGGTGCCGACGGCGCCCTATCTGGCCTTGCCCTCGTTGACCGCCGTCCTCCGCGAAGCGGGGCATCACGTCGTGCAACGCGACATCAATATCGAGATGTACGATCACTTCTTCACCATGGAGTTCCTGATTTGGGTGAAGGCCCGATTGGGGATGCAGCTCAGGCCGCTTCAAGACAAAGAAAAAGCTGGGACATTGACGGAGCAGGAAGCCGATCAGAAGGCTGCGGTGGAGCAGGCCTATGCCGTGGATGTATTCGATCTGGCGGAGCGGGCCGAGGATGCCAAGCTGATCGTACGCGGTGAGCGGTTCTACCAGGCCGACAAGCTCGAAGGCGCGCTGAATTGCTTCCGCGAGACGATGGCCTACATTTCCACCGCCTACTATCCCGCCTCGCTGGTGTTCTATCCGATGGAAAGCAATCTGGGTTATCGTCCCGGCGTATCCAAGGAAGTGTTCGCCTGTTTGGACGATGAACAGGTGAACATCTATCGGGATATCTGCAATCAGTTGGTCATGCCGGCGGTGGCAAAAGAGCAGCCGGATATCGTCGGCCTCTCGATCGGCACACAGATGCAGCTGCTCGCGGGCCTAACGTTTTGCAAGATGATCAAGGAGACGTTCCCGCATATCCATGTGGTGGTGGGCGGCAATGTCATCACGCGGTTACAGGATGAGCTGCCGAAGCAGGAACAATTTTTCAAAGAGATCTTCGACTCGGCGATCCTCTATGAAGGAGAGCATGCGTTGCTCTGGCTCATCGAGGCCTTGAACGGTGAGCGGGCGATCAGCTCCGTGCCTAATTTGATGTATCGCGATGAGTCAGGGGTACACCTGAACCCTGAAGTTTATACCGAGAAGACGACCGCTCTGCCCCTGCCGGATTTCGATGGGCTGCCGTTGGGCCGCTACTTTGTGCCGGAGCTGATTATTCCCTACCTTGCGACGCGCGGCTGCTATTGGGGCCGCTGCACATTCTGCGACCATGGCCAGGGCTACTTCGATCAGTTTCGTGGTGTGCCGGCCGCGCAAGTGGTCGAGCAGATCAAGTTTTTGAGGGATAAGTATTCCTGCCGCCATTTCCTCTTCTCCGATGAATCCTATCCACCGGCGTTATTTAAGAAGGTGTCGCAGCTGCTGGTCGATCAAGACGTCGGGATCAAGTGGACGACGTTGATCCGGTTTGAAGAAACCCTGCAAGGCCAGGAGATCTGGGACCTGGCGGCGAAAGCCGGCTGCTGCACCCTCTATTATGGGATGGAGTCGGCGAACGAGCGGGTGCTGAGCCTCATGGATAAACACGCCAAGAAGAGCGTGATCCAGCGAAACCTGCACCTGGCGGCAAAGGCGGGGATTTGGAACCACGTGATGGCCTTCTATGGCTTTCCCGGCGAGACGCGTGAGGAGGCGCTCGAGACACGCCAGTTCGTCATCGAGAACCAGCCGGTGATCCACTCGGTGGAGCTGTTCTATTTTGTGGCCTATCGCCATACGCCGATGGTGCGCAATCCGGAGAAGTTCGGCATTACGATCCACAAGCAAGCGGACTACGATTTGCCGCTGGACTACTATTACACGTTGAACGATCCGAGTACGCTCTCATGCATGGATGCGATGCAGATGTGCGAAGAATTCTACAAGAACGATTTTCATCCTTGGGCCGTGCGCGTGAACTCGCGGGAACATGTCTTCCTCTATATCTCGAAATTCGGGACGAACCAGCTGCCCCAGATCTACGCGCAACAGACCCAGGCTGTCGGATCGCCGCAGGGTGTGTCAGGGCTGATCACCTGGCCGGTCGCGAAGAACGGGAGCGAGGATGGGGCGGAGGGGATGGCACGTGTGGTCAGCCACTCGGTTTCGTGAAGCGTTGTTCGTGAAGCGTGAAGCGTTTGGGGACGGGATCGGGTCTTCGACGCTTGCGCTTCACGAGATACGCTTCACGAGGGACGGTGATCGCTCGATGATTCGTCTGGCACGAGCACGGCTGAGAGCAGCGCGTGGGCCGCTTCAATGAGTGTGGTCATCTCTTCAGCCTTCTTGTAGGCCTGCATGTATTGCTTGGGGTTGTTG
>JAWXBV010000275.1:0-5345 GCA_034440335.1 Nitrospirota bacterium | reverse complement strand
GCGTTCTCGCATCGCTCAGAGGCTCAACGTACCGAAGCGTACGCCTCGCCTCTTCGCTCGCTGCGGCCTTGCTGGACGGCCTTTTTGCGCATCCTGCGGACTATTCTGACGCGAGACGGCCCCTGTTCGAATCGCGACGTATGACGCAATAATCGAGTTTTTCCACAGCGGGCTAGGCTCTTTATGATGCCACGTATGGACCGAAACGACGTGCTGTTCCTCTATCGGCAAATGCTGCTGATCCGCCGGTTCGAAGAAAAATCGGCGGAGATGTATGCCCTCGCGAAGATTGCCGGATTCCTGCATCTCTATATCGGCGAAGAGGCCATTGCGGTTGGGGCCATCGCTGCCCTTCGACCGGATGATTACGCGATCAGCGCGTACCGCGACCATGGGCATTGTCTCGCTCGAGGCTCCAATCCAAGCCAGGTGATGGCCGAGCTGTTCGGTAAAGCAACGGGCCTCTGCCAGGGCAAAGGCGGCTCGATGCACCTGGTGGATGTCTCACGCCGCTTCATGGGTGGCTATGCCATTGTCGGAGGCCACATTCCCCTTGCCACAGGCCTCGCGTTCGCGACCAAGTATCAACAGCTCGACCTCGTGACGGTCTGTTTCTTCGGTGAAGGGGCGCTCCCGAGCGGCCAAGCGCACGAGGCGCTGAACTTGGCGGCCTTGTGGAAACTCCCGGTGATCTTCGTCTGCGAGAACAACCGCTACGGGATGGGGACACCGTCTGAACGGGCCATCGCCCTCTATGCGGACGTGGCAGGGACGGCCCGCTCCTATGGCATCATGGCTGAGCGGGTGGACGGCATGGATGTATTGGCCGTGCGCGATGCGATGCGCAGGGTCGTCGAGCAGGCACGGGCGGGACAGGGCCCATTTTTCATCGAGGCCATGACCTACCGGTTTATGGGTCACTCAATGTCCGATCCGGCACACGGACATTATCGAACGAAAGAAGAAGTGGACGAGCATCGCAAACGCGACCCGCTTGTCTTGTTGAAGCAGACGATCCTGGGCAACAACCTGGGGACCGAGGCCGACTTCATACAGCTTGAACGAGAAGTCGAAGAGGTGGTCACGGCCGCCGTCACGTTCGCGGATGCGAGTCCGTTCCCAACCCCATCGGCCTTGCATACCGATGTCATGCGGGAGGTGTAAGATCATCCATGGTGATGTCCTATCGCGAAGCCCTCAACCAGGCGATGCGGGAAGAAATGCGTCGCGACTCGCGCATTTTTCTGATCGGCGAGGAAGTGGGCTACTACCAGGGCGCCTTCAAGATCAGCAAAGGTTTCCTGGAGGAATTCGGCCCGCAACGAGTGGTGGATACGCCGATCACTGAAGCCGGCTTCACGGGCCTGGCCATCGGCGCCGCCATGGCGGGGTTACATCCCATCGTCGAACTCATGACCATGAATTTCGGCATTGTGGCATTGGATCAGATCGTCAACAACGCCGCCAAAATGCGATACATGTCGGGGGGGCAGTTGTCGGTGCCGCTGGTGATTCGCGGACCTGGCAGCGCCGCGCACCAGTTAGGCGCGCAGCATTCGCAAAGTCTGGAGGCCTGGTTCTGTCACGTTCCTGGATTGAAAGTGATCGCGCCGGCTACGCCACATGATGCGAAAGGCCTGCTGAAAAGCGCGATCCGGGATCACAATCCTGCCATCTTTATCGAAGCACAATTGTTGTATGGGACGAAGGGGGAGGTTGCCGATGGTGAGTACACGATCCCCATCGGTGTCGGCGAGATAAAGCGTGCTGGGCACGATGCGACGATCGTCGCCTATTCGAAGATGCTCCTGCTGGCGCTGGAGGCAGCCGATCATCTGAGCCGGGAGGGCATCGAAGTCGAGGTCATCGACCCCCGGACCCTTAAACCCTTGGATCTCCCAATGATCGTGGGCTCAGTCAAGAAGACCGGACGTCTTGTCATCGTCGAAGAGGGCTGGCGGTTTTGCGGGCTTGGTGCGCAGATTGCCGAGAGCGTCTACGCGGCGACGTTCGACCACCTGGACGCCCCCATCCAACGCGTCACCGGCGAAGATGTACCGATGCCCTATAGTCGTCCGCTGGAAGATGCCGCTGTTCCGGACAAGGCGCGCATCATCGAAGCTGTCAAAACACTGTGCGGCGCACAGTAAACGAAGGAGGTAGGATCCCCATGTCGTCACAACAAGCCCAGGCTCACGGTCATATCGAGATCACGGAGACGCTTGTTCGTCTCTATGTCTTTCTCACACAGTACCTCGATCGCTGCCTTGATGAGGCAGCCAGGAAGGAATACCCGGACAAGGAACTGCATGCACATCTCGCCACGACGCGCGAGACGCTGGCGGACATTCTCTCGGTGAATCCCGTGGTCAAGAGCAAAGTCGAAAATGAATGCAAGGACGTACTCACCCTTGGCGCCGCGATTTTGAAGGGTGGTCAGGAGCGAGCTTCGGCGATGGAGCCGATGGAGGCAGAACGCGCCATCCTGCGGAACAAGACCATCGCGCTGAGCGATCTCTTGGCCGTATTCCGGGCTCTCTGATTGAAGGGTCAAGGGTGTATTGAGTTGCGTGGATCACACAACAACACACACCAGACAGACCAGATAGACCAGATATACCAAATGAACCAGACCGAGAAACATCAATTGGCCGGCATCGATATGCGGGAACGAGGATTCAGCAGGCCAGTGGTCTTCGAGCAAGCCGACGGAGGATATCGGGCCATTCTGCGATATGAAACGGCGCACGTGACAACTACAGCGCACGAGACACCGGGGGCCGCACTGGAAGAATTAATTCGCACGCTCCAAGGACAGGGCTACTCGCAACTCCGCAGCCAACTGAGCGTCCGTGGAGGCATCTACTTGGGGTCTCAGGAACCCTGGATTGAGTATCCGGACCCAGCGCGCGCGACAGAACAGGAGGGCGGGTGGCTGAAACGATTGTGTCGCTCTTTCCTACGGCAAAGTGAGAACAGACATGGCTAGTCGCGTCGTGATGCCAAAACTAACCGATACGATGGAAGAGGGTGTCCTCGTGGCGTGGAAAAAACACGAAGGGGATCAAGTGCAGGCAGGGGATGCGCTTGCTGAGATTGAAACCGATAAGGCCATCATGGATCTCGAAGCCTTCGCCTCCGGCATCCTACGCAAGATCCTGGTGCAGGACGGGGCCACCGTGATGTCTGGAACATTGATCGGCGTCATCGGCGGAGCGGACGAGGATATCGCCTCGGCATTGACCGATACGATCGCCGCCGCACCATCGGTCGAAAGTGGAACGAGGACAGGCGTGCCGCATGCTGCCGGTCCGGCGCCTGCCTCACCAGTGACTCTAGAGGAGCCTCGTATTCTTGCTTCGCCACGCGCAAAAGCGCTTGCTGCCGATCGGGGAATCGATCTCACCGCAGTCACGGGAACCGGTCCCGGCGGTCGAATCGTCGAAGAGGATGTCGTGAAGGCCCAGGCGCCGCAACGCCCGATACTGCCGCCAGGAACGGACCAACCGCTGAGCCAGATGCGTAAAGCCATTGCGCGAGCGACGACACAGAGCAAAGCGCCGGTCCCACATTTTTATCTGACGAGCGAGATCGATATGGAGGAGGCAGAGCGGTTCCGCGATCAGTATACACAGGACCGAACAACGCATCCCTCCGTCACCGACTTGCTGATCAAAGCCGCAGCGATCGCGCTCGCCCGCCATCCTGACATCAACGTGTCCTACACCGGACAGGCCATCAGGCAGTATGCGCACATCGATGTCGGCATCGCCGTCGGCATCGACGACGGGTTGATCACACCGGTCCTGCGCAATTGCGCCGAGAAATCCCTGGACGAGATCTCGATCGAATCGCGAACACTGATCGACCGGGCCAGGGAGAAACGATTGCAACCGCATGAATACACCGGTCCCACTTTTTCAATCTCCAACTTAGGGATGTTCGACGTGGAAAACTTCATTGCGGTTCTCATACCTCCGCAAGCCGCCTCTATCGCGGTGGGCGCCATCCGCGACGCGCCTGTCGTGATGGAGGGCCTGATCAAGGTGGGTCGGCGCATGAAGGTGACATTATCGTGCGACCACCGGGCTCTGGATGGTGTACAAGCAGCCGCCTTTCTGAAAGAATTTAAACGCATCCTTGAACACCCTGTGGAGTTACTCCCTTCCAAGGAGACTCCATGAGCTTTATCCCACTCGACCAACTCCGATCATCTCGTACGGACTTGTCCTCGGCTACCAGCCTTCAGCCTTCAGCCTTCAACCCTTCCAAGCGCCTCCCGTCCTGGTTCAAGGTTCAAGCGAAAACCGGTCCGGACTACCTCGATATCAAGCAGACGATGGATCGACTCACGCTCCATACCATTTGCGAAGAAGCGCGCTGCCCGAACCGGTGGGAATGTTGGAACGCCCGCACCGCGACGTTCCTCATCCTGGGCGACATCTGCACCAGACGATGCCACTACTGTTCGGTCGAGACCGGCCGACCACTGGCGATCGATCATGCAGAACCGCGCCGCGTCGCTGAGGCGGTCCAGGCATTGGGCCTTAGACATGCCGTCATCACATCGGTGAACCGGGATGAACTGGACGATGGCGGCGCCGCGATCTTTGCCGACACGATCCGACAGATCAGGGAGCTCAGCCCGACTTGCACGATAGAAGTTTTGATTCCAGATTTCGAAGGGAATATGACAGCCCTTGCGATGGTCTGCGCCGAAAAGCCTGACATTCTGAATCACAACATCGAAACCGTCCAGCGGCTGTTTCCGGCAATTAGGCCACAGGGAAAGTATCGGCGATCGATCGAGTTACTCGGCCAGGCGAAGCAATTGGGCATGCGCACCAAGTCCGGATTGATCCTTGGGATGGGAGAAACGATGGACGAGGCCCGCGAAGTCATGCGCGATCTCCGCTCCGTTGACTGCGACATCATGACCATCGGCCAATATCTCCAACCAACCAGACAGCATCTGCCGGTTGCGCGCTTCTACGACCCAGGCGATTTTGCCCTCTTCAAAGAGGAGGGGATGGCCCTTGGATTCGCCCACGTCGAGGCCGGCCCTCTGGTGCGAAGCTCCTATCATGCTGAACAGCAGGTCTCTCAGCGGGCGCCCTAGCCCGCATGATTCATGAGCACTTCTGCTGCAATCGCGGATTTGCTACTCTTGGGCGTGAAGCGTCTTCGATGCGTGAAACGTCGTTCGTGAAGCGTATTTCGTTCCGGAGCCGGGCGCTTCATGTTTGGCACCTGCTTCCAGCGCTTCACGCTTCACGAGATACGCCCTTCGACGGGCTCAGGGCGTCCCGAGCCTGTCGAGGGACGCTTCACTCTCTGCTGCGCTT
>JAWXBV010000274.1:0-5602 GCA_034440335.1 Nitrospirota bacterium | reverse complement strand
TTCCGCGGCCCACCCGAAGGCATGGTTGCGGCTGGCTGCATTCCCGAATTTTTCGACGAAATAGGGGAGCATGGTCTCCAAGACGCGTGGATCCATCGGTGTGGTGGAATGGTTATCCAAGAAAATCGGCAGTTTCATCGTTCAACTCCTTGTGCCGCAGGGGACTGAATGGTAATGAGGGGTGTACCACCCATCATATCTTGCAAGGTCATGTTATTGAGCAATTGCGCAATGCTGTCCTGAACTTTCAAGAGCGGGGTGCGGATATGGCAATTGTCCCGCTGCATGCAGAACTCTCCATCCTTCTCGTGTGAACAGTCGGTGATACCCAAGGGGCCTCGATGCTTTCGAGAATTTGCGCGATCGTAATTTGGTGCGCGCGTCGGGCTAGCACATATCCGCCCTTGGGACCATTGTGACTCTCAATCAATGCATTTTTGGCAAGGGTCTGAAGCACTTTGGCCAGCAGCTCAAGGGGGATGTTATATTCCTCCGCGATCTCTTTCGTATTCACCACGCGCCCAGGCGTGACGTCGCCGAATTGGACCATAGCGATGTGCTGAAGAGCCATGAGGGCATAATCCGCTTTTTTTGAAATCTTCAACATTGCTATTGCCGATCTCCAAGATCGGAGACTATAATGGTCTCCGATCAATAAGGTCGTACTAAGAGTAGCATGCAGGTTTCAAAACTGTCAACCGTGTGGAAATAAAGCTGAGTCCGATACAGAAAGGAACAGGAAGATGGGCGGAACCAATCCCTATATTGAGAAAACCGACTACGAGCTTCCTCAAGTGGCCTATACCGTTACCTTTATCGCCCCTGGAGGAGTCGTGACGAAGGTTGAGGTCGATCCCACCAAGATTCCCTACGGCCCGACGGGGCTCCCAGGGAGCCTCCTGGACGTGGCGATGGGCAATGGAGTCGCCTTAGAGCATGTCTGCGGGGGTGTCTGTGCCTGTTCAACCTGTCACGTTATTGTAAAACAGGGGCTTGAGAGCTGTAACGATGGTACGGACGATGAGTTCGATCAGCTGGAAGAAGCGCCGATCACCACACTACAGTCGCGGCTCGGTTGCCAATGTGTGCCGAATGGCACGAAGGATATTGTGGTCGAGATCCCGGCGGTCAATAAGAATCTCGTCAGGGAAGGCCATTAATCATAGGTTTCAGTTTTCACTTCTTTCCGGTCATAGCCCGCCTCAACAAAACATGCTCGCAGCGGTCGGACGAAACCTTTTGTTCCACAAAGCATCGAGGTCACTTTAGGTGCATGATCGATCAATGGGCGGAGCATCGAAAGCGCGAGATCGACGGCTTGCTGATCCCCGTCGGTTGCCACCAACGGTAAGTAGCGAAACCCTGGATGGGTTACGGCCAGCGTGAGTAGTTCCTGATGAAAGAGCAGTTCTTCCTCCGCAGGAGCCACGGCAATAAGGAGAATGGTCGCCGTCTGCCGTTGCGCATAGAGGTGCTTCAGTATGCAGCGGATGGGGGCGAGGCCGGTGTAACGGGCGATCAAGATCAATTCTCGATCGAGTGGCATAGGAAGCGTGAAATTCCCATAGGGGCCTGAGAGCTGTATCTCATCGCCAGGTTTGAGCGTGTAGAGATAGTTGGACCCCACGCCGCCCGGTACACGATCGAAGATGAAGGTCAATTCACCCGACGGCGTGCTTGGCGCTGTCAGTGAATATGCTCGATTGAGCGGTGGTGCAGCACCGACCGGCAGTTTGAGTGAAACCCATTGGCCTGGCTGAAACGCAATGTGTTGAACAGTAGGAAGGAGCACGAGCTGGCGAGCGTGGGGGGTGAGATCGTTCACCGAGAGCACTGCCGCTGCTTGCGTGAGTTCAGCCATACCGATCTCCTTCTTTCTCATAGCAGAAGCGACGACGAGATGGAAGCGCGACGTTTCCTGTACAAGACTTTTCCCTGCATGCTATAGATACCGACCTTTTCGTATCACCTCTGTGAGTATGCAATGACTCAGGTGCGAGTGCGCTTTGCCCCCAGTCCGACAGGCGTTCTCCATATTGGTGGTGTTCGAACGGCTTTGTTTAACTGGCTCTTTGCGCGTCAGCAGAAGGGTGTCTTCATTCTTCGTATTGAAGATACAGATCAGAGTCGGTCGACGGACGAATCGATCCAGGCCATCATGGAAGGCATGAAGTGGGTGGGGCTCGATTGGGATGAAGGCCCGTTTCGTCAGACTGAGAGGATAGATCTCTATCGCGGTTATGCGATGCAGCTCCTGGAGAAGGGAGAGGCCTATTGGTGCGTCTGCAAAACGGAAGAACTCGACGCGCGGCGTAAGGAGGCCGAGGCCAAGGGGCTGTCGCAGAAATACGACGGCCGCTGCCGTGATCGTGGCCTCACAAATCAGTCCGGTGAGGTGGCTCTGCGCTTCAAGGCTCCACAAGAGGGAGAGACCGTGGTCGACGATCTCATCAAGGGCAAGATCGTCTTCGATAATGCAGTGCAGGACGATCTGATCATTCTCCGTTCGAACGGCTACCCGACCTACAATTTTTCAGTGGTGGTTGATGATGCACTGATGCAGATTACCCACGTGGTGCGGGGAGACGATCACCTCACCAATACACCGCGGCAGATTCCAATCTTCCGCGCGCTTGGGTTTCCAGCCCCTCAGTTCGGACATCTTCCGATGATTCTGGGGCAGGACAAAGCTCGTCTTTCGAAGCGGCATGGGGCCACCTCGATCATGGCCTATAAAGAGATGGGGTATTTGCCTGATGCGATGGTGAACTATCTTGTTCGGCTGGGGTGGTCACACGGAGACCAGGAACTCTTTACCCGCCAGGAGTTGATCGAGAAATTTTCCTGGAAGAATGTTCAAACCTCCGCAGCCGTGTTCAATCCCGAGAAGCTCCTCTGGGTGAACGCAGAATATATCAAGATGAGCCCGCCGACCGAAGTCGCTCAGGCGCTTGCGCCCCTCGTGGAAGCAGCGGGATTAACAGGCGAAGCCCAGGCTGTCTCGGCCGACCAGCTCGCGCAACTCGTCGTCCTCGTAAAGGAACGGGCGAAGACACTCGTGGAGATGGTCGATTGGGTGAGGCCTTATTTTGGGCAGACTGTGACATATGACGAAGAGGCAGCGAAGAAGTTCTTGACGCCGGCCATCGCGCCGATTCTTCGAAAGTTGCTCTCTCGTTTCGAGGCCGTCCCTGCATTCTCGAAACACCAATGGGAAGAGGCGTTCAAGCAGTTGGTTGAGGAAGAAGGAATGAAGATGGGGCAGCTGGCTCAGCCAGTTCGTGTGGCCCTGACCGGTCGCACGGCCAGCCCAGGCCTCTTTGACGTCATGGACGTGTTAGGGCGAGACCGGGCATTATTTCGGCTCCGCCAGGGGATCGAGCGGGCCTCACGGGCGTGACGCCCTTCGGGTCTCTATTATTGCACCGATCTTGACGAAACCCGGACCTGTATATTACTGTGAACGTCGGTTGGGGGATCGTCTAGCGGCAGGACGTCAGTTTCTGGATCTGACTACCTAGGTTCGATTCCTAGTCCCCCAGCCAAATAATCTTTCCCGCCCGTACTTTAAAATGTATGCCTCGGTTTCGTATCGCGCTGGGGGATCGTCTAGCGGTAGGACGCCGGCCTTTGGAGCCGGCTACCTAGGTTCGATTCCTAGTCCCCCAGCCACTTTCCTCCAGGATGTAAACCCCGCCAGCTTTGTTTTCGCATCGCCCAGAGGCTCGACGTACGGCACAGAGTACGCCTCCTCCGCAGTCATTCGTCGTTCTCGTCCATCTGCTCATCTGGCTCATTTGGTTTATCTCGTTTCCCTGGGCGAAAGACCAGCCACGCCCCTTACGCCTTACGTTTCACCTTTCACGCCTCTTGCGCTTCGCTCACGAACCTCCCGGAGCAGGGAGCAGGCGACCGAGTGCGCCTCGCTCCGTCGCCTTTCGTGGCACCCCGTCCACGGCGGTCCGAGCGGAAACCTTCTGGAATTCCTTCAATCACGGTTGTGCCAACCGTGATTCTTCAGTCAGTTCCAGTGTTCCTTCTCAGGACGCCGGGTGGGGACCCCGCCACTACGGCGAATGTCGCGGACCGCACTCGGTCACCTCAAAGGGGAGAAGGATCTCAGCCAAGATCTCCTGCAAGGCGTTCATTCCAGTATTCCTCTTCCCCGCTCAGCCCTCGCTCCTCCGGTCATGTGTGCAAAACCCAAAGGCATCCCTGTGGATAAGCGTGATTTCCCATCACGAAAAGGGTATCCTTCGGCGGCACTCAATCAAGTGATAAAACCGGTTCTGACTACGACAATGAGCCAACCTGAAGCCTTCTCCCGCATTCTCATCGACAAAGCCTTAGAGTTCAGTGGGTGGGAGCTGCTGAAACCCCAGCAAGTCCAATTTGAGCTGCATACGGGGAATGGGCGAGCGGACTACCTGCTCAAAGATAGTCTCGGCCGGGTGCTCTGTGTGCTTGAAGCGAAGCGCGAAGGTCTCGATCCCTACGACGCCAAGGAGCAGGCACGCGGTTACGCCGAAAATCTCAAAGCTCCGTTTATCATCCTGTCGAACGGCCGCGAGCATTGGTTTTGGAACTATGAGCGGGCCGACCAGAGAGACGCCTACCGCATCGAACGTCTGCCTTCGAGAGAAGACCTTGAACGGGTCCGGTTAAAGAATCTTCAACCGCCTCGTCTTCTCGAAAGCGAAATCATTGCGCCCGAGTATCTCCGTCACCTCAAGCACGACCTCACACTGAGGCGCTACCAGATTTGAGCGATGGACGAGATTGCCCGGCTCTTCGATACCCAAGGCCTTCGGAAGTTCCTCCTCGAAATGGCCACCAGAACCGGCAAGACGCTACTCTGCGCCGCACTCATTCGCCGGTTCCTAATGAGCCGAAATGCCGAACGCGTCTTGTTCATCGTGGACCGCATCGAGCTCGCGAGACAGACCATCGAAGACTTTGCTGTCGTCTTGCCGGAGTTTAAGCCGGTGATCTACAAGACAGCCCGCCGCACGGGCGAACTCCTCGGCGCCTCGGTCGTCGTCGCCACTATCCAATCACTGATGACCGACCGCCGCTACCGCGAGGAGTTCACGCCGTTCTACTTCGACCTCGTCATCAACGATGAAGCCCACCGTTCTATCTATGGCGACGCCCGCGAAGTCGTCCAACTCTTCCAGGCTACGCGCATCGGTCTTACGGCTACGCCCAAGGCTTATCTCAAGAACATCAACATGGAGCAATTAGCGGAAGAGAACCCCCAGGCTCTGGAAGCTCGTCAGTTGCGCGACACCTATCACTACTTCGGCTGCAAGCCGGGCTTCCCGACGTACCGCTATGACATTATTGATGCCGTCAAAGATCCCGAAGGCCCGTTCCTCTGCCTGCCGAAGATTTTCGACCTTCGCTCCGACATCACGACGAAGGCACTCGCCGAATCCGGCTGGGCAGTCGTCGTCAGCGAGCAGGAGGAGAGCTTCAAAATCCAGGATTTAGAAAAGAAGATACTGGGTATCCCTTTGACGCACGTGGGAGATGCTGATATTTTCTTGCCGTGGAAAATGCAAGCCCGACCCCGGGCGTCGATTACCCGCGCACGTTCGAT
>JAWXBV010000273.1:0-16449 GCA_034440335.1 Nitrospirota bacterium | reverse complement strand
TTTCAGGTTCCAAGTTTCAGGTTCGACCTCTGAATTTCACCAATCCGACTCACACAACTTGAAACCAGAAACATGAAACTCGAAACACTTACACGAGATGCGCTTCACGAGGAACGCGCGTTCAGGCTATTTCGTCCCTCGACTGTGCTCGGGACCCTGAGCTTTGTCGAAGGGCGACGAACCGTCATGAATCATGCGGGTTATGCCGTCGCAAAGATTATCGAACAGAGTCAGGCTGGAGTTGACCACTGCAACAATAGCACTGCAACGCGGCAGGGGTGAATCGCATCTCTTCAATTACAAACCGGCACAACCGATTGGCAATTTCATCCCGTACCCGCCGGAAGACTTCTAGCCGGGTTTCCAATGGGGCTGCGGCGGGATCATCAAACGACCAATGTCGAATATTGACCGCGCCAGGAAAGACCGGACAGGACTCTTTGGCTCGATCGCAAACCGTGATGATGTAGTTGAAGGACTGCCCGACAAATTCCTCGAGATTCTTCGATCGATAGTTTCGGACATCAATGCCGATTTCACGCATGGACTCTACCGTCATAGGATTTAGGCCAACGGGACGGGTCCCGGCACTTTCGGCCTCAAAGTGGTCACCCGCAATGAGGCCGAGTAGGGCTTCTGCTATCTGGCTACGCGCAGAGTTTCCGGTACAGAGAAAAAGAATCCGCTATTTCACGATTGGTTCATGTGCAACAACTTGTGGCACAACAAGCCGCTTGGCTCGCCACTGGCTTGGAAGCTCGAACGAATCCACTCACGAACTTACCATCGACAAGGGGGGCGATCGCCTCAACGTCAACGCCCGTCCCATTGAAGAGGTCCCGAGCATCTTGGGCCGTATAGGCGCGCGTTGCTTCTATGGACACCTGCTCGAAACCAGCCTGTCTGAGTTTCCTCTTGTATTCGGTCTCCTCCAATGCTCCAGCTATGCAACCAGCCCACAATTCGATGCTCTGTCGAATTTCCTTCGGCATGTCGCCTCGGATCACGATATCCGACACCGCAAACCGCCCACCCGGTTTCAGCACCCGGAACGCTTCAGCGAATACCCGATCCTTATCCGGCGACAGATTGATGACGCAGTTGGAGATGATCAGGTCAATCGAATTATCCGGCAATGGAATGTGTTCGATATCGCCCTTGAGAAACTCGACATGTGTGACACCGGCCTTGGCTTGGTTGGCTCTGGCCAGTTCCAACATTTCGTCGGTCATGTCCAGCCCATACACCTTGCCGGTGGGCCCAACGCGTTTTGCCGAAAGCAACACATCGATTCCACCGCCCGACCCCAAATCCAAGACTGTCTCGCCCGTCGAAATTTGTGCTAATGCGGTCGGATTGCCACAGCCGAGCGATGCCCGAACCGCCTCTTCTGGCAGGACTGCCGTCTGGCCATCTCCGTACAAATTGCCGGTGATAGGGTCTAGCTGCCCGTTCGTCAGGACAGACCCGGCTCCACAACACGAACGCTGTTCCTTTTGCTGGGATTGTATCGCGGCTTTCCCATACCGAGCCTTGATCTCTTCCTTTAACTCGTGTTGATCAGTCATACGCCCCTCCCATCAAGAAATGTTGATTCATTAGAGTCAAAAAAATCAGCAGCACCGATTGGCTGAAACTGCTGACTTCGCCACCTGCTTCAACGTATCTACCACCGTTTCGAGTTCCTCAATCGCATCTGGATCGATCGAGTAGTACATCCAACGTCCCTCCCGGCGATCCCGAATGAGCCCGGCTTCCTTAAGTACCTTGAGATGAAATGATAACCGAGACTGTGTGGCCTTCATTGCATCTGTCAGCTCACAGACGCATTGTTCCCCATCTTTTAACCGTTCAAGCAATGCTAACCGCGTCTCGTCGGATAAGGCATGAAACAATGTGACAGACTTTTTGAGTGAGACAGATAACGCAACCATGGTCACGTATATATCAACTAAACTTGATTAGTCAAGGGCCATCACAAGGTGACTGTGCTCATTTCGTGCTCAAGCCCACCTTACTCCAGCTCATTCATGCCTACTCCAGCCAAAGTTCTGGTTTCGCGTAACTCTTGGCTAGACTTGGCCTGAATGAGCCTGAGTGGGCTGGAGTAGGATCGTGAAAACGCTTTCCTAAACCGCTGCTCCTGCGACTAGACCTGTCCTTTAGTCTTTGATTGAGGGACATCAATGGGCTCGTTTTGGCAGGCTGGAATTTCGAGGACTTGAGGACCGGAATTCGTGCAGGTTTTGTGGACAGTAGACTTCATCGCCCACTTCTTGGGCTATGGCTCCGCGATGATGTTCCCGCCCGGTTTCTCTTCGTTTTCGTTTCAGTTCTTCACGGCACACAGAGGCGACTAAGGGCTCCTAGAGCCATTCTCCATGCTCGATTTCTTTGGGAACGTTGCCGAATATGTTTGAACAAGTTCAGTGGATCATGACAGAGGTTCGACTGCCTTTGACGAAAGGAGCATTTAAGACACAGGCCCTAGGTCAGAGTCATGGTCCCCTGTCCACGGCTACCAGTCCCAGTTCGGTCCATCCCAGTTCCTTCGCATGTGTTCTGACATGGGTCAGGAGAACTCGTTTGACTATTTCTTCATCGATGTCCTTTGTTCCCTTCACCACTGCGAAAGGGAGCTCAGCCTTCCACAAGACTGTCCCTTCCGCACTGACCAGTCGTAGGTACAATCTCTTCGGATATCGTTCCTTCGATCCCCAAAATGCTTTCTGCGGCGGTTTGCTCACTACTCTTCCGAAGAGCACAGCATCCGCCTGAATATCCCGCCTAATTTGTGTCTCCAGTGCGATGTCGTCCTGGTCGGTGGTGCTCTGGGTCAATTGTGTCAGCACATTCGTGGGGAGATGGCCGGCTACCTCAGCCGGACCGATCACGTGACGATCGCTTACTTGTCCGAGCACGGTCGCCCACCAGTCAGCCATGCGTAGATCCCCGACAAAGGGAGCCACGGCAATGTGCTTGAGAGGAACCTGCTGTCGCGCCTCTGACGGTGCCACCCACGCCTGTTCAAAGGACTCGAACTCAACGTCGCTGCAAAGAGCCACATCAGCGCATATGATGCCCACCCAAGCCAGGACTGAGCAGCCCTGCATCAGGATGGCGGAGAACAAGAGTATTCCCGCAAGAGCGATCTGTTTGAGTTGACTGCGCATAGCTGTTCTCTTAGACATCGAGATGGTTCCCGGAATCATGTGTTCCTTCTTGTGCTCGTTCCGTCAACCGTAACCTCAGCCTGAACCTTCCGCTACCGGCGCGGTGTTTTTTTACTTACCTCCACGCACGGCGCCGGGCGATTGAGATCAGACGGCAGCTTCGTCTGTTCGTCGATACAGGCCGTATCGAGCTGGGCTTGCGTCAAGCCTGAGACCAAAGACAGGTTGGCTCCATGCAAGATTGCCCGCCGTAGATCTGCCGCGTCGAGTCGCGTGCCGGTGAGATCGGCTTCGGAAAACGTGGCGCCTTGGAGGTTGGCTTCTTGGAGGTTGGCCTCCGTGAAGGTGGCATGGCTGAAGTTGGAGCCTCTCAGGTCGGCTGCGACGAGACTGGCTGATTCCAAGATCGCTTCGTTGAACTGTGCGCGCTGGAGCGAGGCCTTCGGCGCATAGATACCGCTCAGGTCGGCTTTGGTGAAGATCGTGCCTGTTCCTCGTGCACCGATCAGCACCGCGTGAGGGAGCCGCGCATCCCGGAAATCCGCTTGGTCGAGATTCGCATGGTAGAAGATCGCCATCCTGAGGTTGGCGGACTGTAGATTGGTCTTCACGAGACGCGCTCCCTCGAAGTTGACCCCCTCCAGATCGGCCCGCTGAAAGCCCACTGATTGCAGATTCGTAAAGCGGAGATCGGCTCCGCGAAGCAGCGCGTCTTGCAGGCTGGCCCCGGTCAGATTGGCTTCGTCCAGATAGGCGCCTTCCATATCCGCTTTGACCAGACGAGCGCCTTGCAGTTGCGCTCCATCGAGCAGGGCGCCTTGCAGATTTGTCTGGTGCGCGCTGGCTTTGGTCAAGACGGTTCGGCGAAGGTCGGCCCCCATCAGATCTGTTCTGGTCAATGTGGTTCGATGGAGGTTGGCGCCGTAGAAATAGGTGTCGATGAAGTTGGCGTCGGTCAGGTCTGCTGAGGCGAGGTCCGCTCCCTCAAAGTGGGCTCGCTCGAAGGTGGATTCGCGCAGTTGCGCCCCCGTCAGGATGGCGTCGTAGAGTGCCGCTTCATCGCCTATCGCATGAAACAAATGGGCGTGCGACAAGCGGGCATGACGGAGATCGGCTCCCGTCAGGTTGCTATCTTCCAAGACGGCTCTCGTGAGATCGGCTCCTGCGAGACTCGCTTGTGAGAAATTACTTTTGGACAGATTCGCCTCGCGGAGGACGGCCCCTTCCAAACGTGCCCGTTCCAGGTTGGCTCCGGCAAGTTTGGCCTTGCGCAGGTCTGCTTGGCACAGGTCTGCGCGCTGATATTCCGGCTTCTCCCGGTGATCGAGCCACTGTCCATGCGATTCCACGATTGCTTGCAGCCCCTTGGGCGGAACGGCTTTCTTTTTGTACTGGCTCTCACAGCGAGTGGAGTGACTGTCTGCCTGACTTGGCTCCGCTGCCTGGGCGATGGTCGGTACGCTGATGGCCATCACCGCGATCAACAGACTGTGGACGGCATAGACTCCGGCATAGGTTCGATTCATGCGTGTCTCCTTGATAAATATTCTTCGATCGTGTGAGGACGAGTATTACACACATTGGTCTACGGCGCGCGCAAGATCGTGAAGAGGTTGCGAGATCCGAACGTCATAGGGGTGATCGCCCTCAAGACTTCGAAGCAAATTGGGCAACAGCGCCAACTGTGTGGCGGCCCGTTCACGCAGTTCCGTCAATTTTCGATTAGAAATGAGGCGGCGGCCCTCAGCCATCACGGGGTGCAAGAGAGGTTCGCCGGGGTGGTGATCGTGAAGAGTAGTCACGACATCATAATCGAATCGTCCATCGTGGGTATACTGTCGGTAGACCTGTTTGCGGCCAGGCCAAGTGGCTTTCCCTTCCGATCGCTTCCGGCAGGGTCGGCCCGCATACTCTTGAAGTTTGTAGGCACAGTCGAGCGATGGGGCATCGGCCGATGTGGTCATAGCGGTGCCGACGGCAAAGCTGTCGATCGGTGCTCCGTCGGCGATCAGCCTCCGCAGTTGGTATTCGTCCAGATTGCCGCTCGCCATGATCTGGGTTTGTGGCAAGCCCCCCCCATCCAAGATGCGCCGGACTTTTCGCGCATGGTCTGCCAGGTCTCCGCTATCGAGCCGTACCGCCTTCACCATGATGCCCTGCTGTTTCAAGCTCGGAGCCAGCGCCACCACTTTGTGTGCTGCCGCCTCCGTGTCGTAGGTATCGATCAAGAGGACTGTGTTCTCCGGCTGCGCCAGAGCGAAATGCTCGAAGGCGGTCGTCTCGTCTCTGTGGGCCTGCACAAAGGAATGGGCCATGGTGCCGTAGATCGGAATGTCGTAGGCCATACCGGCGAGGACCGTCGAAGTTCCGGCAAAGCCGGCCAGATAGCTGGCTCGCGCGGCGAGCAGGCCTGCCTCAGCGCCGTGTGCCCGGCGCAATCCAAAATCGATGAGCGGTTTCCCACCGGCGGCTAAGACCGATCGCGCCGCTTTCGAGGCGATGAGCGTCTGAAAGTTGAGCAGGTTCATGATCCTGGTTTCGACGAGCTGCGCTTGGGGGAGGGGAGCGGTCACGCGAAGAATCGGCTCATGAGGGAAAAACACCGTTCCTTCCTGCATAGCATGCACGTCGCCGGAGAACCGCAGATGTTCCAGATAGTCCAGGCACGATTGGCTGAATCGTCCGGTCTGTTCAAGCCATTTCAGCTCAGCTTGGCTGACGCGTAGCTGTTCCAAGAAGTCGAGGACTTGCTCTAGGCCTGCGGCCATCAAGAAGCTACGTTGGGTGGGTAGTCTCCTCACGGAAAACTCAAAGACGGCGCTGTCCATCATGCCTTGCGCGACGTAGGTCTCCACCATGGTGAGTTGATAGAGGTCGGTCAGAAGAATACTGGAGCTTGGATTCATGCAACGAGACTTTCCAGACGGGTCGGGATCGCTCCTAATCGAATCATGGTCTCCTCCGCCTTGCGCCCATCTTCCCATGACACATTGACGGCCCTGATGGCATCGGTCAGCAAGCAGACGTGGTAGCCGAGCACCCGCGCATCTTTGACTGTGCTGATGACGCAATAGTCCGTTGCGAGCCCGCCGATGAAGAGTCGTCCAATGTTCGCAGCCTGCAAATGCTCGTGTAGGGACGTATCTTGGAATGCTGAATAGGCTTCCTTGTCGGGCAGGGTCGCCTTTTGAATGATGGTGACCGTATTCGGGATGGGGAACGAAGGTGGCGGCAGCGCGCCGGTCGATCCAGCCACGCAATGGATCGGCCAGGGCCCGCCTTGCTCACGAAAGGAACAATGGTTGGGGGGATGCCAGTCTTGTGACAAAAAAATAGGTAGGCCGCGTGATTGGAAACGATCCATGTACCCGCGCAAGACTGGGACGATTTCGTCGCCTCCTTTGACTCCTAATGCTCCGCCGGGGAGAAAGTCATTCTGGACATCGACGATCAGCAAGGCATCGCCGACATACACTTCTTCTCTTTGTGAACTCATGGCGTTGAGACGGTATAACGGGGGAGCATCCCCGCAGGATGCCTCTCAAGGCCGTCTTCGTCGTTCGTGAAACGTCGTTCGGGAATAAAGTTGCTGGTTTCTAGTTTCAGGTTTCATGTTACTAGAAACAACCTCCGAAAACTTGAAACTAGAAACTCGAAACCTGAAACGCTTGAACGAGATACGCTTCACGGGTTTTCAGTATCCTATTACCGTCCCTGCTGGGACAACAGACGTACATAAGACACCACATCCTGCATCTCTCCGTCCGTCAGTTGGCCGCGCCATGAATGCATGGGGCTGAAGACGACCCCGAATTCAATGGTCCGCAACAGTTCTTCGTCGGATTTCAGGAAAGAGGAGAAACGATGAAAATTGGCCGGCGTCACCTTGAGGGCCTGGGCGTCCGGTCCATCTCCCCAACCTCCGACACCATGGCAGGTTTGGCAATGACGCTCATACACGCCTTTTCCGCGCGCGGTATCAGCCGGATAGTCTCCTGCCTCGACAAACGAATGGAATGACAGACTCATTAATCCGGCAACGACGATGACGAGGACGATGGTCGGTATCAGGTCACGATGGCTCAGCTGCATGATTGCCTCCCAGCATCATTCGGAAAATCCATGGCGGTATGTCCAACATTGAAACGTCCACTTGTCATCGACCATAAGAAATATTCCTGCAGGATGCTCAAACAGGCTGTCCAGCAAGGCCGCAGCGAGTGAAGGGCCGAGGCGTACCCTCTGGGGTACGTTGAGGGTCTGAACGATGCGAGAACGACGCTGGCAGGCTGTTTCAGCATCCTGCTAGCTTTTCTTGGTCGTGTGGGCCACAAACGGCGAATACAGTTGCTGCATCTTGGTGCTGCCGCATTTCGGGCATGTCACGGTCGTCGTTTCATGTTGCTTCAGGGTCAAGACCACCAACGATTCCTTCCCGCAGTCCAGACAGTTATAGTCGTACATAGGCATGAAGTACCCTCCTAGTCGGTTGCGGAAAAGCATGTTGGCACGCGAGAACTTCGATCCGCTTGTGTGGCGCCAGCCCGGTCTGTTTGGTCATCCGGTCTATCTGGTTCAAGCAAATAATCGAGACAGACTAAACAGACCACATGAACAAGACAGACCAGCAAAATTTTTCAGCATCCTGTTATGGGGCGATGGAGGACGGGCGATGAACCGTCGTCGCCTGAGGACCTTTCTTGCCCTCTTCAACGTTGAAGGCGACATCCGTGCCGTCACTCAATTCATCGAATGTGAGACCCTGCAGCGCATGTTTGTGAAAATACACCTCGCCGCCGCCCTCCTTGAGGATGAAGCCGTAGCCCTCTATTGGGAACAGTTTGCAGATTACGCCTCGCAATGGCGGGATCGGAGCCGTGCGTACCTCGGTGTGGCCCCGCTTCTCGCGGTGCTTGCGGAGTTCGATGGCGATGGTGTCGAAGGCGGTTCTGATGGCCTCCTCGAAGGTCTTGTCTTCCTTGCGGGCCGTCTTGGTCTGGCGGCCAGGGAGCGTGACGACGATGAGCGCCTCGGCGACGTTGGCCAGTTTTTTGTGGTGGAGATTTTTCGTCAGGGTGACTCGTCCATGAATCAGATCGTGATGCCTCTCCTGGAGGTCTGCCATGCGGGATTCAATCTCATTTTTCCAGCGGGGGGTCATCTCGATGTTTCGACTTTCAATTGCCAGTTCCATACGGCCTCCTTTGGCGTTGATCTCAGCCTGCTGTTGGTTGATATCAGCAAGCGATGTGCCGCACATTCCGAAGGCGAGAGGTATGGCACAAGTGGCTATGGGGTTGAGAGTTTTCCCTCTCGACCCTGGCCTCTCGCTGCGCGATTGGATGCGAAGTGGCGCATTTTCCCCCAGTGGGGATCTAGGCAGTGAAGCTCAATGCGCCAGTTCCCGTTGAGGCGAATGGTTGAATAGATCTTCTGCTGGGCTCTGCCTTGTGCCTTGAACCTAATCCTATGTGGCGGAACATGAATTGCTTGTCTTCATTGCGATGCCCACGCTCAAGAAAGAGTCTCTGGAACGATACCTTCGCGGTCGGTTCGGCCCCGCAGCGACCTTGCTGACCTATGGGGTTATCGGAAAAGAAAGTTCGAAGGGCACCCTCAAACAATATGGCTATGGCACGCCGATCAAGTTGACGTTTCAGGTCGGGCAGAAGATTCAGTCGGCGGTGCTGGAGACCATGAAGCCGGGGCCCTTCGGCCATGAACACCCTGCGGATCGGGCGCAGGCGATCCTCTGGGACTATGACTCCTATGGCCGGCTGCCGCGTCACGTACAGGCGCTTGACGTTGGGGCCTTTACCGACGATCGGCAGCTGATCTCGGTGGCCGAGGCGCGTGAATTTTTTGTCCTGACCCAGTGGACAGAGGGAGCCGGCTATCATGTCGATCTGGAGCGATTGGCCAAAGGCGGAAGGCTTCGGAAACAGGATCGAGAGCGGACGATGGCCCTGGCACGCTACCTGGCGCAGATCCATGCCAGAAAGTTGCGCGATCCCGCCCTCTATCGGCGTCGACTTCGGGAGTTGATCGGCCACGGCGAATGCATTATGGGGCTGACCGACAGTTACCCGGACCGCGACGAGTTCATCACGGCAGATCTCTTGCGCGGGGTTGAAGAGGCCTGCAACCGGTGGCGCTGGCGCTTGCACGGGGAGGGCCGGCGTCTGTCGCAAGTCCATGGAGATTTTCATCCCTGGAATGTCTTGTTCCGGAAAGGAACAGATTTTTCAGTGCTCGACCGGTCACGAGGGGAGTGGGGGGAACCGGCGGACGATGTGACTTCAATGACGATCAACTACTTCTTTTTTTCGCTTTGTCGTTGGGGCGATTTACGGGGGCCTCTCGAAGTCCTCTTCCGATTGTTCTGGGAGACCTACATGGAAGCGAGCGAGGATAACGACGTGGCGGGGGCAGCGGCCCCGTTCTTTGCGTTTCGAGGGTTGGTCTTGGCGAGTCCTGTGTGGTATCCCACACTGCCGGTCACGGTGCGCCGGACCATCTTCCAGTTTATCGAACATGTGCTCGATGCGCCGCGCTTCGATCCTTCTCACGTGAACGAATATTGTCGGGAGTGAAGGTATTGAGTGATGCGTGATCGGTGATGAGTGAATAGGATGAAAGAGCCATTCATTTCCGATCACCCATCACCGATCACGCATCACAGCTTGGCCTTCGCCATGTGGATCACCGGCCTGCCGGCCTCGGGCAAGAGTACGATCGTCTCTGCCCTGAAGCCGCAACTCGAAGGACTCGGGTTGACAGTCGAGGTGTTGGAGTCCGATGAGGTCCGGCGGATTATCACACCGACGCCGACCTATTCAGAAGCGGAGCGGGATCTCTTCTATCGCGCCTTGGCATTTACCGGACAAAAGCTCGTGGCCCATGGTGTGACCGTGGTCTTCGATGCGACAGCGAGCCGCCGGGTCTATCGGGACTTTGCGAAGTCTGTGATCCCCCGGTTCATCGAGGTCTCCGTGGAATGTCCTCTCGCGACCTGCATGGAGCGAGACAGGAAAGGGACCTATCGAAAGGGCCAGCGGGGAGAATCTCTGACGGTTCCTGGCCTCCAATCGCCCTACGAAGCGCCGGCCAACCCGGATCTCCGAATCGACAGTACCACCACTCCCTCAGGCGACGCAGCCCGTCTGATCTGCAACCTGGTCAAAGCGAAATTCCTCTAGCAGGCTGCTGAAAAAGGGGAGGGGATGGAGCCTGATGATCTTCTGTGCTCGCGCAACGCGCGGCCTCCGAAGGGTGGGAGGGGAGCAGCCAGACCATCCTTCTTGCTCGCTGAGGCCGCACAATCAGAATGTGCTCCCTCAATGCGCGCAGTGAAAGACAGTCTGCCTGCTCCCCCTTAGGAAAAATTGGAGAAATTCGGAAGGGCCTCGCTTGGGCCACTGGCGCGTCTCGACGTGCCAGTGGGTGGGCGGGTGCGAAGGTTGCGCGCAGTGGAAGATCAATCAGCCCCCATCCCTGAAGAGAGAACGAGCAAGCTTGGAAAGATCAATCTTTGGTCGCTGGCTGCGGCCTTGCTGGACGGCCTTTTTGAGCAGCCTGCGAGGCGCTCTGTCATCGTTAGAGGGCAGGTCTAGCGCGAAAAGAGCGCCGTGAAGTTTGTGGTTCTAAAAACTTCGAACGTCAACATCGAACCCTCTCCCGTCTGGCTTGTCCCGCCTTTCTCGCAGGTCCCGCAAGTCTTGAGGAGCCATGGAGTTCTTCACTCTCTTTTCGGTATGATGGCCCCTATGGCTTACGACCGGCGAGAGTTTACACCAGGAGCCTTGCTCCGCAATCCACATTTCATGACCGTGCTCCCAGGCCGTTGGCCTCGCCGGGCGCTTCTTGCCGGAGTCCCGACCGAGTCGCGGCTCTTCACCACCGAGTCTCATACCCAATTGCTCGGCTTCTGCCACTGGCAGCCACACCGCACCGCATGCCAGACCGTGGTGCTCGTGCACGGACTTGAAGGCTCCAGCGAGTCTCACTATATGCGCGGCATTGCTGCCAAGGCCTATCGTGCAGGATTCAATGTCGTCCGGTTGAACCAACGTACTTGCGGAGGGACCGAGCACCTGACGCCGACGCTCTACAACAGCGGCTTGAGCCAGGACTACCGAGCCATCGTCCATGAGTTGGCGCGCGTGGATGGACTCACTCGCATCTGGCTTGTCGGCTATTCGTTGGGAGGGAATCTCGTTCTGAAAGCAGCCGGAGAAGCCGGCTCGTCAGAAGCCGCGTTGGCCGGCGCGATCGCGGTCTGTCCGACCATCGATCCGACGCAATGCGCCAAAGCCTTGGAAGCACCTCGCAACTGGGTCTATCACCTTCATTTCTTGACCCAGATCAAAAGGCGTATACGACGGAAAGCGGTGCTCTTTCCCGGCAAGTGGGATCTCACAGGACTTGACCGCATTCCCAGCCTCAGCGAATTCGACGACCGCTACACAGCCTCGGACGGAGGCTACGCCAGTGGCGCCGACTACTACGATCGCTCAGGCGCATGCCGTGTGCTCGATACCATCGCCGTCCCCACCCTCATCCTCACGGCACAAGACGATCCCTTTATTCCCTACTCCATGTTTACGGTGCCGCTGATTCTGCGCCATCGGATGATCCGGGTGATTGCGCCTCGCCACGGAGGCCATTGCGGGTTCTTTCAATGGACGCGCAACGGTGAAGATCCCTACTGGGCCGAGAATCGGATTCTGGATTTCCTACGTGAAAGTATGGAGCCCACCCTCATCGAAATCGCTTAATATCGATGAGCGTCGGGCCAGCCCGCATGATTCATGAACGCTTCTGCTGTAATCGTCGATCCGCTGCTATGACAAGCCTTCGGCCGGCGGGCTCGCCCCTCGGACCCTCGACGTACTGCACGAGTACGCCTCGGGGCCTCACGGCTCCGCGCGCCGGTCTCGCGACGCGGCTCAGCGATTTCGCGACGAACCGTCATGAATAATGCGGGCTAGGCCAGCGCTGCGACGGCAAGGCGTAACCGCTCGGTCAGCTCCGTCGCCGCGATCGGTTCTTCCGCGGCTCTCGCGACGTCGATCGGCTCTCCGATGATGACACGCAACTGCGGGAAGCCGATTCTGCCCCTCGAGAGGTCCCGTGCTGTGCCGATGAGTCTGACCGGCACTAGCGGCGCGCCGGTCATGAGCGCTGCGTGCGCGGCACCCCGCTTCCACGCACGGTCGCTGCGGACGGCGCCCTGCGGGAAGATCACAACCGCCTCTCCTGCCGCGAGCGCCTGCAGCACCAGCGCCGCAGCGAGGTAGTCACTACGGCCACGCTCAATCGGGATCGCGCCAAGCCCGTCGAGCATCCACGCGAGCAGCCGGGAACGCCAGAGTTCCGCCTTCGCGACAAAACGCAGTTCCCGCTGGACTGCCGCCCCGAGGATGATCGGGTCGAGCACCGAGTCATGATTCGGTGCGACCACCACAGGCCCGGTCGCGGGCAGGCGCTCGGCGCCGATCACCTCGACTCGATAACTGGCGCGCACCAACGAGCCGAATACACGACGAACCTTCGCATAGGTTTGAAGGGGATGAGGAATGAGACCCTCATCGTTGCTCGCCCGGCCGGCGGCAAGAGCTTGCAACAACCTTCTATCGACGGTCTCGACCCTAATCGATCGTGACGGTGACGGCTTTCTTCTTGGCCTCTTCGGTTTTGGGCATGTGGACCTCCAGGACCCCGTTCGTAAAGGAGGCCTTCACCTGATCGGCCTTCATGTCACAGGGCAGAGCCACCGCCATTGTGAATGAACCAAAGGACCGTTCATAACGAGAATACCCGTCCGCTCCGCCGCAGGAGGATCGGGAAGGGTCGCCTCCAACACTCCTCGACCATCCGGTCGAACTACCGCTCCATCCCGTAGGCGCGTGGCATGATCTCGGTGGGCTTCTGAGTGGGCAAGGCGTTGCGTTCTTTCTCCTTCGTCGCGTCTGCCATGGGATCATCAACCTGTTGGATGAATAGGGCTCAGGCTCACTCTGCCGTGAGTCTGATGGAAGCCATCAGGATATTGGATGACTCCATCAGACCGGCGGGAACTGACTGAGAATCTCCCGCTCTGCCTCGAGCCAATCGTCGAGCGCAGACCCATGGTGGTAACCCCGCTCACCGTAGAGAGCGTAGGCCCGCTTGGCGATCGGAACGCGCAGGTCCTCGCAGGGCAACAGCGGCGGTGTGTGAGGTTTCTGGGCCAGCGGCTCTGTGGAGTTCTGCCGGAGTGTTGGTGCGTTTCGGACTGATTGTGTTGCACGAATATTGGCCGACTTCATATCTGGTTTTTCCTTGGATTAGACCGTCATGGGTAGCCCACTCTTCGGGCAGTCATCGGGAGGGGAGGAACGGACGATCGAGGCAAGTCAAAGGGAAGGCCGGTCGTCGGTCGATCCGCCGAAGGGTTTCGGTAATACGCTCCGGCTTGCCCCAGTCGCTCCAGAGCACGCCGGTCAGTTCGACAACCGCCAGTTGTTCCGGGACGCACTGGAGCAGATCGGATGAGAAATTCTTCGTCGGCATGTCCCGATAAATAGCATCGAGGGCGCGTCCCTCATCGGGCCTTCCGATGGCCTGACTCAGCTGCTCAAAGTATGGCATCATGTCCGGCAGGCATTGCCAACCCAGCGTCCAGAGCCGCTCCACGTTGGCTGCGAATACCAGCGTGTTCCAGAGTGCTCCTGTCCGTATGGCTGCATCGGCCTGAGCTGCGCTGGGCTTTTCAAGGAACGAGTCAACCGCCTGCACCGGCTCACCAGGCATATTGGCGATGGACTGGCCAGGCTGGATCCACCCATAGTCCAGTTCCAGACGATCAGGGGGGACGCCCAGCATCACCACACGATCTGGTTGCGACACCGCGATCCTGACCGCACGTCTGACGACTTCGAGGAACCGGTCTTCTGGGTAGACGAAATGATCTGAAGGGTAGAGCACTACGGTGGCCTGCGGAGCCCTGGCGCGGATATAGGTCAGGGGCAGGAACACACCGGCAGCCGTATCTCGGTTGGCCGGCTGAAAGAGAATCGTGCTGCCGTTTCTGCCATCCAGTTGAGCCAGCGCGTCGCGGCGATGGTGGCGCGCGACCACCGTGACCATGCGGGCCGGCGGCGTCAGTCTGGCAGCTCGATCCAGTGTGTGTTGGAACATGGAACGCGTGCCGACGAATGAACAGTACTGCTTCGGTGTGGGCCGGCCCAGCCAGCGATGCACCAGTGCGCTGAGCCTTGTGCCTTCACCGCCTGCCAAGACGATCGACCAGAGTTCATCCGAACTGCTGTGAGGACTCATGCTGCATAACCTCCCTGATTGTTACACGTGATGCCTGTTTCCTTCTCCCCGATGGGACGATGCGATCGAGACGGGGAGCAGGGGTCATGGCGGCGTTCCGACCTTCCGGAAGAACTGCCGCACCCTATCCTGGGCCTTTTCGAAACATGTCGGACAGTAGGTGTGTGTGAGCGCAAGCTCGATCGGACTCACCCCATGGGTCTCGCGGTACGCCCGCTGCGTGACCCAGTGTTCACGATCAGGGGAAAGTCTCGTCTCGTCTCGAATGAGCCCGCAGACGCAACAGGCAGGGAGGAGCGTCGGTGCGATGCGCGTCTCTCCCTTCCCCCTCGGACCGGAAAGCGATTCAGGAGGAGTCTGAGCGAACAGTTTTTCAATGGACATTAGGCCATCTCCTTCATTCGTCTGCCAGGCAAGGAATAATTAGGCGGCGAAGTGCTGAGGCCACCAATGGGGCATACATATACATAGTAAATAATTATAAGAACGCGCAGCCGTTTGAGGAACTGGCGAATTCCCTAGTTTCGGTCGAACAATCTACTAGCATCAAATCTTCAGGCGGGAGGTTGCGGAGGAATCTGGCGGAGAGCCCGAATGCTTCATCGCTTCATTCCGTAGAAACTGGCAGAGTTTTCCTGGAAGGCTCCGGCGCCGACGGATTTTTCAGCATCCTGCTACATGCCGATTGTCCGCGGCGGGTCTGCACCGAAGGTGCCGCTCTCGGAGATCTCATCCAGGGAATCCCTTCTGCTGATTTCCGGCATCGACGTTTGATTGTGCGGAGAGAGCAGCAGCACAATTCTAGAATAGGACAGGCCCCTCTGGTCAGGGAGGCCGACCCCTTTGAGTAAGATCGTATTGGTAGAGCCGCCGATCATGCGGTTTTGTTGAAACCGTTCCCAGTTGTTGGATCCCAGGCGTGCCTGCAATGTCTCAATAATGTCATGGCAATGCTGGCGCAGAGGCGCAGTCAGAGCCCGCTCCACTCCGGCGCTCTGTCCGGTATGTTGCAACTGGTTGAGCAACACCAGCGCTCGCCGGTTCATGTGCAAGACTTGCAAAGTAGAGGACAGCACCACGATGCCGGCACAGATCGCCTCAGGTTCCTGACTCACTGCAATGACTCCTTCTTCATGTGACGACGTCGCCCACGAAAAAACCCGATAGGGTGGGATGGGATGACGCAATGAACAGCGCGAATGTCTCACTGAGAAATGAACCTGTGTCGGTGATGTGCTCGATGCGGACTTAGGCCGGTGCCACCTGCTGTATCTCGGCCGATCGAGGCGGTGCGAGCGAGAGGAGGTAGTGGAACGGACCTGGATGTTTGAGGGTCACGGCGCCCTCCCGCGTCATCCGATCCACAGCGGAAAAGACTTGAGCCCAGGAATAGCCCTGCAAGAGGTCAGTGAGTTCATCCAGCGAGCAGGCGCCGACCCGACCGAGTTGTTGGTGAATGCCCGACTCGATCGAACAGACCTGTTCCATAGCGTCCCCCTTCATCTTTAGCCAAGAAACGAGTGATGCATTCTGAACTCCTGCTGCCTCGATGGTCTGTTCCAGTAGGGCCGATAGACTCCGGCAGGCTGCGGGAAAACTCGGTCTAGCAACACCGTTGGAATCTCACGGAATCACGCAGAGGCGACATTCGCGTCAGGATGCTTAACCCGCATTATTCATGAACACTTCTGCTGCAATCGCCGATCCGCTGCTACGACAAGCCTTCGGTCGGCGGGCTCGCCCCTCGGACCTTCAACATACTGCACGAGTACGCTTCAGGTCCTCAAGGCTCCGCGCGCCGCTCTCGCAACGCGGCTCAGCGATTTCGCGACGAACCGTCATGAATAATTCGGGTTTACTGAGCCGACCATCAAATAGTGCGTAGTCTGTGCTCAATAATCGCTTGGTTTCCCGCAGAAATGGCACTTTCGAGAAAGTTATACGCGCACACTTT
>JAWXBV010000272.1:0-3891 GCA_034440335.1 Nitrospirota bacterium | reverse complement strand
GTCCGCCAGCGGCGTTCTCGCATCGCTCAGAGGCTCAACGTACCGAAGCGTACGCCTCGCCTCTTCGCTCGCTGCGGCCTTGCTGGACAGCCTTTTTGATCATCCTGAAGTTATTCTGGCGTCAGCACTGTACGGAAAATTTCAGCCACATTTTGGCATCAACCGAGTTTTTCCGCAGCCTGCTAGGCCGCCTTATTCATGACGGTTTGTCGAGAAATCGCTGAGCCGAGTCGCGCGCCCGTCGTGAGGGGTCATTAAAAGCTGGTGCGTGCTCTTGCCGTAGAGGGAAGGGTCCGAGGCGCAGGCCTGCCGGCTGTAGGCTTGTTGTAGCAGCGGAGACGGACGCTCTCATCAGAAACATTCATGAATCACGGGGTCTAGTCATCATCGTCATCTGAAGAGTTTCTGATCCGAAGCCTGAGCTCCCTTGTGTGTGTCTGATTCGTTGAATCTCGAACGGTAAAATCGTGTCTCGTATTACTCTGTCTCGTTGGCGTTCCAGTAATCATCCCTGTCGCGCGAGCCAGCTCGAGCCCGTCTGGCAATGGAGGGGTCACCGACCAGGTATAGGGGGGGACGCCTCCTGAGGCTTCGAGCGTTTCGTCGTAGGGCCGATTCCTTCTGCCGTCAGGAAGCGATCTCGTCGTGATCGTCAAGGGCGCCGAAGCTGCGTTGATGGTGATCGACAGTATTTTTTGATTCGATTGCGGCGATGACGCTGAATCCTCCACTCTGAAGATCGGGGACACTGTTCCCGGCGTCCTCGGTGTGCCGCTCAGGACACCACCCGAACTCAATCTGAGCCCATCAGGAAGGGCCGGTGAATTACCGGCGAGGCTCCAGGTCAAGGGGGGAGTGCCACCTGTCGCCGACAAGCTCCTGCTGTAGGCTTGGTTCTCCGTCCCGTCCGGCAACGGCGAAGGTGTCCTAATCAAAAGAGGAGGCGGAGCGGCATTAATCGTAATCGCGAGTGTCCTGGTGGCAGACTGTTGATTAGGAACGGTGGAATCCTGCACTCTGAATGTCGTGGACGTGGCGCCGGAATTTTGCGGCGTGCCCGTAATCGCTCCAGTGGCACTTAACGACAGACCTGCCGGCAGAGACGAGCCGCTGTTCACACTGAAGTTGTAAGGAGACGTACCACCAGATGCGGCGAGTTGCCCGGAGTAAGCCTGGCCCACGCTGCCGGTCGACAGCGAAGAGGTGGTGATGGTGACGGGCGTCACCGCGGCATTAATGGTCAGGGTTCGAGTCAGCTCATCAAATAGATTGGTCGGCTGGGTAGAATCGCTGACTCTGAAGGTATGGGTCGTTACCTGACCAGATGTTGGGGTGCCGCTGATGACCCCCGTTGATGGGTCCAGGGTCAAGGTCCCCCCCGCTAGCGCAGGAGTGACCGTCCACGTATAGGGCAATGTACCGCCGCTGGCGGTTAGTTGAGTGTTGGGATAAGGCTGGTTCACCGTTCCGGTTGGGAGTATGAACGCATTGATATCCGGTGGGGTCGGGGAGTTGATTCTGAGCGTGAAGTTCTGCTGGTCGAATTGCGGAATTTGATCGGTGACCCGCAGCGTAAAGGTGAACGAACCAGTGCTGGTCGGCGTGCCGGAAATATTTCCGGTTGAGGGATTGAGGTCGAACCCCGGTGGTAACGCGCCGCTGGTCACACCCCAGACAAGAGTCCCGATGCCTCCCGTGACCGACACGGTCTGGTTGTAAGCCACATTGAATGATCCTGCAGGGAGGGATGTCGTTGTAATCGTCGGCGGTGCGGGCAAACCGATCGTGATTGACAGGGGTTTTGTTGCGGTGTCTTGGGGAACTCCAGAGTCCCTCACGCGGAAGGTCGGCGAAGACGTCCCGGCGGTTGCCGGTGTTCCGCTGATCACGCCAGATGGACTGAGATTGAGGCCTGCCGGCAATGAGCCGCTGCTCATATCCCACGTTTTCCCCCCGGTCCCTCCTGTAGAGGTCAACGTCAGATTATAAGGTTGCGTCACCGTTCCTGACGGTAACGGGGAAGCAGTCGTAATGATCAGGTCGGGCGGAGCGTTTCCTATAATCAACCGCAAGGTCTTGGTCGCGGCTTGCGGTGTGGGTGGGGTTTGATCCGTGACGGTGAACGTATAGTTGTTATTGCTGGGGCCGGTCGGGGTTCCGCCGATCTCTCCTGTCGACGGATTCAGTGTTAATCCAGTCGGCAGGGCCGGCGAGTTGCCCGCGAGTCGCCAGGTATAGGCGCCTGTGCCGCCGGTAGCCTCCAGCGTTTCGCTGTAGCTTTGGTTTGCCGTCCCTTGCGGGAGCGAGGTGGTCGTGATCGACAGAGGGTTAGCCCTAATGGACAATTGCAGCGCTTTTTCGACAGTTCGCGGTGTCGCATCGGTCAGTGTAAATATGTGGGTGGCAGCACTGGTCACAGTCGGTGTCCCGCTGAGGACGCCATTCGGACTGAGCGAGAGGCCGCTTGGCAGGGGTGGTGTGCCGGCCTTGAGTCTCCATGTATAGGGCGTAGTGCCACCGGTACCGGCCAGCGCCGATGCATAGGGTCTATGAATGGTCCCGGCAGGGAGTGAGTTCGTCAGAATGGCCAACGGGGTCGGCGAGACATTTATGGTAATCGAGAGGACTTTTTGGACCGACTGTCCCGTCGCATCCGCCAACTTGAACTCGGTGAGTCTGGTTCCAGCGGCGGTTGGGGTCCCTGAAATGTTCCCGGTGGATGGGGCCAACACGAGTCCATTTGGTAACGCCGGCGATCCAGAAGCTAAACTCCACGTATAGGGTGGTGTTCCCCCAATAGCCGCGAGCGTGACGTCATAAGCTCCTGAGGTTGATCCAGCAGGAAGGGGGGAAGAGGTGAGGATCGTCAGCGGTACTGGTGTTGCCGGGGGTGTTGGGCTAGGAGTAGATTCCACATTATTGACGTCGCCGCAGGCATTCAAAGCCAGGGCCGCCAGTATCGGGAAGAGAACGGTTCACACCCTATTTCGCAGAAACGGTTGGTGGCGCATCAGACAACCTGGATCAAGGATTCAAGACGTTCTTGTTATGAGACACGGAAGGAATCAACCTTCAGAACATTCTTGTCGCTATAGGTCATAATATGTGCCGATCATGTCTCATCTCGGGATGTCCGGTCTGATCAATATTGATCACTAACACGTAGTTATTCATCCAGCAGGCTGCGGGAACACTCGGTGTAGACACAACAGGCCGACGGAACCTTCCGTCAGTGACGGGACTGAGCCGCCTCGGTTGCGAGCCATCGAAAGAGTGGAGCCGAAAGGCACCATGTGTCCTGTGCTTCTCCATCATGGACGTGGCCTGATACCGACAGTTCTCTGGGGCACAGCATGTGCCAGGGGCGGCAGAGAGGCCAGCCGGCTTCTCTGTCCCGCCTTGATGCTGATGGGTGACGGGGGCGACCCAGGTGATGGAGTCGACAACAGGTGAACGAGAACGGGGATGCGTGTCAGAACCTACACGCGGTGAAGCGCCCAAACCGCACCGGGCGTACACCGTGCCAGAATCACTGCGGTGTGCGAGGCGGATTGTGTTGTCCCTTTACTGGAGCCTTCGAGCTGGTCGACCCCTTTGTTTCTCCCAAAGGGCGTAGCGGAAAATCTCTCTCCAGGCAAGTGTTAGCTTTCTGTTGTATTGAACAGCCTAATTCTTTCCGCTGGAATGCTCAATCGAGCCACTAAATACTCTTTAAATGAGGCCTCATAGGGCTGAGCCGCAATGGCCTGTTGCATGCAGAGCATCCATGCGTTTCGCTCGTCATACCCAATGGGGAATTGGCTATGAAAATCAGGGAGGTTGATCCCGCCGTAGTGCTCAATAAACAGTCGAGGGCCGCCGAGCACTCCGCATAGAAAGTACGTGAGCTTT
>JAWXBV010000271.1:0-8263 GCA_034440335.1 Nitrospirota bacterium | reverse complement strand
GCGTGCCTAAAAAAAGTGGCGGGCATCCTCCGCCGCAGCCAGCACAGAGTCTGGCTGGCTCGGCAGACTCAATGAATGGCTTACGTCCGGATTAGGGTCTGTCAATGCGGCTTGCGCCGCTTTAGAGCCTATGGTAGGGTACCGCCGCTGCATCTAGCGCGGGGGAAAGGCCTGTGGCCACAGAACAGGAAGAAGGATTTGTCGTTCGAGATCGGCGGGGCGGGAGTGGACCCGACCGTCCATCCGCCGTTGCGCCTGCCGCACCCGAGGCACAGCCCCACCAGGGGGCGGCACCCTCCGATCCGCACCAGGGTTCTGGAATTCCCGTCACCTTTTCCTCCTTCGTTATTTCACTGGGCAGCTCCTCGATGATGTTGATGGGGGAACAGCTGGATCCTCAGCAGCCTCCGATGCCGCCGAATCTACCGCAAGCCAAAGACATTATCGACTTACTCTCGGTCTTGGACGAGAAGACCACGGGCAATCTCACGACGGACGAACAGGCGGTGCTGCGGGATATGCTCTATGCCCTTCGGATGAAATACGTGAGTGTGGCTGCTAAGTAGTCGTACCCCTGCCGCCTGTCGACCCCAGACCTGTCTTTCAGCTACCATGGTTGATGCGACGTGGTGAGCGGCTCCCCTGATTCGATGCGCGTGCCTATACTGTCTTCCATATGTCATGTCGTAACGCCGACCATCGGGAATGCCGGATGTGAATGAGATCAAGAAGGACTCAGGCTCCCCTCCCGGGACAAAGACGGACCGCGGTTCCATGACCGGAATCGCACCGCCGCTTCCTGGGGCCGGACGGTCTTCACGGCTATCCGGGGCCACCCCAGAACCGGAACGCAGGAAGCGGCATTTGCGGCCGGTCTGGATCGTCCTTATTCTGCTGCTCCCCTGTCTGGCGCTGACCTTTTACTATTCTCAGGTCGTGGTTCCCGGTGGCGAGGATACCGATTCCTTTCTGCCGACGACCAGCTATGCGTTCGTGCTCCTGCTGATCAATCTCGATCTGATCGGGTTTGTCGTTTTATTGTTGCTGCTCTCCCGCAACCTCATTAAGGCCTATTTCGAGCGGCGGCACCGACTGTTTGGGTCGGGATTCCGGACAAAGTTGGTGGCAGCCTTCATCGGGTTTTCGCTCATTCCAACGGTGCTCCTTGCGCTCGTCGCAAGTGGGCTCGTGAATAAGGCTGTGGATGTGTGGTTCAGCGATGAGATTGAGCGGGTCATGCGGGACTCGTATGACGTGGCAAAGATGCAACATGCCGGCCACATTACCCTGGCCGTGAACAGTGCCCGAGCCATCAGCCACGAAATCTTTCGAGAGGATATGCTGCTGACAGAACACCGTGATCTGTTGATCGCGGCCATGGTGCGCAAGCGAGCGGAATTCGGCGTGGCAGGGATTGAAGTGTTTTCGGCTAAAATGGAAACGCTCACCAAGGCGCTGGATCTCGACGTCCCGTCATCGGCGCTCGATCTGCCGATCGGCCAGCTGGTCCTCCAAGTGATCAACGGGAAGCAGGAAGTGAATGTGGTGCAGGAGGCCCAAACCGGGCGCTTGGTGCGAGCCGCCGCCCCCATCGTGGCCGGCGGGCGTGGCAGCGAGATCGGCGGCGTGGTGGTAGTGGAGGCCTACGTGCCAGAATCGTTACTGGCGAAAATGGAAGGGATCGGCCGTCAGTACGACGAGTATCGGCAGACCAAGGCCATGAAGAATCCCATTAAGGCCGGGGCCTATCTCTTCGTCGCCGTCATCACGGTGCTCATTTTGTTTGGTGCGAGCTGGTTTGGCTTTTATGTCGCGCGGAGCATCACGGTACCGATTCAACGGTTGGCTGAAGCAACGGAAGCTATTGCCCAAGGGGATCTCTCCGTCCGGATCGATGCCAAGGCGACCGATGAAATCGGAACCTTGATCGATTCGTTCAACCGTATGACGTCGGATCTGCAAGGGAGTAAATACGAGATAGAATCAGCCAACACCTCATTGCGCCACAGTAATCTTGAACTCGATCGCCGCCGTGCCTACATCGAGACGGTGGTCGACACGATCGCTGCAGGCTTGCTCTCCATCGATAAGAACGGGACGATCACAAACTTCAATCCGTCCGGTGAACGGATCCTTGGGCTTGCGGCGGATCGATTTCATGGCAGACCGGCCAATGAGGTGTTCAAAGAGTTTCGACTCGATCTCTTCCAGACGGTCTACGATCGGATGTTGGCCGATGACCGCGATACACTGGCGCTTGAGGGACCGATGGAGATCGACGGCAGATTCTTGACCGTCGGGCTTCACGGGTCGCGCATGAAGGACGACGCGAATAAGGACCTCGGCATCGTGTTGGTGTTCGAAGATCTCTCGGAGTTGATCAAGGCGCAAAAAGTGGCGGCCTGGCAAGAAGTGGCGCGGCGGGTGGCCCATGAAATTAAGAACCCGTTGACGCCCATCCAATTGTCTGCCCAACGGATGCGGAAAAAATTTCTCGAAAAGTCGCCGGATTTTGAGACGGTCTTTGATGAAGCGACCACCGTGATCATCAACGAAGTGACGAGTCTCAAGCATATGGTCGACGAATTTTCTAAGTTCGCCCGGCTGCCGACTCCGCAGATGGCGCATCAGTCGCTCCATGATGTGATCAACGAAGTCACGACGCTCTATCGAGGGGCCCACAAGGATGTGGAACTCATCGTGGAGTTGGACGAAGACCTCCCCTCGCTCAATTTCGACCGAGAGCAGCTCAAACGGGTGATGGTCAATCTGCTGGACAACGCGATTCAGGCAATGCAGCAAAAGGGGCGGGTGTGGCTGTCGACCAAGTATGATACAAAACGGCGGCGGGCCGTCGTGAGCGTCGCGGATGAAGGCGTGGGCATCGCACTGGAAGACCAGGAAAAGCTGTTTGTGCCATACTTTACACGCAAGAAAACAGGAACGGGGCTGGGATTGGCGATTGTACGGCGCATCATTACCGATCACGAGGGCCAGATTCAGGCCGGCCAGAATCAGCCCAAAGGAGCCGTATTCACGTTCGAATTGCCGGTCTAGTTGAAGAAGTGACGAGTGATGGGTGACGGGTGATGAGCGGCAAGACTCTCACCGCCTCACCGATCACTTATCACCGATCACTCATCACGGGGGATTCATGTCTGCATCGATCTTAGTGGTAGATGACGAAGAGTCAATTCTCACATCCTTGAGCAGCATTCTACGGGATGAAGGATATGAAGTCGCGGTGGCCAAAAACGGCCTGGAGGCCTTGCGCGTCTATTCCACGGATCCTCCAGATCTCATGCTCCTCGATATCTGGATGCCGGAAATGGACGGCATGGACACCTTGCGTCGGGTGCGTGAGCTGGTGCCGACCGCACAAATCATGATGATGTCGGGACACGGCTCGATCGAAACAGCCGTCAAGGCGATCAAGCTGGGGGCCTATGACTATATTGAAAAGCCCTTGTCCCTCGAGAATGTCACACTGCGTGTCAAACATGCCTTAGACCAGCACCGGTTGGAACAAGAGAACCGAACACTCCGGACCACAGTCCAGCGGAAGTTCGAGTTGGTGGGACAGTCGCCTGCGATGCACCAGTTGCGGCAACTGATCGAGACGGCTGGACCGACCAATAGCCGCGTGTTGATCGGGGGAGAAAACGGAACCGGGAAGGAACTGGTCGCGCGGGCGATCCACCTGTACAGCGCCAGGGCCGGTCGGCCGTTTGTGGCGGTGAATTGTGCGGCCATTCCTGAGACCTTGATCGAGAGCGAACTGTTCGGACACGAAAAGGGCTCCTTCACCGGAGCGACCTCGATGAAGCGCGGGCAATTCGAGCAGGCGGACGGGGGTACGCTGTTTTTGGACGAAATCGCCGACATGAGTCTGAGTACCCAGGCGAAGGTACTCCGGGCACTTCAGGAACAGCAATTTACTCGTGTGGGTGGGACCAAGCTGCTGAAAGTCGATGTCCGAGTCTTAGCCGCGTCCAATAAGGATTTGCTCAAGGAAATTGAGCGAGGCACGTTTCGCGAGGACCTCTTCTACCGGCTCAACGTGGTACCAATCGTCGTGCCGCCACTCAGGGAGCGCTGGGAAGACATCCCGCTGCTCATTCGCCACTTCATGAAGGCCCATACGGAAGAGCAGGGGCTGCGGATGAAAGAGATCTCACCGGAGGCGATGGCGGTGTTTCAACAATATGACTGGCCGGGGAATATTCGAGAATTACGGAACCTGATCGAACGATTGATGATCATGGTGCCGGGATCCGTCATCGAGGGGGTGCAAGCGAGTCTCTCCCTGCAGGCGCGTCCGGTTGGGCCGTCGTCCCAGGCTGCCACTCCCACTCCCGCGGTCTCTCCACTCTTCACGCAGTCGTATGACTCGCTCAGGGACGCCCGCAATGCGTTTGAAAAGGACTACATCGCGCGAAAGTTGCGTGAGCATCGCTGGAACATCTCCCGCACGGCTGAAGATTTGAAAATCGAACGAAGTCACCTCCATCGAAAGATTAAGCTGTTAGAAGTGGAGATGCGGCCGGAAGCGTAGTGGAGGGTAACCTGGTCGTCCTCCTGCTCGCGGAACGCGCACGATAAGAATGTGCTCGTTCGACGCGCGCAATCGAGGACCGACCAGGCCACCCTTGAAAATGAAATGGGGAATTGGAAAGATTCGCGCAGTGGAGCGCACCCCAGCCGCTTCGCACTATGGAGTGTGAGTGAAGAGTTGAGGCCATTGCTCGAATAGTTCTGGTGCTTGTACGTTGACCACTGCAACAGCCCTCCGCTAAGATGCCTCCCCTATGACAACCTATCGAGATGCCGGAGTCGATATCGATGCGGGCGACGAGTTCGTCGACCGGATCTCACCATTGGTACGATCCACCTTCCGCCCGGAAGTTCTCACGGACCTTGGCGGGTTCGGCGGACTGTTTAAGCTGCAGGCCCATCGCTATGCCGAACCGGTCCTTGTCTCCGGCACCGATGGAGTAGGAACGAAATTGAAGATCGCCTTTCTGACGGATCGCCACGATACCGTCGGGATTGACCTGGTGGCCATGTGTGTCAATGACATCGTGGTCAGCGGGGCCGAACCGCTGTTCTTCTTGGATTATTTCGCGACGGGAAAGCTGGCCCTCCCCAAGGCGGAGTCCGTGCTCAAGGGGATTGCCGAGGGCTGTCGTCAGGCCGGCTGCGCCTTAATCGGTGGGGAAACCGCCGAGATGCCGTCCTTCTATGCGGAGGGCGAGTATGACCTGGCGGGGTTCGCCGTCGGCGTGGTGGATCGATCGAAGATCATCGATGGCCGCAGTATCGTGCCTGGCGATGCCCTGATTGGATTGGCTTCGACCGGCCTGCATAGCAACGGCTATTCGCTGGCACGTCGTGTCTTGCTGGATCAGGCCAAACTCAGCATGACCAGTCGTGTGCCTGAACTCGATCAGCCGCTTGGCGATGTATTGCTGACGCCGACCAGAATTTATGCCAAACAGATTCTCACCTTGATCCAGGAATATCCGATCAACGGCATCGCCCATATCACTGGTGGCGGCATAACCGAAAACCTCCCGCGCGTGTTTCCCTCTAGTGTGCGGGCACAGGTGCGGCGAAGTGCCTGGCCCGTGCCGCCTATTTTCCACGCGATTGCCCGGCTTGGACAGGTCGAGCGTGAGGAGATGTACCGCGTCTTTAATATGGGGATCGGGTTGATTCTCGTGGTGCCGGCATCAGCCGCCCAATCTGTTATCGCACGCGCCACGGAGTTGGGCGACCCCGCTTGCCTGATCGGGACCATCGTGCCTTCGACCGGCACAGGACCATTGGTGGAGTATGTCGATTAAACGATCGGAAGCGCTACGCGTCGCCGTCTTGGCATCCGGGCGGGGATCAAATCTTCAAGCGGTCATCGACGCGATCGAAGCAGGAAGGGTTCAGGCGAAGATTGTCGCCGTCATCAGCAATAAGAAGGACGCCCCGGCGTTAGAGCGAGCCCGCCGACACAGACTCTCCGGCCTCTTCGTCGATCCCAAACCCTATGCTGGTAGACCCGATAGTCGTGAGGCCTACGATCGCGAGCTCCTGGATGTGCTCAGACGACATGATGTGGAGTTGGTACTACTGGCTGGGTACATGAAGATCGTGACCAGTATCCTGGTGGAAGCCTTTGCCAATCGCATGATGAATATTCATCCGTCCCTATTGCCTTCGTTTCCAGGGTTGGAGGTGCAGAAGAAAGCGATCGAGTGGGGCTGCAAACTTGCCGGATGTACGGTGCACTTTGTGACCGAAGGCGTGGATGAAGGGCCGATCATTCTTCAAGCGGCGGTTCCGATTCTCGATGAAGACAACCCCGAAACACTGGCCGCTCGAATTCTTGAGCAAGAGCACAAGATCTACCCGCGAGCCGTTCAGCTCTTTGCCGAAGGACGATTGAAGGTTGAGGGGCGGCACGTGTTCATCGAAGCGGCAAAGCCAATGGGTGAGGCGGTAATCAGCCCGTCATAGCGCGGCGCGGAGGCGGTAGAGATCACAGCTACGCGAATGGAATCATCCGTTCTCAGCCTCGACCCGACTCTCACCCCGTTTCGTGTAGAGACACAGGAAACGCTTGTGTATAATGCGATGATCGGTGTGGCATTCGCCTCGCTGAATGAAGGCCGGTCGAGTGGGGGGCTAGCTCAGTTGGGAGAGCACTACGTTCGCAACGTAGGGGTCGGGGGTTCAATTCCCCTGCCCTCCACCACCTTTATTTTGACCCGTCGCCAGCCGCAGGAGTCCCGCATAATCCCCCGTCACCTCCGCTGTCAGGTAGCGTGCTGCCCCGTCCGCCATCGGATGGAGCACGATCGCGTTCCCTAACAGCACTCGCAGCAGGCCGCGTGCCCGATCGACTTGGAGTTGCGTCACGTTCGTCAGGTCGTCGATCAGCGTCTTGAAGCGACCGATGGCGTTCGGGAGAAAGTCCGCCACCTTCGCGAGATGCTTGTGCTGGCCTTGGACCGTCTGGAGCAGCGTGGCGCGTTCGGCTTCGGTGCGCTCCAGTGCCGCCTTCGTGCTGGAGGTGAGAATGCCCGCCTTAATCGCGACCATGATGTTCTCAATCTCTCGCTCCACGTCCTGGAGGCGTGTCTTGGCGTGCAGGAGGTCGGGCTTCTGTGTGCGTCGATGCTCGGTCAAGAGCCGCGTGGCTTCCTGCGTGAACAAGGCCAGGCCCTCCTTGGTGAAGAGATCACGCTGAATGGCAGACAACAGGACCGACTCCACAATCGCGCGCGATGCCTTAACCGTGTTGGTGCAGACGCTGAGGCCTCGATATTTCCAGCCGCTACATCCGTAGTGCCGAGGGTCGAAGAGGGGAAAGGAAGTCGTTCTTTGGTGCACGTGTCCTCCTGGGGACGGCCTGGATGAATGAAGACGAGGACCCGGCCAGGACCGGGCCGAGCAAGTAGCGAACTTGCCCGTTCCTCGTCGATCTCATTATAGAGGGGGAGACCCTGAAGGAACACCCCTGGTTGTACTTAGTTAGCAACCCGCTTAGACTGGGCGTCTCTGTGAGTACCCTTTACCACTACTGCTCCACAGCATCATTCCACGCGATTATTCAATCGCACGAGCTATGGCTTTCGTCCCTGTCGCTATCGAACGACACGATGGAGGGAAAGCTGGTCGCCCGAGCGATTGCCCGTTTGGCCGAGAGAGACTCACTTGAGTCTAAGAGCTATCGCTTCCTCCTGCGGATCGTTGGATTTTTGGAGGAAACTTTTGATGGCATGGGATTCTGTCTCTCTGAAGAGGATGACCTCCTCAGTCAATGGCGGGGGTATGCTGCCGACGCGACTGGAGTGTCCATCGGCTTTTCTAATGAATACCTGAAACGACTCGCCAAAGGAGATGGTTGTCTTCTTGGAAGGGTTGAGTACGAGCATTCTGCACACGAAGCAGGTGTAGGGCCGACATATCGTGACCTCACCCAGCGCATCAAGGAGGGCACGCTCAAGGCGGCTCGGGGTTTAGGCATCCTACAGGCAGCTGGGATGACTGACCAACAAAAGGCGGCAGCCTCAATGGCTAATCTTCGGGAAGACGTTTTGAAACTAGGTCCGAAATTGCTGCCGCTTTTGTATCAGCTGTATTTACTGAAGTCGCCTGCGTTTCGAGAAGTGAGCTTCCCTCTGTTTTTCGTCTTCCATCGGGCGGGTTTCATGCTACCAGGTTTTTCTCATATTGAGCCAGACGCCAATCCTCCAGAAACTGCCTC
>JAWXBV010000270.1:0-15888 GCA_034440335.1 Nitrospirota bacterium | reverse complement strand
CACCATAACCTCAACTTTCCGAACCGCCGGATGCGGACCCGCATGTCCGGGTGGTGTGGGAGGGGAGTAGCGGACGAACCGCTACCCCCTATCCCGATTATGAATGGTGGAAAAGAGGAATTTGGCAACTCGGCGTGCGCGGTGGAGACCCTGCCAGCCCCTTCGATGAGAAGGGAATATGCCGACAAGCATTGGACGTCCGTAGTCAAAAACTCCACACGCCCCTGCTTGGCTGGGGATTTAGTTGGAGAAATACGGCGAGAAACGCGGCTGGTTTTCGGGGGGGGGCCGACTTTGCCATAGTGCCCGGCGGAGGAAGACTGAATGGAGAGTCGGTCAGCACTGATGACGCGTCGAAGAAAAATGGAGTCTTTAGGAAATGTCTTACCACCAGTCGTTAACGGGTGTGATCTGCGCGAGGCCTGTCTTGTTCACGAGCCATCTGACTTAAGGATACCGGACAACTAAATCTGGCACGCTGAATCGTCGAGGGTTTGAGAGCAAAAAAATCTTACAGGTTTTGAAGACAGCCGAATAGCGGTTTAGGAAATACTCGAGCGATTCGAATAAATTAAATGGTTCGGACGTCGTCTAGGGCAATCGGAGGTGCAGGCTGCTCAAAAAGGCCAGACTTCTCACCCGCCCAACCCCGGCGGTATTTCACCCTCCCTCCCTAAGTCTGCCAAGACAGCCTCTCCACCCTGGGACACGCCGTTCCGCAGGCAAGGCCGTAGCGAGCGAAGAGGCGAGGAGGTACGGACCGCACTTCGTGGGGCCGTTCGCCCTTGCAATAGGTCTTGGTGAACGGAAGAGCCCCTTCAGTGCTTCCGATTTCCGGGAAACTCTCGTTGAGTCTCTGAGCGAAGTGAGAACGAAGCTGGCGGGCCTTTTCAGCAGCCTGTCATTGAATGCCTGCCTGGCGCTGCTGCCACCGCACATACTTCACAATCTGATCGACATCTGCCGGAGTGACGGTGTCGATCTTCGGCATATTGCCGAACTCCCAATGGTGTGCCTTGACGCCGTTGGCCGCCGCCCGTTTGAAGGCCTCATCTCCGTGGTGGTTCGGCTCATAGACCTTGTGCACTAACGGAGGTCCGTGGTCGGTTCCCGCCGCTTGTTTCCCATGACAGGCCGCACAGTTCGCGTTGAATGTGGTTTCGCCTGTTTGGAATTCGGCCGGTACAGGACCGCCTACGACTGCTGTTGGCTTGGGCGGCTCCGAGGAATCGCAGGCTGGGAGGAGGCCTAGCCCCAGCAACCACACACCGATCTGAAATCTTTTTGTGATCGTGATTTTCATGGAATTAGAACCACTGGTTTAGGCCCTCGTGTCACGTATCGTGAAAGGTTAGACGTGAAAGGTGAAATGTAAGACTGCCGAGGGTGCTTCCTTCGAAACCTTTCACGTTTGACGTTTCACGTCTCACGCCTTATATCGCATATGCGATGGGATCCACAACCCCAGCCTTTGTAAATCCCTCACGCCGGATCACACAACTATCGCATCGCCCACAAGCCAGATCTCCGACCGGATCGTAGCAGCTGTGGGTCAAATGAAACGGCACATGCAGTTCGATCCCTTGCCGGATGATGTCCGCTTTCGTCAGCATCAGCAAGGGGGCTTTGACATGGAGTGGGTTCCCTTCCATGCCGGCTCGTGTGCCTTCCTTCACTGCCGCTTCAAACGCGCGAATGAAATCAGGCCGGCAGTCTGGATAGCCGGAATAGTCGAGCACATTCGCGCCAAAATAGATGAGCGAGGCTCCCACGACTTCGGCATGGGCTGCCGCAATCGAGAGAAAAATAAGATTGCGGCCCGGCACATAGGTGACAGGAATGCGCCGGCGACGCTCGTGGCTCGATCGGTCCTTGGGCACGGCTGTCGGGCCGGTGAGCGCCGACCCGCCGATGGCGCGAAGGTCCAGATTCATCACCACATGATTTGCCACACCCAAGGCAGCTGCGACCTGCCGAGCCCGCTCCACCTCCACGGCATGGCGCTGGCCGTAGGCCATGGTGAGGAAGAAGAGGTCGCACCCATCCTGCTTGGCGATGGCTGCCGTGACGGTGGAATCCAGTCCACCGCTTGCCAAGACAACTGCGCGATGACTCATTGGCTGCATCACAGGCACGCGCACCTATGGCGCAGGGCGCCACAGGTGGTCACAGAACGTGAACTTCGTCTAATTGGAGAAGAACGATACTCATGATTGATGGAGGGTGAACCCTATGAGGGAGGAGCCGGCAGATCACGTGGACACACCACTAGTCACGATCTTCTTCTCGTTCGATTTTTTCCAGCAGCTCTTCTTTCGACTGACACTCGACGCAGAGCTTCGCAAACGGGACGGCTTCCAGTCTCCGCTCACTGATCTCGACTCCACATTCGGCGCAGATGCCATAGGTGCCCTCGGTGAGCCGAGTTAAGGCTTCATCGATGGCCTGCCGGCGGCGATTGCGCATTTCCATCAAGGAGATCCCCAGATCGCGATCGAGATCCATGAGGGCTTGATCGCCGACGTCGCGTGCAGACTCAAGCCGCCGCTGTTTATCTTCCATGAGGGATTGGCCCAGACTCCCCTCAATCTCTTTGATAATGTCCTGGCGCTTCCGCATCAACATCTGCTGGAGGACCTGGCGACGACGCTCCCGGTCTTCGCGCTCTCTCGCTGATTCTTTCGGTTTTGCCGCCAGGGGAGAGACGGCCATGCTGATAGGCTTTTCGAGAACTACTGCTGGGGTATGCGGTGGGGTGCTCGCGGGTTTCGCAAGCTTCGCCCGCACGGTGGCCTTGGCTGCCGATTTTTTCTTGGCGGGGGTTTTTGCTGCCATGACGGGTCCTGCTCCTGGGGTAAACGTCGAATCGCCGAAAAAAATTTGGGCATTCATAGCACGGCGCTCCTGTCTTTGACAAGAGATTGCGGGGAAGAGGCTACGGATAGAGGATGGTCGAATGAATAGGGTAGCCGGCCAGTTTCTCTCGACCCTTTAGCCCCTGGAGTTCAACGAGAAAATCGAGTCCGACAATCTCGCCTCCCAGCTGCTGAACAAGAGATACGGTTGCGGCTGCTGTGCCCCCAGTGGCCAGCAAGTCGTCCACGATGAGCACTCGTTCTCCGACGCCGATCGCATCGCGATGGATGGCAAGGGAGTTTGAACCGTACTCGAGGCTGTATTTGATTTCAAAACTGTCGGCAGGCAACTTGCCGGGCTTTCTGGCTGGAACGAACCCGGCGTGCAGCCGGTCCGCCATCATTCCACCAAAAATGAACCCGCGCGATTCAATGCCGATGACTTTGGTGATTCGCTGTCCCTGATAGTAAGCGGTTAATTCATCGGCAATCGACGTCAAGGCGCCGGCGTCTTTGAGCAACGTGGTGATATCGTAGAAGAGAATACCGGGCTTGGGGAAATCGGGTACTTCGCGAATGAGGGCGTGATAGTTGATGGGAGGCATCGATCAGAGTAAGTCAGCTCGTGTCATGGTTCTGCCTTCAATGGTCTGTCGTAAATGTGACAAGGCGGCCACTTCAATCTGTCGGACACGCTCACGGGTCAACCCCATCTCCCGTCCGATTTCTTCCAATGTCTTGGCCTCACTTCCATCAAGCCCAAAGCGGGACATAATAACAGCTTGCTCCTTCTGAGGCAACTCTTGCACCCACTCCATCATCTCCGCACGACGCATCACCCCTTCTGCCGTATCGGCAGGCGAGACACAGGACATGTCCTCAATCACATCACGTAAGAACGTGTCTCCACCCTCACTGATCGGACTGTCCAACGAGCAGACCGTTCGGACCACTTGCTTTATATCCAACACGGCTTCTTCTGTCGTTTTCATCCGTGCGGCCACTTCCGATGCCGTCGGCTCTCGCCCGAGCTCCCGAACGAGCCGCTCCACCTTGGCGAGATATCGATTCAGCCGCTCCACCACATGCACCGGCAACCGCACGAGCTTTCCCTGATTGATAATCGCGCGTTCGATGTACTGCCGGATCCACCAGGAGGCATAGGTACTGAAGCGAAACCCGCGCTTATAGTTGAATTTTTCGACGGCCTTGATCAGCCCAAGATTACCCTCTTCGATGACATCAGAGAAGGGGAATCCTCGATGCATATAGCGCTTGCCGATACTGATCACCAGACGGAGATTCGATTCAATCATCTCTTGGCGCGCCTGCTCGTCGCCCGCCATCACTCGCTTGCCCAGCTGCTGCTCTTGTTTAAACGTCAGCAACGTCGAGTGACGGATCTCGCGCAAGTAGCACTTGAGGGTATCCAATCCTTCGGAACGGCGACTCGGCTTTTCCTCGTCGACAGGCGACTCATCCACTTCCGACGACGTGGCAGTGCCCTCATCGTCATGGTCGACGACATGTCGACGCGCTTCGCCCAGATCGTGTAAGTCCTCGCTGCTTCGCGCCATACGTTCCGTCGCTCCTACCTGGTTCGCTCAATACCACACGTGAAAATCTGAAAACCGCCCTGTCGCAGGACTCCACTCCACTTCAACAGCCGTCACTCGCGAGGCGACCGGCCCAGTCTTGAGGTCTTCGATCAGGATCAGAATCTGGCCTTTGGGGCCTTCAACGTCAAGTTCGACTCGCCCATCATCGAGATTCCTGACGCCTCCGCAGAGCCCTCGTTGCGATGCGACACGAGCCGCAAATGCTCGATATCCGACTCCTTGGACCCGTCCCTTCACCAACAGCCTTGCTCGAAACACTGCCGGTTCAATCGGTTCGGCCATAGACTCAGAGAGACCGCGCATGAAGAAGATGCCTATCCAATGAACGGATACTCTCACACCTCCAGAGAGGCGTCACGCGTTTTACGATTCTGCGCGAGTGCATTTCGCTCGACGGTTCTGAACCGAAAAAAGAAATGCTGGAGGAGATTCCATGCACGCTGGAATGGGCCGCTATTCCAAGGTCGGTGTCCGGGAACTTGAAACATGTCGGTTGGGGAGATTGCTCCGACCTGCACATCGAGTGCTGGGAAATGATAGACGCCATTCTTGCGGTGATTGCTCGGTCAACATGGAGTGAGAGGCGACCGACACGAGCAGACTTGGGTTGGGGGGGAATGAATGACCGCGGGGGGTATCCCGTCGCCTCAGAAGAAGAGGAGGCTCCGGGTTGAGCAAGCTTGACTTTGGTCGGGGCGAGAGGATTTGAACCTCCGACCCTTGCGTCCCGAACGCAATGCGCTACCGGGCTGCGCTACGCCCCGACAAAATCAACTGAATCGCAACGGGAATTGAGATTGTCTTACATCAGAGGGTCGAAACGCAAGCCATGAGCATCGGCCACTGCTCGATGGGTAATTTTTCCGCCTGACAGGTTCACCCCTTTCGCCAATCCAGCATCAGCTCGCACGGCCTCCTCTACTCCCTCCGAGGCCAGCCGCAGAAGATATGGAAGCGTGGCATTCGTCAACGCGACAGTCGACGTACGCGGAACAATTCCCGGCATATTGGACACACCATAATGGAGCACTCCGTCTACCGTATAGACTGGGTCCGAATGCGTCGTGGGTTTCGTGGTCTCGAAACAGCCGCCTTGATCCACCGCGACATCCACGACCACAGCTCCTGGCTTCATCCGCGCCACCAGTCCACGCGAGACCAATTTTGGCGCCCGAGCTCCAGGGACGAGGATGGCTCCAATGACAAGATCTGCAGCCATCACGGACTCGTCGATCGCAGCTTGTGTGGAGGCACGCGTCACAATTCGACCACGATACAAATCATCGAGGGCGCGGAGCCGTTCAAGGTCGAGATTGACCACCGTCACCTGAGCCCCCATCCCGACAGCAATTCGGGTCGCCGCGCTGCCCACCACCCCAGCCCCGAGTATGACGACCTTTCCCGGCTCTACGCCAGGCACACCGGCCAACAGAAGCCCATGCCCTCCCTGCGTCTTTTCCAGATAGTGCGCGCCGATCTGTACCGACATCCGCCCTGCGATTTCGCTCATCGGCTTGAGCATCGGCAATGTGCCGTCTTTCGCCTCGATCGTCTCATAGGCAATTGCGGTGATCGTGGTCTCAAGAAGGGCCTTCGTGAGCTCCGGTAGGGAAGCCAAGTGCAGATAGGTAAAGAGGGTCTGACCTGGACGGAAGAAGCGGCACTCGGAAAGCAACGGTTCCTTGACCTTCACAATTAGCGTCGATTGCTGAAACAGCTGCTCTTTCGATTCTGCCATGATGGCGCCGGCACTCCGGAAATCCTCATCTGAGTATCCACTGCCGATTCCGGCCGATTGTTCGATCCAGATGTCGTGACCGGCCTGCCGCAATGCCTTCACCCCATCGGGCGTGACACTGACACGATACTCATGATCCTTGATCTCTTTCGGAATCCCGATGACCATAGCTACCCCCTCCATTGCGCAATTCGCGACCTATTCTATCGCAGGATGCTGAAAAAGTCCGCGAGCCTGACGTGTACATTTGGTCTATTTGGTTTCTTCGGTTGTGTGAGACGAACCAGAGAGATCAGAGAACCAGACAGACCGGGCTTGTCACAGGCATGTAAGCCATCGAAGGCCTGCGGTACTGAGGAGCTGTCCCCTAACAGGATGCTGAGAAAGTCCGCCAGCGGCGTTCTCGCGTCGCTCAGAGGCTCAACGAGAGTCTTCGGGAGTCGGATTCACTGGAGGGGCTTTCCCGTTCACCAAGATCTATGACAAGGGCGAACGGCCACACGAAGTGCGGTCCGTACCTCCTCGCCTCTTCGCTCGCTGCGGCCTTGCTGAACAGCCTTTTTGAGCATCCTGAGATTTTTGGGGCCGTCGCTCCGTCTGTCATATTTCAAAGGTGTTTTATGTGTTCATCGAGTTTTTCCGCAGCCTGCTAAGTGGACAGTGCGTGCAGGCCTGGTGTAAGATTCGCCCGCGCTTCAGCTCACGATCGACAGAGGGAGACTCTATGAATTCTGCAGCTGCGTCCTGTAATGCCTGTGGCACCACCGGCACCGCGCTTATGAAGTTATCGCTCGGGAAGGATTTTTTCGGACGGACCTACGACCGACTGTCCCCCTCGACCGATCAAAGCCCAAAATGGTACTGTGAACGCTGTTCGATGCAGAAAAATCTTCAGCGAGACTTCCGAGACATTACCGTCGAGATCGACAAACTTGCAGCGGGACAGGCCTCTCAACTGTCGAAGCCCGATGAGTTTCAGCGTGCGACGTTGCGGGTGCGAGAGATTGTGGCCCTGCTTGATGCCGCCCAAAACCGTTCACCTCTGCTCGCCAGCGGCGAGGTTGCACAGTTACTCGAACGACTCAATACCATCACCGTTCCGGTCTAAGTCACGATCGATTATGTCCGGTTACAAACGCCACATTTTCGTCTGTACCAACCAGCGAAGCCCCGACGATCCCCGTGGGAGTTGCTCCAAGCTTGGTTCTGAGGCGCTTCACGCCAGCTTTAAGCAAGAAGCGAAGCGGTTGGATTTGAAAGACGTCGTCCGCGCCAATAAAGCCGGGTGCCTCGATCACTGCGCCGAAGGACCGAGCGTGGTGATCTATCCCGAAGGCGTGTGGTATCAAGTCAAATCCGACGCCGACGTGACGGAAATTATGGAGCGCCACATTATCAAGGGCGAGGTCGTAACCCGCCTCGTTATGCCCGATCACCCAGCTCCCACGACCGTTCCTCCGCTCACATCGTAGCGTCGCACCACAAGGATTCTCATGGCTGTCGAAGAAAAGTGGAAAGCCAACCTGGAAAAGGTGGCCTTCATGAAGCAGTTTCCGGGGTTAGTCGGCAACTGGGATGGGTTGGCGGGTAAAACCGTCAACGCTGTCATTCAGCTCAAGGGGAAGCAGGGAGCCGCTGTGCTGGTATGCGCCGACGGCACGTTCGCTATTGTCCCTCCGATGGCGCCGGAGCCCTATGAGATGGGCGAGGCCTTGGCGGTGGCCCGTACGCTTCTCGAACCTGCGCATCAGACGGCCTACGTGGAGTACGACCGGCTGGTCAAGAAGGACAAGGATGCGCTCAAGTCGGCCAGGGTCGAGAAGATTCTCGGCGCGATTCACAACAATCTTGAGCAGCACCCTGAACTGAAAGATCGCTTGAAAGAACTCGTGAAGGAGTGGCAGTGAGCAGCAGCCTCCCAGATAGAAACATGTTCGACATCTTTTCCCAAGGTCTCTTTGAAGGAGTCAAACCCATGATGGTCATTCGCGATCACCTCATCCGCCATCCCGACCGCTGCACCCATCAAGCCATCTGTGTGCCGATCTGCCCGACCGGCGCCTGGCTTTCGACTCCTCCCTACAAGTTCGATGCCTCCCGCTGTCTTGAAAGCTGCCGCCTCTGTCTGGACGCCTGTCCCTCGCAGGCGATTTTCGGGGTGTTCAAGAAGGGGGAGAAGTTGCTGGAGCCGCAAAAAAAGACGGGGTAGCCTGGTCGTCCCCTTTGCTCGCGCAACGCGCGGCCTGAGAAGGCCCTCGTTGGACGCGCGCAGTGGGGGATCAGCCAGCCTACCCCTTGAGAAACCATAAAAAACAAAATTCGGTCAGTTTCCGCCTTCCTTTTCCCCCTCACTACCTCAGCTTCTTCGCTCCTTCGGCAAAGTCGCCTCGAAACTCTTCTTGCCAGACGTGTGAGAAAAAACAGGGAGGTCCCTCAATAGGCCTCGGCTCCTTCACCACCAGAGGAGGCGCTAGAAACCAAACAATTTCTGCCTAAAGTAAACCAGGATGGTTCCAAATAGAAGAAATGTTCCCATGCCATAAATGAGAAACCTCCAAATGGCAGACCATCTTGCCTGAGCTCGTGTATTGAACGCAGTATATGGGTTCGCCTTTCTACCCACTGTAAACCAGATAAAACATAGCAAATAGGGTATCCCAGCAGCATAAGCTAAGTCATAGTATTGTGTGCTGACTAAAAGCGCTAGAACCATTACGCCTGGAATCGCAAGCGCAAACAAGGCAGCATCCCAAAGTGGTTTTGGGTGAAACCACGAATGCATATTAATATTGGGCCTGAATTCCTTTGTAATACCTTCGAGTAGAGCATGCGATATCTCCCGTGCATTTTCAGCATCGCAGCTAATCGTGAGCTCAGAGAACGACCGTTCCTTATCCATACAGACGGAGATGCGTACTTTGACTTTGTCGGTACCAACTGTTCGAAAACCAGTTCCGAATACTACTTGAGAGATAGAATCAGGAAATAGATCGGCAGAATATTCCTTTATTGAGGCAAACTCTTCTTCTCCTGACGCTTCTTTCATTTTCACAGTGTATGCGTTCTTCATTTTCTCAGGAGGAATGGCCCCTAAGCCTGGAACCTCTAATAAAATGAATTGCTCAATCCGTTGGATTAGAGCTTTATCCACATCCAGCGATGGCAATAAGCGCTGAAGAGTAAAACTCTGCAGTCCCACGCCAGGTTCTGGATTGGAGTCTCTCTGTCTCGACGTACCAACAGCGTCTTCAAATACTGAAAAGACAGCTTCTATTTTTGCCCTTGTCGGGGCTGAGCACGTGACCACGGTTTCCTTGCCGTACACACGGACTGCGAGTTGGTCATCCGGTGATCTGCAGGCATATGTAGCGGAATTAGGTCTTGACCTATAGGAAGAAAAAACTCCTCTTCTGTATCAAAACTCCAACTTTCTTGATCATTAACCTGTACCTGAAGAGTAAAACTCAGCTGTGGGGTCGCACTTTCGCCTGACCCAGCGATTACATTCCTGGCACTCCTAAGCACATCTATTGGAAACCAAGCATTCGGATATGTTTTAGATTTTTCCAAGATGGGAGTCCTCGTATGGCACGGAATCACGCCTGCTTAGTTGCACATCTTCCCCATTGCTGCACTATTAATCAACAAGTAACGGTCGTATCATTGCTGACCCAATAATCTTATTCACTAAGGCACCCAAATCCATGCCGCAAGTGTGGTGGCAGGGCCTTGCCCTTCCTCAGCATCTGCCAGAGGGCTGACATTATGGCCTGTATCTGCGCGATTCTCTGAGTCCAGCTAATTTGAAGCTACAGCGAGTCCTTCGTGACAAAAACTAGATGATCTGTTTTCTCAATCGCCCCCAGTAGGACGTCCCAACGGAGCCGCAGGCAAAGGTGCCGGTCGTGAGGGCCATGATTTGGTAGACCTTGCTGCGCGGAATTTTTACTTTGACGGCTGGGTTCAAGAGATCGGGTGAGTGCATGATCAACTTCAGCGATTCGCCGGCGGAAAGAATCGGCCACATGCAGGACAGTCGCAGACGGGTTTCATAGCGTGGAATCGACATGGTATAGAGCCAGCCTTGGTCGAGATGCTCCACCGCCATACGGACGAGTTTGCTCAGGACCGGTTGAAAGCGCGCACGGTTCCGCTGGTCGAGCAAGTCCCGCGCGGTGAGGCCGGCTTCGGCCAGCATGGGGGTGGGCACGTAGCAGCGGCCTTTCTGGAGGTCGTGCGCAATATCTTTCACAATGTTCGTGAGTTGGAGGCCCTTTCCAAACCTCACGCCGACTTCCGACATCTCCCGCACCTTCCATGAGCTTAACGCTTTCCGATGGGCACACATTAAATCTGTCCAGAATTCACCCACGCAGCCTGCGACGTAATAGGTGTAGCGGTCCAGATCGTCGAGCGTCTTCAGAGCCGTAAGGTCTCCCGCCGACGTGCCGGGGAACACGACGAGATCCATCTCCATCCCCTGCGTGAGCGTCGTCATGAGCTGTTGCACCCGACGCCTATCGTTCGACGAAAATGTTTGGAAGAGCGTGAAGCAATCTTCCAGTCGTTCAAGCAGGATACGCTCGGCAGCATTCTGTTGGATGGGTCCCACCGCGTGCTGGATTTCTCGCACCTGGGCCCAGGCAATCTGATCGCTCATGAACTGAGCTTTGAGTTGGCCGAGTAAGTCCAGCCGACGCGGACGATCGATCAACTCTGTGTCCGCAATCGTGTCCGCTGCTCGGGCAAACAGATAGGCGAGGCTGACTTGATCGCGCACGTCTGCTGGAACCACGACTAATGTCGTGTAGAAGAGACGGGATACTTGCTTGAGGAGGTCGCGGAGCAGTTCCTGCTTGGATGTCTCTATACTCGTAGCCACACCTAGAGCACTTCCAGCTTCCCTTCCATCCCTTTGTCGCGATGGCTGGGCAACGGCCAGAGCCGTTTGTCGCAGTAGATGGGAAATGTGCCGGACTTAGTCGGCGTAAATGTCATGGTAACTGTTTTTCCGGCACTCACATCCTGCTCGACGAATAGGTTTCCAGCCGGGTCCTTGATGATGAAATTGTGCGGGATAATCGTCGTCACACTGGTCAGCGTCAGTTCAACCGGCTTTCCAGCTTCGACAATCAAATGATTGGGGCTATAGGAGTAGCTATCAAGCGTGACCGTGGCTCGCTGTACCCCGTCTGCCGCCATCGGGATCATCATTGGAGGACCGGATTGAGAGGGTTCCACTCCATGAACGATTGTCACGCCGACCGCTGTCAGCAACCAGACAGTCACCATCATATTGAGCAATCGCATAGACGCGTTGGACATGGGCCAGTTCTAACAGGAAGCTAGGGAATGGGTCAATGTTACCTAAGAGTTTCAGGCACTTAACCAGCATGATTCATGAACGTTTCTGCTGCAATCGTGGATGTGTCTCTCGTCGTTTGGGACGCGTGACGCGTAGGACGGAATGAGTAGGTCCGTATCGTGGCATGTGAAGTCCCGCCTTCCGCGGTTCAGGTCGTCCCGTGCCTGCCGAGGGACGCGTAGTTGGACGACTTCGTGACAAACCGTCACGAATCATGCGGGTGAAGGCACCTTGACCTCGGCGTCTTCGAGGTTATCATCTCTCAACATTACCTGAATTGTCTCGATGGGGTGCATTTCAGCCGATCGGTTAGTATAATCATTCCGACTAGTGACTCGCCCGAATAACGGGGCGAGAACATGGTTGTGAAGGAGGATCTCGATGAAATGGATGAAAGGCATATTCCTGCTGCTGGCAGCCAATATACTCATCATGGTGACGCTCTCGCTCACCGTGCCGTTGCTGATCAATATCGTGCTTCCCATGTTCGGGGTCGATCTGCGGGGAGCGGTCGATCTCAGTTCGTTAGTCTGGGCTCTCGCGTTCGGCTTTGGCGGCGCATTTATCAGTTTGGCCTTCTCCAAACAAATGGCTCGGGCCATGTTGGATTGCCGCCAGATCACCCAACCTCGGTCGCATGCCGAACAGATTATTTATGGCTCCGTCCAGGAGATTGCGCAACGGCTCCAGATTACGATGCCTGAGGTGTGGATCTACGAATCCCCCGACCCGAACGCCTTTGCGACAGGACCCAGCAAAAACAACTAGATGGTGGCCGTGTCCACCGGGTTACTGAGCAATCTCCAAGAGCAAGAAGTTCGAGCCGTCCTCGCGCACGAAATGGGACACGTGTATAACGGGGATATGTTTGCTACGACAGTCCTAGCAGGGTTGATGAATACCTTCGTGTACTACATTGCCATGTGGGTGCGCCGGTTTTTTGCGGAACGCGATCAAGCGATGCTCGGTTTTGGGTTGTCGATCGTGATTCAGATCATCGTCAGTATTCTGGCTTCGGTCCTGATCTGTTGGTTTTCGCGGCAACGTGAATATGGGGCGGATGCTTTTTCCGCGAAGGTGTACGGCAAGGGCTCGATGATTTCCGCCCTTCGCGCGATCGATCGATGGGTGACTCGTTCACAGGTTGAGTACTCCGCGCAGGACGCGCTCGCGACGATGAAGATCTCCGGTAATTCTTCAGGGTTCATGCGCCTCTTTGCCACCCATCCGCCGATGGAAGCGCGCATTGAGGCCTTAGAGCGACTCTAACCGGAGGTGTCCGATGGAAAGATTGCGGCACACAGTGGCGGGATTGTGCACAGCCATTGGCTTGATCGCCGGTGGTGGATCGAGCGACCTACTTGACCCGAGCCCTGTACAGGCGAGTGAAGGAGAAACCCTGCTCATGGCAGCACAGACGCCCACGGTCTACGATTTTACGCTGAACGATATTGACGGGAAGCCGGTCTCGCTGAACCAGTTCCGCGGCAAGGTGCTGCTGCTGGTCAACACGGCCAGCTTCTGCGGCAATACGCCGCAATATACTGACCTTGAACAGATGTATGAGCAGTATAAGGAGAAAGGTTTCGAGATCCTGGCGTTCCCTGCCAACAACTTCGGACAGCAAGAGCCGGGAACGAATGCCGAAATTAAGACGTTTTGCTACACCAAGTATAGCCTATCGTTTCCGCTGTTCAGTAAAATCAGCGTGAAGGGCAGCGATACACATCCGTTGTATCGTTACTTGACGCAACAGAGCCCGTTCCCCGGTGAAGTGGAATGGAATTTCCAGAAGTATTTAGTCGATCGTTCGGGGACGGTCGTCGCCCGTTATCATCACCGTACGAAGCCGTTATCTCCTGACATCGTTCAGGATGTTGAACGAGTGCTTGCGGCCCGCTGATACGTTCAGGTCTTTCGATAAAAAGAAATGTGTGGGCGATATTCTTGAATTGCGGCAGCCAGGGCTTGGCTGCCGCGAGGGATATTGGCATCCAGAGCATCTTCGACCTCGGGGTCGTCGATTTCCACATCGTAACGATCCTGGATATTTGTTCTGACGGGCCCCTGTGAGATCTCCCGCGGCATGAAGATCTCTTTCCAGACTTCCTTCTCGACCAGACACACGTCTCTGAATCGCTCATAGAGCAGTGTCAGCTTCTCTTGGTCCGTGACTTTGATCCGTTCTTTCATCTCGTTCCTTTTCTTTGGTTCATCACATGATTCATGAGCGGTTCCGCTGGAATTGCCGATCTAGAGGATGTGGAATGTTAGCGTGGACTCATGCCGGCGCCAGGAACCGCGCTCTCGACGATGGTAAACCGCATGGTACCCACTTGATTGCCCGCATGAAAAGGCTGTTGTCCGAGCGGAGTAATGAACAGCTTCACCAGATAGGTTCCGACGTCCCAGGCATGTCCGGACTTCTTAAGTTCCAGGAATCCATAGCGTTCATGTCCAGGCACTTCCAGGATGTCCTTGCCGAGCGGCATGGATGAGAGGAGACCTTTTTCCCCCTCCAGAAACCATTGCGCGCTGAACTGGGCAGGATCTTCCAGCGGGGCTGACTCGAACACAATATAGATTGCGGGAATATCCCGTGGAAACACCGATCCCGGCTCGACGGGCTTCAGCCGAGGATCTTGCGTGTACCAGCCTTTCCGTCCGAACGTATCCCATTCGACGTCATATCCTTTGGCCATCTTGATCCAGGTAAACAGGGATTGCGGAATACCTTTCTTCTGTTCGTCGAATGACGGGCTCTGTGTGGGATCGACTTCGGTCGTGGCCTGCTCCTTCGGCGTGAATAGATCCCGCGCCTCGACGTCCTGCCACATGCCTGCGATAACGCTCAGCCCAGCCAGTACCATCGCCAGAGCGTGCGTGACTCTCCCTCTGATTTCTGTCGGTAGCGCCATCATGATCGCGGAAGACTTGTCGTGTTCTTTATGGTATCGGGTGGTCGGCTAGGGGTCAATCACTGATTGGCCGATCCGGTCGTCTATATAGGCTCCAGCCCTTGTCTATGTTACGCTCAAGTGGAGTTGCTCTCGGGAAAGGATCCTGTGCATCCGACACTCGCTGACTGTCAGGAAGAGATTGTGCCGAGCGGTTCACGGGCGCAGAGCGCCGGTGAGCAGGGGTTGCGCTACGGGCTCCGGGACGGCGCCTGCCAGGCCATCACTCAAGGAAGTGGGGAACAATATCTCTCCGCTTTCGCTCTGCTCATGCAGGCAAGTCCGTTCCAGTTGAGTGTGTTGTCCGCATTGCCCCAGCTTGTCGGGACAGGGGCACAGCTCGCCTCCGTGAAGTTGTTGCAGTTGTTCCCCGATCGCAAAGCCCTCATTTTTGCCGGCACGGTTGGGCAAGCCTTCGTCTGGATTCCCATTGTGCTATTACCATTACTGTTTCCGCAGTGGGGGGCGTGGCTCGTCGTGGGTGGTGCCGCCGCCTATTTCGCCTGCGCGCACTTCACCGCGCCAGCGTGGAATAGTTTGATTGCCGATTGGATCGACCAGCATGGACGGGGCGCCTATTTCGCCCGCCGAGCCCAAATCGTCGCCGGCTTCAGTTTCTTTGCCCTCTGTGGAGCCGGGTGGGTGCTAAGCCTCTGGCAAGACTCCACCGTCGCCTGGTGGGGATTCGTGCTGATCTTTGCCTTGGCCGGAAGCGCCCGTATCCTCTCGGCCTTGGCCTTGTCCCCTGTTCGCGATGTGCATCCGACCGCCCACCGGGAGGCGCAGCAAGGATTTCGCGGATTTTTTCGACAGAATGCGACGAAGGATTTCCGTCGGTTTCTGCTTTTTTCAGGCCTCATGCATGCCTCCGTGTTGATCGCTGGTCCTTTTTTCGTCCTGTACATGCTGCAAGATCTCCACCTGTCATACCTCGGCTACGGAGGGTGGTTGGCCACCGGCCTCCTCGGGCAACTGCTTACCCTGCAAGCCTGGGGCTATTTCGGGGACCGCTTTGGAAACAAAGCCTTGTTGTCCATCACCGGCTTTACGGTGCCGTTTTTGCCGATGCTCTACCTTCTGAGCACGAATCTAGGCGTGCTGCTAGCCATCAATTTTTTAGGCGGCGTTATTTGGGCCGGTTTGGCGTTGGGGTTGCAAAACTATGTGTTCGATTCGGTTAGGCCGGAGGATCGTCTGAAAGCCACCGCGCTGTACAGTACAGTCAACGCGGTAGGGTGGTCGGTGGGAGCCTTGTTAGGCACTGTTATCAAAGGTCATGAATTGTGCGAACCTCCCTGTAAACAGGGGAGGTTCACATGGACACGCGTTTGGTTCCGATACCGCGGGAGTAGTT
>JAWXBV010000269.1:0-9255 GCA_034440335.1 Nitrospirota bacterium | reverse complement strand
TTCGGCAAGATCAAGGAAAACAGGCGCGTCACCGTCCGTTACGAGAAAACAGACGCGGCGTTCCTCGCGTTTATCGCGCTCGCCATTATCAAGGCGTACATTTGATAACAGTGCCTAGCAGGATGCTGAAAAAGTCCGCCAGCGGCGTTCTCGCATCACTCACAAAGACCGTGAAACGTGAGACGTGAAACGAAGGTCAGCTTCGGAGCTGCGGCCTTGCCCGCGGAACGGCGCGTCTCGGCGTGCCGGGGTTGGGCGGGTGAGAAGTCTGGCCTTTTTGAGCATCCTGAGGCGATGTTGACATCGACGCCATAGGGAAAATTCTTTCGGCATTTTGAGCATTAACCGAGTTTTTCCGCAGCCTGCTAGGCCTATCAGAAGAAAATGTCTGTCGCCTGTTGACACTTCAATGAAGAAGCGTAAGGATGAAGCCGTTCGCAGACTGGTCCCTTTCGACTCATTCCGAACCAAGGAGGAGGTGAAATGGAAGACCTTAGTCCACCTGATCACAATGGCCCGCCGAGTTAAGGGCAGGCTCCTCGTCGGTCACGCTAGCCGGTTCTCCATCGGCTGTCGCCTTCCCGCGTAGGGAAACACATCACCGATGAGCCACTGTGGAGAGCCTGAGCAGGCGTGAGGAACACAAGCGCCTGGGATAGAGTCATATCTTCCCTGACGAGTAGCCGCTAAACCTACCCCTCGTACGGGTCTTCAGGATCAGCACACGAAAGATACATACGGCGTCCTAAGCGCCACACGCGGGCGACCTCCCACCTCGTGCAGGGTCGCCCGTGCTGTTTCTATCGTGAACGAGCCAAGTTATCTTTGGAAGCCGACGATCTGGACCTGGCGTTGTGTCATTCGTTTCTAGAACCACCCCGACCAGACAGACCGAAGCAACCGATGAATCAGCTCCACGTCCCGCACCACGAAATGGTTTCCCTACTTTCTCCATGGCCCTCATACGTATCTGCGCATGCCGAACCCCAAATACTTCATGCTGCAGCCAAAGTGTTATGGTGCGGTCTGTGGTTTCGTTGCGGAAAACCGTAAGCGAACATAATCAGCGTGCCAATTGCCCTTGGCATCACAAAGCACAGGACGCAAGGCTTCGACGACCTCGGAGATAAAGCCTCGTGTTTGATTTGCGGGCAAGGCAGATGTGTCAGGTTGGGCGAACGTCTCAATCCAAGCACCCACATTTTCTGGCAGCCGAGTCGGGCGGGGAAAGAGCGCAATGCTGTCTACCGAAAACCCCATGGCCTGAAGAAACCCTCTGTATTCTTCAGGGCGGGGGGCCAAGGGTTGGCGACTGTTACATCTCGCGAAGAAAGTGAAGACTCGATGGCAGTCACAGTGGTCGCGACGTTGCCGTATCCGCCGAACTCAGCAATGAAACGCCCACCGGGCTTGAGCGCACGGGAGACACCGGCAATAACATGTTCGGGATTCTTCATCCAATGCAACGCGGCATCAAATTCGTTGATGAAGGGGAGCGTCTGCCCATCTATTGCCGGAACATTCAGCCCCAAGGTTTTTGCTGCCGCGATCATGTCAGCGCGTGAGTCGACCCCGACTACGTGACAGCCAAGCGCCACAAGCTTGCAGGTGAGCCTGCCATCGCCACAACCCAGATCGAGAATACGTTCGCCCGGCTTCGGAGACAATAATTTCACAACAGGCGTGCCGAGATCGGAGACGAATCGGGCATTCTCAGCATACTGTGCGGGGTCCCACTGTTGTGCGGATGATGAAGACATAGAGCAAGCGAACATGTGCATTCAGTCTGTTGCAGGCAAGTCTCACGCACAGTCGGAGGGGCATCCATCACTCCAGAGGCGATGGGGGAGCGGTGGGAGGGGGGGCAACGAGGAAGGAGTCGGACCGTCTCGCGCTGCGAAATGTTGGATGGTAAGACCGGCCTTCATTCGTTGAACATGCTATAGTTTCCTTTTCGCAAAGGTGAAGCATGAAGAGAACGTACATCATCGTGGGGCTGCTTCTGTTAGGGCTGAGTTCGACGGCTGAATCCGCCTCGAGTTCTGCAGACAATCAGAAAACCGAAGGAGGCAAAGGAACGACGGTGGAAGACCTCGGGCGTGGCCTGAGGAGTGCGGTGCAGAATATAGAAAAAGAAATCCCCAAGATCGGCCCCGCCATCGGAGAGACGTTCAAGAAGATCACCGGGAATGACTCAGGCCATAAGCCCGCTCAAGAGACTCCTAAAGACAAGAAGTAGCCCGCCTCACAATTTCAACAGATTCACGAGATCGTTGTTCTGTCACGCGCGCGAGAGGGTGCGGGGCAACTATTTCTGTTGCCGGCGCTTTCGAAAAAAATATTCTCGACGCCTTTTCTTATCCCCCTCCTGATCTCAAAACTTTTTTCCATGTATCATTTTGCCGTTCTGATGATCGAGGTGGTATCCACTTGGGCGCGCGTACCGAAATTCACAGACCTCGCATGTTTGAGAGTCTTGACCCATCCTGTGGTCACATCCACAACGATTTCGGCATGGTCTCCCATGGAAATTGCTTGAGGGAACTCTCCCTCCATGGGTTTCCCCCCCAAACGTGCATTCATCTCCTTGATCATGGATTCAAGAATCCGTGAGACGTGCTTGGGGTCGGCGGTTTGACTCCACGTAATGACGGCTTGGCCCGCCTGCTTGTCGAACGTCTTCAACGCCATGCTTGCATGGGTCGGGAAGGCCTCACCGCCGAGGGGATTTGGCAACAGGTCTTCGTACTCAAAAGGTTCGTGATGGGCATACCTTCTCCCGAGAACCTTAAAATATACCTGCGCTTCGCGCATGCACAGCTCTTCGACTTGCTCTTTGGTTCCCAGCATGGATTCCCATTGTGCTCGCAAGCGGGACATGCGGGCTTTGTTAGGTGTCTCTTTCTGTACGTCTTCGGTTGCCGCGAGGGCATCCAGGGATTTCAGCGCCGTGGCTTTGAGCCCCTTCCAGTTTTGGACGCCTCGAATGGCTCCGTGCGAATCAATTTCCAGAATAATCTGAAGCCCATGCATGAGATTGACGACCTGTCCAAGGAAGGAATGCTCAGCCTGAGAAGGAGCATCGAACGTGGTCTTGCCTGCGGTCCAGCCCACAAGGTATCCATCGTCATTGGCGCTGAGCACCTCAATCGTAAAGTCAGTGTGAGTCTTTCCTGTGATCGTAGTCGTGCCATCGGCGGATTTCACGCGTGACCGCGTGATTTCAAGATGAACCCTGTCTCCTTTTTTCCAGTGAGGCAAGACCTCGATGGAATGGCTCTGACCATCGGTGAGTCCCAAGAGTGGCAAACTGATGAGAGCAAGAATGGTCGAGCGAACGATCGCAGCAAGCATAGCGTCTCACAATATTGAAGGAATGATTGAGGACATTCTACGTTCCCTCGTCAGTCTGGTCTATTCTTGAGAGGAGTGTCTATGGAGTCGGGGGTAGCTCAGAAGAAGAAGGGTTGAAGCACGTCGCTGTGAGAGGCGCGAGGGGCGGAGAGGCGAGATAGGCGCCGGACTGCCACGCGCCGGGAAGTATTTCCGCAAACACAGACGTCCGATCATCCTCTCGGCAGGGGGTCGCCGTCGAGTCCATCTATATTTGGTACTGGCTCGTCGATGGACTCATGGACGTGGTCGGGTACCGACAGTTGTCCGGGGCACCGAGGTGCCAGGAGCCGGAGTGGCGTGCCGTCCGGGCTCGCTCCCAGGCCTTGATCCTGATGGGTGACTGGTGTGGCTTAGGTTCGAGCTGACACGACTAACGAAGACAACCGATGTGCGATTCAGTCACGTGAGTGTAGAGGGAGCAGGGCGACGTGGTCATCCCACCTGCCGTCTTATGAGGAGCGTGTCGGATGGAGGCGGGGCTGTGTCTCTTGACCGGAGTCTTCGAGATGGGCGACCTCTTTGTTCTCTCCTGCGCGTCAGCGTGCGCGGCTTGTGCCGGACCTGCGCCTTGTGCTGAGATAGCCGAAAGCGGTACCCCCCCTTGTTCCGGAAGAGTTCCCGGATTACTGTCCCTTGGCTGAATCCGAGAGCGTTGCCAATATCGGCCTCTGTTGTGCCCGCCTTCCAGAAGGCGTAAATCTGGCACCGGTCTTCGTACTGGATTCGACGATATGTTCTCATCAGTAACCTCTTGGTGTGCCAGGTGGTTACTCCATCCCTCCATCCTTGACGCGATGCACTGGCGATGTGAATCCGCGCTTCAGCGTAAGCGGGCTAGAGCGCATTAGTTTGTGCATATATATCCAATCCAGTATATTAGCCCATGAAGCTACTTCGATTCCTTGGGGACTCGCTCACATGTTTGCGGGAGTTCCTCGAGGACGCCCGGCACGACGCGGGCGATCAACGGGACAAGGTGTAGCACGGTGAACAGCCGTGCGGGTTTCAAGCCGATGTCTTCCATCGGCAAGGGCGTCGAAGAAATCGAGATGTGGGACGACACCGGCATGTACCGCGGGGTCTGTAGTGCCGGGCGTCACATCGAGCTTGCCAAGAAGCGATTCACCGAACCGATGAGAGGTCCCCGATGAGCAAAACCAAAATCAACGCGTTCAGCAGTGTGTGGGATACGATTGCCGACAGGCCTGAGCAATCAGCTAATCTTCAGGCACGGGCTGAGCTGATGCAACAGATCGCGGCTATCATCAAGGCCAACGACTGGAAGCAGGCCGACGCGGCAATCCATTGCGGTGTCACTCAGCCTCGAATCAATGACCTCTTGCGCGGGCGCGTGGCGCGATTCTCTCTGGATGCACTGGTGAATATCGCCACGGCGCTTGGCCGGCGCGTGCATGTGGAATTGGAAGTAGCATAACCAGCTGCTTACGTGCTGGTGCGACTCTATGTGTGGGGGGACCCCCCCCCTGATGCAGACGGCAAGATCTATCAACGAATAGGTGTGAGGGATATCATCGGCAGGCCAATGAACGGGCACAGAGGGGGCAGCCATGGCAGAACGGAAATTTGATCTCACCCGCGACACGCTTGCGCTCGTGTTCTTGTTCGCGTTGATCGCGGCCTCTACCTGGATCCTCTTGCCGTTTCTCACCGCGGTCGTGTGGGCGACCATGATCGTGGTTGCCACCTGGCCCGTGCTTTTAATGTTCCAACGCTGGCTGCTGAACCGGCGGTGGCTCGCCGTGACGGTGATGACGCTTCTGTTGCTGCTGATCTTCCTTCTGCCTTTCGCATTTGCGATCGGCACCTTCATAGAGAACTTCAAGGAAATTGCCGCTTGGACATCCTCACTCATCACTCGCACACTGCCTCCCCCTCCCGACTGGCTGGGAAAGATCCCGCTGGTGGGCGAACGGGCGACGTCGAACTGGAAACAACTCGCCGAGCTGAGTCGCGAGGATCTGGCGATGAGCCTATCCCCATACCTGGGTGCCGTCGTGCGATGGATAGTCGAGCAAGCCGGGGGTCTCGGGATGTTGCTTGGCCAAATCGTCTTGACTGTGCTGATCTCGGCCGTGCTCTATGCCACGGGAGACTCGGCCGCTGGGATGGCCTTGCGGTTCGGCGGACGACTGGCAGGGGAACAAGGGGAGCAGGCCATCCGTCTGGCAGGACAGGCGATCTACGGAGTGGCGCTGGGGGTGGTGTTGACGGCATTTGTGCAGGCCGTGCTTGCCGGGATCGGTCTGGCGGTCGTCGGTGTGCCGTTCGCCGTGATGTTAACCGCATTAATGTTCATTTTAGCAATCGTGCAGATCGGGGTGCTCCCAATCCTGTTATCTGCAGTGGGCTGGCTCTACTGGACCGGCGACACCACTTGGGGGACCCTGCTGCTCGTGTGGGCCCTGCTCATCGCTTCCGTGGATAATATTCTACGACCCATTCTGATTAAGAAAGGGGCCAATCTCCCGCTGTTGCTGATCATTGCCGGTGTACTGGGGGGATTGGTCGCCTTCGGCATCATTGGGCTCTTTGTCGGTCCGGTGGTGCTTGCAGTCGCCTATACGCTGTTCACGGTATGGATCAACGAGGATGGGACAATCAGCCGGACAGAGAAGATATCAGACACAAAACCTTCCTAGAGCATTTTCGATTTACGTGGATACATTCTGTAGAAGGCCCTCCAGTGTTGTCTGGATGGAGGACAGGATGGAGGCCTATTCACAGGATCTACGCGACCGTGTGTTGAGCGCATTGGAACGTGAGGCGCGTCCGACAGCCATGGCCGACCGATTTGAAGTCAGCCGGGTCTGGGTGTATCAGGTACGGACCGGTTCACGCAGACGGGACAGCGGAGCCGTCTCCCAATTGGAGGCCATCGGCAGTCTCGGTTAGCCGGGATGGAGCCGACACTGCGGGCATGGCTGAAGGAAACAGGAGATCTGACACTCGCGGAGATGTGTACCCGATTGGCGGCACAGGGGATTGCGATGAAGGTACCCGCCTTGTGGCATCAACTCAACACATGGAAGCTCACGCTTAAAAACCCCTACAGGCCAGCGAGCAAGATCGCGCCGACGTGCATGCCGCACGGCGTGAGTGGCAGGCCTCCCACCCAGCGCTGGACGTCACGTCGCTGGTCTCTCTGGATGAAACTGGGGCGTCGACGAACATGGTTCGGCGCGACGGACGCGCCCCGCGTGGTGAACGGTGCGTCGCCTCTGTTCCGCACGGACATGGGCACACCGCCCCCTCCGTTGCCGGGCTGCGTCATGATGACCTCTCCGCTCCAATGGTGGCAGATGGCGCCATGACCGGAGCCCTGTTCCTGCAATATGTCCAGGAATTCCTCTGCCCGAGGCTGCACCCCGGCGACATCGTCATCGCCCGCCGTATTCCCCCGATCTGAATCCCATTGAAAAACTGTTCGCCACACTCAACGCGCTGCTCCGCAAAGCCGCCCCTCGAACCATGGATGCGCGCTGGGCTGACATCGGCATGCTACTCGACCGCGTCACATCCGACGAATGCACGCGCGACTTTGCCTCCTCAGGCTATGGAAAGACATAAACCAAAAACGCTCTAGCCGTCTGGAAGAAATCGTCCAGACGACCTGCGAGTTCGTTCTCTCGCTCAGGTGGACACGTTCAGCGAGGAGGGGGAAATAAAGAAGCCTACAGTGGGTACAGAGAGAGTCAGTAGCCTACGTTTCAAGTAGCGAGTACCCAACATCCAATTGGCTCAGAAAATGAAGCAGAACGCACAGTTCACTAGGGGTATCTGTGCATAACTTGAGTGCAGAAGCCGCTCGCAGCAATGAAATCAAAAAAGATGATGCAAGAACTTTGAGCATTATCAAGGAATTGTGGTGTCGGAATTATTTTTGTCGAAACACCCCTATATATTGTGGTGTCTGTGCCGTCTTGATCAATGCCCATTTTTTAGGCAAACACGTTTTCGCTATGGAGAAATGGACTGAATTGGGAGGGAAGGGCGATCTTATGCACAGGTTTATCCACGGAAACTGGGGAGAGGGTTCTGTGAATAAACTTCTTGACCTTTCTATATAGTTCTCATTTCTCCTCTCCGATTTGTGCCGTTGCTTTGGGAAGAACGAAGGTTCCCCGCATTGACGAACGTGTTGCCGGTGCGACATTGCGAGTGCGTCGTTCCCTTCGCCACCCATTGCCCCATCTCAATAATCCGATCCAACCGCCCCAACAGGTTTTGTGACTGATGCGAGGTCAGGCCGTGCTTGTTCGCAGCTCCAAAATATCGTCGATGATCTGGCTCTCGGTGAGGAGGTATGGTTCGGGAAAGGCGGTCTCAGGAATACGCGCACGAGGGTTCTTCTGCCGTAGCTCGTTGATGATGGTGCGGAGGCCTTGTTTGGTAGAGAACCCTTCCGTTCAAGCGCTTCCACAATCGCAGCGATCTCTCACCTATTCGAGACGGTGGCTTTTTCGAGGGACATGTTGTCGCGTGTGGGGTGGTCGGTGCTCATTCGATGCTCTCCGCGGATACCTCAATGAGCTGTTTGATTACGTGCTCCACTCGACTATGCGTCTCCTTCTCAATCGACATGGTTTCCAGGCCGAACTCCTGACCCCGGACCCAGCGTACGACCGCAGCAGCTACAACGATGCTCTCTTCGATCGGCAAATTGACGGTCAAGGAACAGGTCTGCCCAACTTGCAGGGGAACATCGCCTGAGAGTTTCCACCCGCTCAGAGAAAAGTTCCAGACAGTGCCTTGGCCTTGGACCAGGCCAGCGCGGTACATGACGGCGCAGTGCATGGGGAAGCGTTGGTAGAGACGAAGCGTGAAGGGCATGGGGGCCTCACCGGAGGCCAGTGTATAGGGGTACGGATCAAACCGCAAGGCGAGTGTAGCGAGCTGTAGCGAGCACATCATCTGTCCGGTTCTTCTCTTCGAGTCTTTCAGCCGTGTGCCGAAATGTGCTCGCGCACCGTTGCCCGAGGATCGACGATCGGCGGAACGCTTGACGGATGGGTCGGGCTCGTGTGGGTTCGTCCGGTTCCGATCAGCCGGCCATCCGCCTGGTAACGCGCCAAGCACCGGGGCCCATGGAACACCGCCAAGGTTCCATCGGGATATTCGTGGACCCGCACCGTGACCTTTACATCATGGAACCGGTGCGGATCTTGCGGAATCTGCAGGGTCGTGTCCTGATACCGCACCGTATTGTCCTTGGCCACGACCCGCTCGTCTTGCACACACAGAATATCGGTGAGATTCGTGCCGACCCACGGGATGAAGGCGGTGCCCGGTTCCGTCGCCCGCACCATACACCGCTTGTTATGCTGGGGGAGGAACTGCTCGGTCAGGTCCCGATTAGCCGCCGCCATCTCCGTAATTCAATCCAGGGCCAGCTCCTTAGGCAATCGGTCCTGCAGGGTCCTGACGGCACGCTCCGAGCGGCCACGCGCTTCCGGCGAATAGGCGGCAATGAGTGTGATGCCCAGTTGCTGCAGCGCGCGATACACCTGCGTCAGTCGAACCTTGTCGACTTTCCCACCGGCCTCCTCCGTGTGCCAGCAGTGGGAGCCTCGGTCGGTATAGAGCGAACTGAAGAGCCCTTTCGTCCCGATGACCTCATGCAGGCCACGAAAACTACTCAGGGTCCCTTCTTCCTCGACGAAGAAGGCGGAGTAGAGATCGGTGGTCGCATCATCCAGCGTGACAATCAGATCCCACTGACCGTCGGGCACCCACTCATGGGTGGAACCGTCTTGGTGCAGCATCATGCCGGGCAAGGGTGTGCGCGGTCGCTTCTTGCGGTGCGCACCCCGTCGGGGCGCCCGAGCCACGTGGCCGGCG
>JAWXBV010000268.1:0-64821 GCA_034440335.1 Nitrospirota bacterium | reverse complement strand
CGCGCCCGAGAAAATGTCTCGACTTTGCGACGCCCCTGGAAGTCTATACGCAACTGCGTCATCAACCACCCGTTGCACTTGGAACTTGAAACCGCCCATCAATTGCGGGTGGTCTCGCACGGAAAACCAACAAGCCCAGAGCCTTGTGGAGCAAGCGACGAGCTGTCGCTCGCGCAGCCTGGGTCCACGTGATCGGAGGAGCCCGTGAAACGAATCGGCGCCCCCTCGCCCAGTTTTCGAACACCGGCCTTAGTTGACGGGCAGCTCACCTATCTGGGTTCGACGCAGTTCGCAGGCCGCTGGACGGCGCTCTGTTTCCTTCCGTATGTCGGAATAGTGGAACCAGATTTCTTAGACCATCAGGCCGACCGTCTCGATCGGCTCGACACGACCCTGCTGATCGTCAGCTCCGGCACCAGGCCCTTGCACCGGATGTGGCTCGACCGCTCGACAACCGCGCGCACGCCTCTTCTGTACGATCCCTTGTGCCGACTCCACCGGTCCTTCGACGTACCGCCTGCACAGATACCGGTGAGGTGCCAGACATTCCTGATCGACCGTGCGGGCATTCTCCACTTTCACCTAGTCCATGACTTCACCGACCGCGGGCTGAGCGCCCTTCACGAGATTGTCACGCTCAGCCAATCCCAAAACATAGGTGGCGCGGCAGCCAGGAACGCCATCGCGGACGCAAGGGAGGAGGTCATGAACTCATAGCCTCACCTCGTTTCGTTGAACCAGGGAAATGCCGACAATCGAAGAATACATCACCAACACCAAGGAGACACGATCATGGACAATGTCATTCAAGGCCAACCACAAGCGAAGCTGAACGTGTGCGGCTGCGGCAGCCTGCACTTCACCTATGGCCCCATCACGTTGCATTTTGGCAGGGAGGAATTTCAGGCGTTTGCCGATGTCGTGGGCCGGTTGGCCGCTCAAGTCCCATACGTCGAAGACAATCATGACCCCATGACCATAGCGCCCACCAGGCCCGACACCGTCTGCCATTGATCGATGTCGCCCGCAATCGGCGGGACGACGTCGAGAAAGGAGTCCGCATGAAGACGCGCGACTGCTCCCCGCTGCCGGCGACAGAGCTTCTTCCAGACTGGAGCCTACTGGGCCTGAGGGGTCTACAGTTCTGCCGTTACGCAGGCGGCGCTGTTCATCGACCAGGCCGATGCCCAAGCCAGGAACAGGCGCGGGCCGCCCGACAGCCGGATCGGGGACCACACGGTCTTGTAACGACCACGTGAGACGATCATGCCGCACCCTGGAAAACTGGACGGTGAGCTCGGCGTGCTCATCAGTCTGGCCGTTTCGCTCGGAATGGTGATCCTCACCGTGGCGGGCTGGTGGCTGTGGAAGATTCTGGTGGCGATCGCGCCAGTCCTCTAAGGTGTCCTCTCGATCGAGATTCCGTAGAAAAACGGAGGGACAGTTGAAAAGTTGGACAACCAAAGGCACGTGGGCTGAACTGCTTTTTTGTGTCGGTTTGGTGTGTTTTGTCGGCATGGCCTATGCCGACCGTCCAGACAACCCAGCGGAACCGGTTGACTGGGATGTTTGCCGAACGGCTTGATTGGGGTCCAATACGACCGAACCGGCGACGGCGCCCCAGATCACGTCGTCTTGCACCAGATCACCTGGTCAAGCTGGGACCGCTCAGCCGATTTCGGAGATCGAAGCCCAGGCGCGGCAAGACGACCAGTGGGTCTTCATCGTGGACTATGACCGAGACCGGTTTGTGTACTTCGCAGCGCTGCCCCCGTTATTCGCCGGCGATGATACTCTTGCTAGGTCTCTTTCCTGACACAGGAACCTTAATTGGATCAGCATGGAATCGCGTTCGACTTGATTGTGCTGGGCAGCGTCGCCAGGATCATTCCTGTGTACCTCGGCATCGCAGTTGCTCTAATGACGCTCAAGGCGCTGAATCGAGGCCGACAAATATTCCTCATCGGCCTCTCTGTCGGAATTCTCCTCTCCCTCTTCTTCGACATGATGCACGAGGAGGTCGAATTGACCACCCCCCGAGACTTCGGATCTTGGGGGGGGTGCTCCTCGGCAGCTTGTTCGTCGGCTTCATCGGTCTTGTGGTTGTTGAGCAACAAGGAAAACGGCTCGGCAGAGGCGCCGAGGTTATACTGAAGTCCGTTGAAATTTGGCGAGTGGCTCCGCCGTGGGATACGCCACGGTTCATAACAGGAGGGAGCCATCAATGAGAAGAGACACGAGACAACGCACGAGAGCCCTCGCGGGATTGCGGGCGATCTCGGGCCAGGATGAGATGTTGGGAACCCTGGTCCGCGTGATCCGCTCGGGCAATCAAGCGCTAGACGCGGTGATGCAGGAGATGGGGCGCATGAAAAGGGCTCGCTCTATCTTGGCGATCAGAAGGTCAAGGTGACACGTCCCCGGTTGCGGCACGTGGAGCAGGGAGAGGTAACCCTCCAGTCCTATGCCCGGTTGCGTGCACCCGGGGCGTTCTCCGAAGAACTGCTGGAGAAAATTCTTCGCGGCGTGTCAGCCCAGAAGTATGCCGAGACCGTCCTGCAGGCGGGCGAGGCCGTGGGGGTGTCGGCCTCGGCCGTCTCCCGTAAGCTGGTGGACCTGACCGCCACGAAGCTGAAGGCATTCCAAGAACGATCCCTGGCCGACTTCAAACCGTTCGCGCTGTTCCTGGACACCATCCACCGGGGCGGCGAGGCGTTTCTCGTCGCGCTGGGCGTCGATGTGAGTGGCGAGAAGATGGCGCTGGGATTTTGGCAAGGCTCTTCGAAGAATCACGAGATCGGTGAAGCGCTGTTCAGGGATCTGGAGCGTCGCGGCCTGGCGCTTTCCCTGCGGATCCTCTTCGTGACGGATGGCGGGAGCGGTCTGCGCAAGGCGTTGCGTGAGCGGTTCGGCAAGAAGTTGCTGCATCAACGCTGCGCGATTCATCAGAGCCGGAACCTGCAGCGGCATGTGGCCAAACCCTACCGCAACGAAGCCCCTCGCCAGCTGACCACCGCGTTGGAGCAGACGAGTTACGCTGACGCCCGACGAATGTTGCTGGAGCTGGAGGCGTGGCTGCGGGCCAAGAACGAGTCGGCGGCGGATTCGCTCCTGGAGGCGTTCGAGGAACTGTTGACGGTGCATCGCCTGAAGGTGCCGGCCTTGCTGCGCAAGACGCTGCTGTCGACCAACCCGATTGAGAGCATGTTCTCCCTGGTCCGGCACAGTGAGCGAAACATCAAGCGGTCACGCGGGAGTGCGATGCTCCAACGGTGGCTGGGAACGGTGCTGCTCTATGGCGAGCAGCAGTTCAACCGCGTGAAAGGCTGTGCAGAGATTGCGCAGGTCGTGGCGACCATCGAGGCTGAGCACGCGGAGCCGCAGTCCACATCAACAACGAAGGCGGCATGAAACAACCATGGCAGCCGCTCAGAAAATTTCAGCGGACATCTTGACAACCTCGTTTCTGCCTTACGCGATTGCAGTTGGGATGGGTCTGCACAATTTTGGGGAGGGTTTGGCGATCGGCGCGAGCTATGGCCAGGGCCAGTGGGCTCTGAGCGGTCTGAGGGTCAGCGGGTTTGCACTACACAACGGAACGGAACGGAGGGTTTTGGAATCGTGGGACCGTCCGGCAACCACCCGCTTTCCCTGAAAGACATCATCCTGTTGGGCTTGCTGGCCGGCGGCCCCGCGTGCCTGGGAACGGGATCAGTGGCTATGGCATCGCGCCCTAACTCTCGCTCAGTTGTTATGCGTTGGCGGCCGGTTCCCTGTTGTACGTCATCGTCTCGTTGGTTGCATTATCCTACACCGGGGAACACCGGTTGCAGACCGCGACGGGCATGTTCACAGGGATCGGGATCATGTACACCACCGGCATGGCCCTGAGCCTCCTCATTGGCGTGAAAGCCTGACAAAGGCGCACGCTCACATTGCTTGCCTCTCGCCCCGCGCCCAAGCTGTTTGACGATCCTTACTTCTTGATCTGCTCGCCGAGATAATTTTCCACGCCCACTTGTTTGATCGTTCGCAGCTGCGTCTCGAACCAGTCGACATGTTCTTCCGAGTCCACCACCATCTCTTCCAACAAGTGGCGAGTTGCGAAATCACCCACCTTGGCGCAGTGCGCGATCGCGTCCCGCAACAACTTGACGTCCTCTTGCTCGAGTTTCAAATCCGCGTTGAACAGATCCTCCACGCCTTGCCCGCTGCTCACCGCACCAATCTTCTGCACATCCGGCTCGCCTTCCAGATAGAGCACATGGTCAATGACTTTGGACACGTGCGTGGTTTCCTCCGTCATACGTTCATGATACTCATGGTGCAACCGCTCGTAGCCCCAGTTGTCGCACATGGATGCATGAAGGAGGTAGTGGTGAACGGCCGTCAGCTCCAGCGTCACCACCTTGTACAACAGATCGAGTACGCCCTCTTTCGCTTTCATGGCATGCCTCCTTGCTTAAGCACGTGATGGTTTTGGCAAGGCGCTCGGAGGCGCTCACGTGTCCACAGGATGGCCTCAGCCTTCCTTGTGAATCTGCTCGCTCAAGTAATTTTCCAACCCCACCTGCTCAATCAACTCCTGCTGGGTTTCGATCCAGTCGATGTGGGCATCCACATCCTTTGTCATATCTTCGAGCATATGCCGCGTGGTGAAATCGCCAGCTTTAGTGCAGTGGACGACCCCCTCGTTCAACAGTGTCAGCATCTCCTGCTCAGCCTTGAGATCTGCCTTGAATTGTTCCGGCACATTCTCACCGACCTGCACCGTATTCATCCGTTGCACGTTCGGCACGCCCTCCAAATACAAGATGTGGTCAATGAGCTCATCGGCGTCTTTCATTTCGTCGATGCTACGCTCTCGCACCTTGTGATGAAGCCGTTCATACCCCCAATTCTCACACATCTTGGCATGGACGAAATATTGATTGATGGCTGTAAGGTCGGCGGTCAGAATCTTGTTGAGAAGATTGACAACGCCTTCTTTCGCTTTCATATGTGTCCTCCCTTCTTCTAGGCTGCAGGCCCTCACGTTCGGGGGCTCAAGGGTGAGTCATTCGTCCAACGATTTCCGCCGCGAAACTTCGGTTCATTATCAACGCCTTGATGCTATTCGTCAACCGGGCGGCCCGAGACGCGATAGCGTCCTGTCGGCGCTGATGATAGGCGCTCTCAGTCAGTTTCAATTGGATTGAGGAAACAAAGAGGAAAAACGAGAACGGCAGGTCGGCGAAGATGCGTAACGTATGCTTACCCTGCCTCGCGATAGCCACATTCTTCGCTACGGCATTGGACGCTGCGTCCAACTTGTTTGGTCGTTTTTTCAATGAGAAACGGGGCGCTACAAGTCGGGCAAGCCTTGTTAATCGGACGATCCCACATGGCATATTCGCATGCCGGATATTTACTGCAGGCAAAAAATGCCCGTGCGCCCTTCTTGGTGCGCTTTTGAACAAGATCGCCACCGCAGCCTGGCTGTGGGCATTTCACGCCCAACGAGAGCGGTTTGGTGGTCTTGCACTCCGGATAGGCGGAACAGGCGATAAACTTTCCAAACCGCCCGGTCTTTACCACCATCGGACTGCTGCACTTCTCGCACTTCTCATCCGTCGTTAATTCGATCTTCGGGACGATTTTTATGGTGCCGTCCTCCAGCTTCTCAAAATTCTGCGTGTTCTTGCAAGGAGGCTTGTCCTTGTAGGCAGGGCAGGCGAGAAACTTGCCGTTACGACCCCATTTAATCTCCATCATCTTGCCGCACTTCTCGCAAGGAATATCCGTCGGTGGCTCCACCGTGTCCTTGGGGCCAGGAATGGTTTTAGCCTTCTCCAGATCCGTGGTGAAGGTCCCATAAAACTCCCGCACGGCCGTCACCCACGGCTTGGTACCTTCTTCGACTGCGTCCAATTCCATTTCCATATGCGAGGTGAAATCGACGTTGATCAGGTCAGGAAATCCCTTCATCAGGAAATCGTTGACGGTCCTCCCGGTTTCGGTGGGACCGAACCGCCCATCCACTTTCTCGGCATATTTGCGATCCTGAATCGTGGAAATGATGCTCGCATACGTGGATGGCCGTCCGATGCCTTTTTCTTCCAATTCTTTAATCAGCAACGCTTCGTTATACCGAGGCGACGGCTGGGTGAAATGTTGTTTCGAGAGTACGCCCGGCACCGTCTGCCCATCCTTGGATACAAGCCGCAGCCGCTCTCCCTCGCTCAGCAACGGTAACTGGCGTTCCGCCTCATCCTCAACCTCCTGGTCGCCTTTTTGCTTCTGTGCGAACAACTCCTTATCGACTCCCTCCATATAGACGATCGTGTGGCCTGGAAATTTCACCACGGTGCCGGTTGAGCGGAAGAGAAACTTCTCCTGTGTCTTGACGGGGCTCGAGTCGACGCGAGTCACGTCGAAGATCGCAGGGACCATCTGTGACGCAATAAATCGATTCCAGATCAACTGGTACAGCCGATAGACATCCAGCTCTAAGTACTGCTTGATCGATTCGGGGTCACGGGACGCCGACGTGGGGCGAATCGCTTCGTGTGCTTCTTGCGCCGCTTTCTGCGTTTTATACAGGTTTGGCGTGGCGGGCAAATACTCGGGCCCGAACCGCTCCTGGATCACCTGACGCGCTTCGTTCATCGCCTCGGTCGAGATACGCGGAGAGTCGGTTCTCATGTAGGTAATGAGACCGGTCTGGCCTTCCGCCCCGATTTCGATGCCTTCATAGAGCTTCTGCGCCAGCGTCATCGTTTTCTTTGACGAGAAATGCAGCTTTCGCGCAGCCTCCTGTTGCAGCCGGCTGGTGATGAAGGGTGCGACCGGATTGCGTTTCTTTTCTTTTCGCTCAATCGAATCAACGACGAACTCTTTCCCCTGGATGGCATCAACGATTCGCTGCGCGTCGGTCGCGGTCTCAATCGATGCGTCCTGTCCATTGATCTTCTGCAGCTTGGCGTCGAACGACGGAGGATTGGTCCCGGACAACAGCACGGCAATCGACCAGTACTCTTCCGCTCGAAATGCTTCTCGTTCCTGCTCCCGTTCGCAAATCAATCGCATCGCCACGGACTGAACTCGACCCATACTGAGTCCGCGCCGCACCTTGGTCCAAAGTAATTGGCTGCCTTGATAGCCGACAATTCGATCCAGCACCCGGCGGGCCTGCTGCGCGTTGACCAGTTTCATATCGACTTGCCCGGGTGACTGCAATGCACGCTTAATGGCCGATTCCGTGATTTCATTGAAGAGGACCCGAAACACCTTGCCCTCTGCTTGATCCTTCGATTGAGACTTGGATTTGGACTTCGACTTTGATGGTGGCTTCTCGATCAATTCCTGTTCGAGATGCCAGGCGATGGCTTCGCCTTCTCGATCAGGGTCCGACGCAAGAAACACCTTGTCGGCCTCTTCGGCCTTTTTCTTAATGTCCGCCAAGACCTTCGACTTCCCCTTGATCGTCACATATTGAGGCTCGAAATCGTGCTCCAGGTCGACCCCAAGCTTGCTGGTGGGAAGATCCTTAATATGTCCGACCGAAGCCATAACCGTATACCCACGCCCCAGATACTTACTGATGGTGCGTGCTTTCGTCGGGGACTCGACAATGATGAGTGACTTGGCCATGAAGACTCCGATTCGCTACGAGGATGACCCTCTCATCCGTACCAAATAATACACATCCGTGCAACTGTTCGATAATTATGTTCGAAGATACCGCTGTCCCGGAAGCGGCCTGACTCGCTGTCGAAGTTCCAGGGACAGGAGCGTGGCCATCACGGTGGAGACGGCCAACCCTGTGGCGACAATCACATCGTCAACTGTAAGCGGGTCATACGACAAGGCATCATACACCAGCTGTTCCTCTTTGCCCAAATGATCGCTGGGTTCGACCTTCTCCCGAGAAGGCCGCAGGCGCAGGCGAAGCGCCGGTTCCAGCTGCGGCAGAACCGCATCGATGACATCCTGCGCACGTTCGATTAAGGCCGCACCCTCTTTGAGTAGTGCATTCGTTCCACGGCTGGTCTCTTCCTTCACAAAGCCTGGAACGGCGAACACCTCTCGGCCCTGCTCAGCGGCCAATCTCGCGGTAATCAACGATCCGCTACCGACCGCTGCCTCCGTCACAATCACGCCCAGAGACAACCCGCTGATGATGCGATTCCGTCGAGGAAAGTGATGGCTGTGGGGCGGCGCACCCATCGGCACCTCGGATATAATCGCCCCCTGCTCCTCAATCTGCCGGCGTAACCGCTCATGTTCCAGCGGATAGGTCCGATCGATCCCGCAGCCCAGCACCGCAATCGTGCGCCCCTGCGCGGCGAGTGCACCTCGATGAGCCGCCGCGTCAATCCCGCGCGCCAGTCCACTCACCACCGTCATGCCTGCTCCCGCCAAATCGTGGCTCAACTCTTGGGTTACGGCACGTCCAGCTGCCGTCGCACGCCGCGCACCCACGATGGCCACCGCCAACTCATCCTGCTCAGTCAATGTACCTGTGATGTACAAGAGTGGTGGGGGATCCGCAATCGTCTTCAGCCGCGCGGGATACGCAGAATCCAAGAAGTTCCGGACGTCGATGCGCTCACGCTCGATCGCCTCGAGTTCCCGTTCCAGTCTCCGATGTGCAGAACTATTCGGCCCGCGTCGTATCGCATCCGCCAATTGCGGACTGCATCCACGCTGCATCAACTCATCGCGGGAGGCACACAGCACTGCCTCGGGAGAATGCCAGGCACGCACTAATCGAAGTACCGTCAGGTCTCCCACTCCCTCGATCGCCTGCAGGCGGAGCCACGGTTCGAGCCCAGGTCTTGTCATCGGCTGAACGGCGGAAGAACCCGCAACCTCAGCGGAGGATTCCGCACGTACAGGCTGGCTGAAGGGTTGCATAGGTCTCGTCGCGGAAGAACCACAATCTTTAGCGTGATACTCAAACAGTCCGCCTGAATCGCTCTCACGTCGCTCAGCGGCTCAACGTACCGAAGCGTCTGCCTCGCCACTTCGCTTGTGCGGCCTTACCTGACGAACAGCGGTCCGGCGCGCCGGGGTTGGGAGGGTGAGACGGTTGGCCTGTCCGAGCATCCTGCATGAACTTCTCCTCTTGTGCCACACGCGCACACCTCGACGTCTTGGCCTGCCTATAGAGTGTTTCCGCAGCCTGTTAGAGCACCGCGAGATCGTACTGCTCCAGGTGCAAATGTTCGTCAGGCATGACGATGATTTTCGCAGCGCACTCACGCTCCACCGCTTCAAGCCCCTGCCGCTCTTCATCTTGCAGCAGTCCGACGACCGAGGGATGGGCACCGATGACGATCCGCTGCGGCTCAGGACTGCTTCCGATCCGGCGGATATCACGGAATATCTCATAGGCCACCGTGGTGGCAGACTTCGTATAGCCTCGCCCTTCGCAATAGTGACAGGGCTCGGAGACCGAACGTAGGAGGTCCTCTCTCACCCGTTCACGAGAAATCTCGATCAGTCCAAGATCGGAGATTCTGGACACTCTGGTGCGGGCCTTATCGGTCGACATGGCATCGAGCAACGCGTGATACACCTTATCCCGATTCTTCTCTCGCTCCATATCGATAAAGTCGACGATGATGATGCCGCCGATCCCACGCAACTTCATCTGGTACGCGACTTCTTTTGCGGCTTCCAGATTGTTGCGAAGGATGGTCTCCTCCTGATCGCGCTTTCCCACAAACCGTCCAGTATTGACGTCGATGACGGTCATCGCTTCTGCATGATCGATCACGAGATGCCCGCCTGACTTGAGCCAGACTTTACGGCTGAGAGCCCGCGCCATTTCCTGCTCCACTCCCAGATGGTCGAAGAGACTCTCCTCCTTGTCGTAGAAGTGGATGCGAGAGGTCTGCTCCGGAGAGAATCGCTGCACGAAGTCACGGACAGCCTGGTACTCCTCACGCGAATCGATCCATAACCGATCGACTTTCTTTCCGAAGAGATCGCGCACCACGCGAAAACTCAGGCTCAAGTCGGCGTGGAGCAAGGCCGGCGCCCCTTTTTGCTCACGTTTCGCCAAGATGTCCTGCCAGAGCACGTGCAAAAAGTCGACATCGGATCGCAGCTCGTCTTCCTTCACCCCTTCGCTCACCGTACGGACAATGTATCCACAGCCTGGATGCCGTACGCGCTTCATAATATCCTTGAGTCGAGCCCGTTCCTCGTCTCGGGCAATGCGGCGGGACACACCGATATGTTCCACGTTGGGCATGAACACGAGATACCGGCCAGGGAGCGAGACATAGGTCGTGACCCGCGAGCCTTTCGTGCCGATCGGCCCTTTTGAAATCTGCACCATCAGCTCTTGTCCCTCACTGAGCAGCTGCTCAATCGGCTTGGAGCTTTGTCGCCGAGGGCCCAGCATATCTCCGTCCTTATCGGCATCCTTGTCTTCCTCATCCGCATCGACAAGTGTGTCTCCCGGCTCGGAGTCCAAGGACAAATCCGACACGTGCATGAAGGCCGCCTTCGCGAGACCGATATCCACAAATGCTGCCTGCATACCGGGCAACACTTTCGCCACTTTTCCCTTATAAATGTTCCCGACAAAGTCTTTGTGCTTCGCGCGATCCCCAAAGAGATCCGTAACCACTCCGCCGTCCAACACCGCAACGCGAGTTTCCTCGCGTGCGACGGTAATCGCAATTTCTACTCCCATACCGACTCCTTCCATTCAGTAGAGCCGCCGCACCGACGAGCAGGACGAACGCGGGGAATCCCCAGGTTTCAGTCACGACTCGACAGCTCGTCGACCCAATGGTTCGCCCCCTCAATACCTATGCCCTCTTGCCTTGATCCCGACTCATTCGAGACCGAGCAATGGCGCTACTCGCTAAAAGAAACTCAATCGACGGCGTTTGACATTCAAGAGCAGGCCCAGCGACGCCATCGTCATAATCGTTGCACTCCCGCCGTAGCTCATGAGCGGGAGGGGAATTCCGACGATGGGGAACATGCCGGCCGTCATACCGATATTGATCACGACGCAAAAACACAGCATACAGAGAATGCCGACTGCCAGCAGCGCTCCGAGCTGATCCTTCGCACGCGACACAACTTCGAGCGACAGCCAAATCAACCCGACAAACAACAGCAGGAGGGCCAGCACGCCGAGAAATCCCCATTCCTCTGCAAACACTGAAAAGACAAAGTCGGTATGCCCCTCGGGCAAAAACTTCAATTGGCTCTGCGTGCCTCCGTAGAGCCCCTTCCCCGTCAATTCTCCCGCCCCGATGGCAATCCGCGATTGGAGTGCATGATATCCCGTGCCTCCAGTATCGTAGAGCGGGTCGACAAACGTCATAATGCGCTGCCGCTGATAATCATGCAATGCCCCCCACGTGATCTCCCACGCAAAGGGAAACAGCATCAAAGAAAACAGGAGGATGACACCCACCGCCTTCGACCGCATACCCACCATCAGCAACATCGCCGCATAAATCGCCAAGAAGCTCAACCCGCTCCCGAGATCCGGCTGCTTCAGGATCAGGAGCAACCCCGGCAGCACCAACAGCCCCGGGAGCACCACTCGTTGGAGCCAGCCCACCCGCGGCGCCTGTGAATAGTAGTGCGCCAAGGTCAAAATGAGGACCAGCTTGGCGAATTCCGAAGGCTGGAAGGCAAAGGGACCCATCGGAATCCATCGTTGCGCCCCACGACTGCTCCTGCCTTCAAACAGCACGACGATCAGCAAGATTAAGATAATCGCATAGGCAGGATACGCTAACCTCGCGATCCGATGATAGTCCGAGAGCCACATGACGAGAAACGCGACCGTGCCAAGCAGAATCCACACAATCTGTTTGGCATAAAACGGGAACGCCACTCCTTGGTCATGCGTCACGCTATAAATCGACAGGACACCGATCCCCAGGATGGCAAAGATCAGCCCGATAAAACGAACATCGAAATTGTCGAAGCCCCGGCTCCTGGATCCCCGTTCAATCATCTCGTTCCCTGTCCTCCGGCATCCCCTCCTCGCACGGCCTCACCATTCTTCACAGCGGAAGGAACGGAGAGATTCAGCTTCACATAGGTCTCGATGAGTTCTTTAGCGAGAGGCGCCGACGCAGATCCCCCATGGCCCATATGCTCACCCAGCACCGCAACGGCGATGGTCGGCGCTTCGACCGGAGCAAACGCCACAAACCAAGCATGGTCTCGAAATTTCTTGGGAATGTCCTTTTCCGCCTTCTTCTCTTTTCCCAAGGACCTCGTCTGAGCCGTTCCGGTCTTACCAGCGATTGTCACCAGTTCCGACTGCGCCTTCGTGCCAGTCCCCTCTTTGACCACCCCCGACAGCGCCTCTCTAATCAGCGATAAGATTCCAGGCCGCAGCTTCAATGTGCGCTTGGGAACCGCTGGCCTTTGCTGTAATTCTCCGGTCTCGCGATCCATCACAGCCTGAACTAATCGCGGACGGAACATGACCCCGTCGTTTGCGACAGTGCCAATTAAGCTTGCCATCTGCAAGGGAGTCACATTCACATAGCCCTGTCCGATTGATGCCGAGATCGTTTCGCCTGGGAACCATTCTTGATTCTTGGCCTTCCGTTTCCAGGCCTCGGAAGGCACGATCCCAACCCGTTCAGACGGCAGCTCAATCCCCGTCTCCTCTCCCAACCCAAACTGATGGGCAAAGGACGCCATGGTCTCGATCCCCATCCGCTGCCCAACGGTATAGAAATAGACGTCGCACGATTGCACGAGCGCATGCCGCAAATCCACCGAACCATGTCCCCCGACCTTCCAGTCACGATACAGGCGGCCACCAAACTGATACCCTCCATTGCAATAGATGGATGTCGACGGCGTCACGGTCTTGGTTTCCAACGCGGCGGCAGCCATCATCACCTTGAAGACCGAACCGGGCGGGTATTGCCCTTGCGAGGCTCGATTGTTCAAGGGGCGCCCCTCGTCTTGCACGATCTCGGCCCATTGTTTCGGGGTGAGTTCTCGCGAGAGAATGTTTGGATCAAAGCCTGGGCGGCTGGCCATCGCCAGCACGTCGCCTGTCCTCGGATCAAGCGCGACAATCGCGCCAGTTTCCTCCCCCAATAGGTTCTCAGCCACTTTTTGCAGCCGTGTATCGATCGTAAGATACAAATTGTCCCCCGCATGGGGCTGTTCCACAACCACGGTCCGTTTCTCATGACCGACCGCATCGACTTCTATGCTTTTCTGCCCGGCCTGACCACGCACGAGTTGATCGAAAAATTTCTCCACACCATATTGCCCGACAATGCTGCCTTGGTGCAGGTCGGCAAATTCAGGTTTCTCTAACTGCTCGGGCGATACTTCTCCGACATAGCCCAACAGATGCGACGCCGTCATTCCGCCAGGATAGTTCCGTTGCGATTCGACTTGCACCATCACCCCTGGCATGTCCAGACGATGCGACTCAACCAACGTCGCTTCTCGAAGGGTTAAGCGATCTTTCACCTTGCGTGGCAGTTGTTTACTGCCGCGAGCCGTCAGCTTCTTCCTCACGAGTTCCGCATCGAGCCCCAGGAGCGTGCTCAACTGATCGATGAGCCGATCACGATCTTTGACGTCTTCAAGCGAAACATAGAGCGTGAAACTGGGAACATTATTCGCCAACAACACCCCATTGCGATCGTAGATAAGCCCTCGAGCCGGCTCCATGATGACCGAACGTGTCCGATTGTTCTCCGAGAGATCGCGGTAGTACGGACCCTCGCGAATCTGCAAGTTCCAAAGCTGTAGCCCCAGTAACGCCATGACGAGCAACAAGCCGACGCGGAGGATGATCAGTCGGCGTTGGAGTTCCCCAAGTTCAGAATCGTGCAGACCAGCTGTTGCCATACGTCACAATCACCATTCCGCCACGCCCAGGACAGACCAGCTATTCGGTTCTCAGGTGGGTGAGATTCAATCGTCGGGAGAGAAACCAATAACATCCTGCCCCCACCGCTCCGTCAAAACACGCCTGCGGAAAGACGATGGACTCGACCATCCAGCCTATCTGAGACAAGTCGAAACTCGTGAGACTCATCGCGACACACAGCCCGCTCACCAACGATACCAGCAGGATCCCTACCCCCAGTGAGAACGAGGTCACCTGCGACACTTGCCGCCCCAGGAACCCTGCTAACAGGCCAACGCCTCCGTTGGTGAGAAGACTCACCCACAGTTCGCCGGCTGAGAATAGACTCAGCACCCATCCGATCGCGCATCCCACGAGAAGGCCTTCCAGTTCACCGGCAAAAAGCCCCACAAGTGCGGCAGCCACAAGTCCCACATCCGGCTTGATATTCCATACGCTCACATGCGGCAGCAGCGTCGTCTGCAAGGGGACAAGCAGCAGCACGAGAGTTAGATAGAAGAGGAATTTCATGGCGCTGACTTCTCGAGCAGATCCGCTCCCACCCCAGCCTTCGTAGCCTGCCCATACGACATCTGAATGACCAACACTTCCTCTACACGACCGACCTCGACTTCCGGCGTCAGCTCGGCAGACTGAAAAAGGGCGCCTTCCTGTTTATCGATGTGCGTGATCGTGCCGATCACCAGTCCTCGTGGAAAATCTCCGATAAGGCCCGAGGTCACGACCCGATCGCCATCTCGAAGCGTCGACAACAATGGAATATATTTCAGATGAGCCAAGCCTTGTTGGGTCCCTTCCACAATGCCTTCATCTCTCGTCCGTTGAATGAGGCCGGCGATGGCGCTGTACGGGTCAGTGACCAAGAGCACCACAGACGTTGCCCCTGTCGTTTTCACGACGCGCCCAACAACACCGGCAGGCGTGACCACTCCCATATCCGGCTTGATCCCATCGCTCTCACCCTTATTGAGAATAATGGCACGATACCGATTCGTGGCATCACGTCCGATGACTTGAGCGGCGACCATCGTGGGGAGCGCCTGCTCCTTAAAATGCAGCAAGGCCGTCAACCGTTCTGTCGCGGCGACGGCTTCGCGCAACTGGCTCTGTTGCCCACGCAGCCACTCCATTTCTTTCCGCAGTTGTTGGTTCTCTTCCCGGACCCCTTGCAACGCCACATACTGCTCCCAGCGATCGGCAATACCCGCATCGATGGAGGCAATGGCTTCGAGTGGGATACCCACGGCGTATCCAACCGGCCCACCCAGATACTGTAAGAGTCCTTGGATTTGATTGGGGAACAGAAAAAGAGCCACCAGCAGGAGGGCAAAGCAGGCAAGCGCAATGCGTTTGGTACCGTAGATCGAGCTAGAATAAGCCATCCGCATAAGGGAATTAGGGATGGAACCTTATCGGTAGGTATTAGCCTGGGACATCACCGACACTTTAGCAAGCAGATCCAATTCATCGAGGATTTTCCCCACCCCCAAGACGACGGAAGTCAGGGGATCGTCCACGGTGATGATCGGCAGATTCGTCTCCTCCCGAAAGCGCGTATCCATGCCCTTCAACAAAGAGCCCCCGCCCGTGAGGACGACGCCACGATCGATAATGTCGCCCGCCAACTCAGGCGGGGTATTCTCCAGCGCCACTTTAATCGCGTTCACGATCGTTCCGATCGGTTCCTGCAGCGCTTCCCTGATTTCTGCGTCATCCACCACCAACGTACGGGGGATGCCGGAAATCAAGTCGCGCCCCTTGATCATCATGGTCTTGCGTTCTTCAAAGGGATAGGCAGATCCGATTTCGAGCTTGATCCGCTCCGCCATATGTTCACCGATGAGGAGGTTATACTTCTTCTTGATATAATTCATGATCGCATCGTCCATACGATCGCCCGCGACCTTGACGGACTCGCTGTAGACGATTCCGCCGAGCGAAATGACGGCGATATCGGTCGTGCCGCCGCCGATATCAACCACCATGTTTCCGGAAGGTTCGGTGATGGGGAGACCGGCGCCAATGGCTGCGGCCACAGGCTCTTCGATCAGATACACTTCACGAGCGCCGGCTAATTCCGCCGAGTCTCGGACTGCCCGCTGCTCCACTTGCGTAATGCGCGACGGCACACCGATAATGATGCGCGGACGCACGAACGCGCTACGGTTGTGTGCTTTCTGAATAAACCGCTTCAACATCTGTTCTGCCATTTCGAAGTCGGCGATTACCCCTTCTTTCATAGGCCGCACCGCGATGATGTTGCCCGGTGTGCGTCCCAACATTCGCTTCGCCTCTGTGCCAACCGCGAGCACTCGTCCGGACCTTTTCTCAACCGCCACAACCGAAGGCTCGTTGAGCACGATCCCTTTCCCATGCACGTACACAAGGGTTGAGGCCGTTCCTAGGTCAATAGCCAGATCGTTCGAGAACCATCCAAAGATATCACTCCCAAAGCCCACGATTGCTCCCCCTTCCCCTCTCAAACTCCGACAACGCGCTCAGTCAGACGATTCCAGGCGACCGACGTCCAACACCTGCGTACCAGCCACTTCGTCACCAAGCCGCCGCCCCTGCTCGTTCCCGATAATCAATACAGCTTCGAATGCAATGATTGCGACCGATACCAGCCAGCCCACCCATGGGACAGCGAACGCTACCTGAGCCACCGCAAAGGGAAGATTACGGATAATGGATTCCCGAAACCCTGCGACCTCACGCCGACCTGGAAGCACCGTCTGAAGGCCGATCAACCGTTTACCGATGCTGCGCCCACCGGCAAACCCATCAGCAATCAGTATATACGCCAATCCTCCAAGAAAACCTATCGGCACAAACATTTGACCGACTGCTGCGACAATGAACAGATCGATCAGCTTGGCGATACCACGGTTCAGAATCTGCGCCTTAGGGTACACCCCGGCACTGATTGAGTGAACCCCGCTGCCCTCCTCCGCCAAGGGATCTCCTAACAATTAGTGGCAAAGTATAACAAATCGAACTACCTTGCACAAACAAAGACCGTTCTTCTGCAGATCACGCATTGTGAGTGACCTTTCCCATCTTCATGAACCGACCACTCAACTCAATCATGGAATCGCGGGTTGAAAGGGACTGGCGTCTCTTGCCTTTACACAGATCCCTGAGTAGAATCCGTACATACCAGTTTTCCGAGAGGTTGTCATGCTCAAATTGATGCGCGACGCGTCGCATAGTTATCCCTGGCTCCTCAAGTCCATCATGGGCGTCATCGCCCTCGCCTTCGTCATCACCATGGGATGGTGGGGGTTCGGCGAACAGACCAGCTCGGTCGTCGCCTCAGTTGGAGACCTCACCGTGTCTCGCGAAGAATTCCGGCGCGCCTATGAGAATACCTATCGCTTCTATAAAGACAAAGTGCCGGGAGATTTCAAAGACGAAACGATCAAGCAATTAGTGGTGGATCAACTCGTCGACAATCGGACCTGGCTCATCGCGGCAAAAAACATGGGCCTCACTGTGGCTGACGAAGACCTGCGCGACGTCATCATGCAGATCCCTGATTTTCAAAAGAACGGCACATTCGACCCGGAAGTCTACCAACGGCTGCTGGCAGCGAATCATTTGACACCTGCGACATTCGAAGCGATGGAAGCGAAGGAAGTACTGAGTAACAAAGCCCGGATGATCATCCGCGACGCCGTGGCCCTTACCCCTGCCGAACTGGCCGAGGCGCAAGCCCTCACACTACGGCAAACGGAATCAGATCCGGCGAAGGCCGCCGCAGCAAAGGACCGCGCCGTGCAGGACGTCCTCTTTCAAAAACAGCAACGGGCGCTGATGGCCTACACCGAATCGCTTAAAACAACCATCCCCATCAAGATCAACCGCGAGTTGCTGTAACGGCCCTCATCTCGTCAAAAGTCACCATGTCCTAAAGTCATCAAGCCTCTGGCGATCTTCGTCCGTGACTTTCAGACTTGATGACTTGACGACTTTCTGACTCTGTCAAAGAATCAACATCGCATCGCCATAGCTATAGAAACGGTACCGCTCGCGAACCGCCTCTGCATAGGCCTGTCGAAGGCATTCCGTCCCGGCTAATGCAGAGACCAGCATCAGCAATGTGGTCCGCGGTAAGTGAAAATTCGTGAGGAGCGCATCGACTACCTTGAATGAAAACCCTGGTGTCATAAATATATCCGTCTCCCCACGATAGGGTCGAATCTGGCCATCCGCGCGAGCCGCAGTTTCAAGTGCGCGGACGACCGTCGTCCCGACAGCGACAATTCGTCTCTTTGTCGCACGCACCTGCTCGATGGCACGCACCGCCTCTTCCTCGACCTCGATCCACTCGACACCCATCCGATGGTTTTCGATCTGATCGACCGTGACCGGTTTGAATGTCCCAACACCAACATGGAGCGTGATAGTTGCGAGACCGATCCCGCTCTGTTGCAGCCGTGTCAGCAATTTCGGGGTGAAATGGAGCCCGGCGGTCGGTGCCGCAATCGCGCCCTCATGCTGCGCGAACAGAGTTTGATACCATTCTCGATCCTGGTCGGTCGGTGCCCGTTTCATGTAGGGGGGAAGCGGCATTCGACCATGTTGCCGCAGCCATTCAGGCCAGGGAATCGGACTCTCGACCCGTACCGTCGTTCTAGCCTGGCCACGCTCGACCACCACCGCTACAGCCTCTGCACCCATCTCAATCGTCTGTCCTGGACGAAAGGTTCCCTTGATCAGTACTTCCCAGATGGCATCGCCAAGATCCTTCACAAAGAGGATCTCGACTTCCGCGCCGGAAGGACGCTTTCGTCCGGTCACACGTGCCGCCAACACCTTGGTGTCGTTGACCACGAGGAGGTCGCCTGGCTGAAGAAGGTTGGGCAATTCGTCGACACGGTGGTGGGCGAGTGAACGATCGAGGCGCTGTAGAACGAGCAGTCTGGCGTGATCGCGCGGAAGACATGGGTGAGCGGCAATCAACGAGGAATCGAACGGAAAGTCGAATTCTGAAAGCTTCATGAGGAGGGCGGTGGGGTTGGAGCTTTGGTCAACGTCATATTCTGCAATTCGGTACCTGGATAATAATACAGAAGAATCGTGGAGAAGGGATACCCCAACTCAGCCAGTTCTTTCGCACCCCACTGGCACATGCCGACCGCGTGGCCCGCGCCGAAGCCGGAGAGGACCACGTCTTGGCCGATCGACTCGATGGCAAACTGCGTGCTGGGGATGAGGGTGTAGCCGACCGCTTTCCGCAACTCTTCTCCGCGAAGAATTAACTCTCCACCAGAATGGAGAATGCGCAGCGTCGCGACCCGCCCCCCGCGGCTCAACGACAACGGCGTCATCGTCGTGATCGTCCCAACGGAGAAACCCTGCTGCCGCAAATTCTGCTCGAGGGCGTCGATTTTGAAGGAGGACTTCCATTGATAGTAGGGCGACATCAAGTCGAAGGGACACTCGACACCTTTGAGATAGGGGTACTCTTTCGACCACACCGTCACCGCATCTTCCGTCAACCCGGCAGCCGTCGATGAAAACGCCGCGTAGATCGGCGCATCCTGGTAGGTCACGACTAACCCACGCGTCTCTTCGACCGCGCGCACAATACCGGCATCCACTCCCTGCTTCCCACGATAGACTTGGTCTTGCACGGTCGCCGCCACGTCGTACTCCCGCGTGGCGCTCAACCTCTGCTGATAGAGCGCATAGGTCCTCGCCGCGACCGCCTGGGCTTTTAACATCTCCGGATGCCACGTTGAACTGACCTCGGCGGGAACCACTCCTTTGACGTATTCTTCAATATCCACCCGATTAATGACTAGAAACCCCTTGCCTCTTCGCACGAGATGGACGAAGCCACTCACCGAAACCACTGTGCCGGAATCACCCGATACCACCGCCGCCCCCTTGGACTTCCGAGTGGGTCGTGGAAAGGTCAGTGTGAGGCCTTGCTCTCCGCCATCCAGCGTCAATTGCTCTGTCGGCATGCGGACGCCATTCAGGAGAAATCCCTTTTCAGTGGCTGTGATGTGAGCCGGCGTGCGCAGAGTCCGACCACGGCCTTTGGCATCCATCAATCGCAGTGGACTGGCTGCACGAACATCAAATCGGAGCACGTCGGACGACAGCAGGACTCGGATCGACTCGGCCGCCTCGGCTCCCGAGGACAGGCTGAGCAGGCATGCGCCTGCCACAAAGGCTCGATACACCCTACCCCTTAGCCGGCTTATCGTCGAAAGATCCATGTGATGAGATAGAATACCAGACTCAGGATGACACTGAGGAGCAGGCTGGTGACGAGGGGAAACGAAAAACTGAAATTATCTCGTCGAATAGAGATGTCGCCAGGAAGCTTGCCGAACCATCCCAGGAGATTCCCGATTCCTGGAACGCGGTCTGCGATCAGCAGCACGAGGCCGACCACTACGACGCAGAGCCCGACTCCGATGAAGACCCTTCCAAGATTTCCCCACTCAGCCATCAGCCCATCAGCCTTGAACTAAATATTCTGCGATTTGCACCGCATTGAGCGCGGCCCCCTTGCGAAGATTATCGGATACGACCCAGAGGTTCAGTCCATTCGTGATCGATTCGTCTTCCCTGATACGACCGACGTACACCTCGTCCTTGCCGGTCACATCCAACGGCATAGGGTAGAGCTTCTTGCCTGGATCATCGTACACAATGACTCCCGGCATCGCCGCCAACGCCGCACGCGCCTCATTCGGCGTAAGCGGTCGTACTAACTCCACGTTGATGGCTTCGGAATGGCAGCGCAACACCGGAACGCGTACGGTCGTCGCCGTCAGGCGAAGCGTCGGAACTTCAAGAATTTTCCTTGTCTCACGGGCAATCTTCACCTCCTCGGAGCAATCCCCCCCGTCGTTAAAGGATCCGATATGCGGCAGGAGGTTGAAGGCGATCTGATAGGGATACACTTTCGCCTTTGTCTCGCGAAAGGACATCAGATCTTTCGTCTGCGTCATCAGTTCATCCATAGCCCCGGCACCGGTCCCGGAGACCGATTGAAAGGTCGTCACGACAACGCGTTTCACCCCCACAGCATCCTGTAACGGCTTGAGCGCCATGACGAGCGGGGTCGTGGTGCAATTGGGAATCGACACAATGCCACGGGGCATCATCATCAATGCATGCGCGTTGACTTCCGGCACCACCAACGGAACATCGGCCTCCATCCGAAAAACACCGCTGTCGTCAATGACCACAACCCCAGCCGCTCCAAGCCGTTGACCATACTCGCGACTGATGGCGTCGGTCGCTGAAATCAGTGCAACGTCGACCCCGGCGAAGGATGACTCCGGCGTCAATTCCTCAACCTTCCATTCTTTGCCCTGGCAGGACATCACCTCTCCAGCCGAACGCGTTGAGGCAAACAGCCGTAGCGAGGCCAACGGAAACTTTCGCTCCTCAAGAATTTCGAGCGTTTCTTTCCCCACCGCCCCCGTGGCACCGAGGATGGCCACGACATACCCTGATTTCTTTTTCAACATGAGCTGTGATCCTACCTACAGCACGATCTCGCGAATGCGATGATTAAATGTATCGGCCACGAGCACATGCCCTGCACGACCCATCACGATTCCAAATGGGTAGCTCAGGCCGGCTTCGATGGCCGCGCCTCCATCACCCCCGTAGGTGGCCACACCCACCCCGGCAATGCACTCAATCAGTCCAGTGATCCGATCCCATCGCCGCACCAGATGATTGTCCGAGTCGGTAAAAAAAAGATTCCCCTCCTCATCCAACGTAACCCCGGACGGACGAGAGAGACTGCGACTGGGTGCTTCATCTGTCCCTTGGTACTTATACTCCCCTCCGTCGCCCACCACAGTTCGTATACAACCGGTGATGGGATCGACCGCACGAATCCTTCCGTTGAAGCTATCGGCAATGAACAAGGTGCCGTCTGCCGCGAGCGCCAATCCACTGGGCCCTGCCAGACCGGTTTCCGTCGCAGCGACATCATCTCCATTATATACAGCCGTTCCAGTCCCTGCGACTGTGCGAATCGTTCCAGTGGCTAAATCCACCGCCCTCACGCGATTGTTACTCTGGTCGGCAATATAGAGAACACCGTCGTCGCTCAACGCTAACGCAGCCGGTTCGTTTAACCCGGCCTCCACCGCTAATCCCCCGTCGCCACCGTACCGAGGCTTCCCCAGCCCGGCGACTGTCATGATCACTCCGGTCACCGCATCCACACGCCGTACCCGATGGTTCAGCGTGTCCGCAATGTAGACATGCCCTGCCCGATCGACCACCACCGCGGTCGGAAAATTCAACAGGGCTTGCTCGGCAGGACCTCCATCGCCACTGAAGCGTGGGGCTGGCGCTGTACCGGTCGCAATATAACGCACGGTCCCGCTCAGGTCAGTCTGTTGGGTCACGGCGTGGACGTTACCCCTCCTGGTTTCGGCAAGAGGATCATCATCCGCTTCCTCAGCCGCGGGAACGGGGGAGGCAGTCTTCGCGCCTGATTCAATCCTCTGAGTGCGACCCGCTACCGTCTTGATACATCGGGTCTGCACATCGATCTTCCGAACGACGTGGTTTTCAGAATCGGCGACGAAGAGATTTCCCTCTGCATCGAGAGTAAGACTCTTCGGCTCATTCAAACGAGCCCTACAAGCCACCGCTCCATCACCGGACCTGCCTGACTCTCCGGTACCGGCAACAGTCTGGATCAATCGAGTGTTGAGATCTGCCTTCATGGGTATCGAGCGTCTCACTTAGTTCAGGTTTCGCAGAATAGCCTCGCCCATGTCTGTTGTACTGACCAGGCGCGTGCCAGGACTATGAATATCTTTCGTGCGATAGCCGAGATCGAGGGTTTTCACGATCGCCTGCTCGATGGCTTCCGCTTCTGTATACAACGTGAATCCATAGGACAACATCATCGCCGCCGAAGCAATCGTCGCAATAGGATTCGCCACATTCTTCCCGGCAATGTCCGGCGCACTGCCATGAATCGGCTCGAACAAGCCGACCTGCGCGCCGATACTGGCCGACGGCAACATACCGATCGACCCGGTCAACATCGCCGCTTCATCGCTCAGAATATCACCGAATATATTGTTGCACAGCATCACATCGAACTGCCTCGGGTTGCGCACAAGTTGCATCGCCGCATTGTCGACATAGATATGGCTCAGTTCCACATCCTGATACCCCCGATGGGTCTCGATGACGACACGACGCCAGAGTTCAGACGACTCCAGCACGTTCGCCTTATCGACGGACATCACTTTCTTCCGACGCTTTCTCGCCGCCTCGAAGGCCACTTTCGCAATACGTTGGATTTCTTCCGTGGTATATACCTCGGTGTTAAATCCTCGCTCGCTCCCGTTCGGCAGTTTTTCAATCCCCTTGGGCTTCCCGAAATAGATGCCGCCGGTCAGCTCCCGAACGACAAGGATATCGATCCCCTCAATCACTTCTCGTTTCAGCGTGGACGCATCCATCAACATCGGATATAACTTCGCCGGGCGTAAATTCGCATAGAGACCCAGGTGTTCACGCAAACCCAGCAGCGCGCGTTCAGGACGTAGGCTATACTCCAACCCTTCCCACTTGGGTCCGCCCACCGCGCCGAGCAAGACGGCATCGCTTTGCTTTGCCAGGGTCAACGTCTCTTGAGGGAGTGGCACACCCACTTTGTCGATAGCCAGGCCGCCGACATCGCCGGACATGAACTCGAACTGGTGCTGGAACTTCTCGGCCACAGCCTTCAGCACCTTCACCGCCTCAGGAACGATCTCCCGACCCACTCCATCACCAGCTAATACGGCAATCTTCGCCTTCACAGACCACTCTCCCTCTTTATGAGTGATGCATGCCCACGTTCCTACTCCAGAACTTCCTCATCCTCTGGCCGCCACGCGGGATCAACCAAGCACAGAAACTCGATGGCGGCGGGCCCGCTACTCTCCAGAGACTGCGTGCATCCTGGAGGTACATAGACGACGGAGCCGGCCTCCACGGCAACAACCGAATCGTCTACGGTCAATCGTCCCCGACCGGCGATAATATAGTAGACCTCTGAGGACGTCAGCCTGTGCCATTTGGATCGACCGCCAGGGGCCAATGTCCCGTGTGCCAGACTATACCTGAGCGCGATCGGTTGTTTCGTTGGATGCAGCAGTTCCCGCAGAACAGTATGATCGCCGGCCAAAAACTCCGGTCGATCCGCCAGGGTGACATGAACCACAGGGCACCTCACAGCTATCGATACCTTCCAGGTCTCAGGCCTGAGTGCATGACTGTATCCTGGTCACTTTCCTTAAATCAAGTTGACCTTCTGCTCGCCCTGCGCCTGTCTTCCCGCCAAGTACGACAGCTTATTCAGTGCATTGAGATAGGCTCGCGCCGAGGCCATGATGATGTCCGTGTCCGCCCCATGGCCTGAAACGGTACGTCCATCTTCTTGAACCCGAACCGAGACTTCGCCCTGAGCATCAGTCCCCCCCGTGATCGCTTTCACCACGTACATGAGGAGCGTGCTCTTCGTCTGCGTGATCGCGGCAATCGTCCGATAGACGGCATCGACCGGCCCATCGCCCGTCCCGGTCTGTGCAATCGTTCGTCCGTCGATCTCGAGTTCGACCATGGCCGCCGGCACCTGATCCGTCCCACTGGCCACATGGAACGATTTCAAGGTGATCCGATCAGCCATTTTGACCAACTCTTCGGAGACAATGACTTCGAGATCCTCTTCATAGATCTCCTTCTTCTGATCGGCCAACTTCTTGAACCGCTCGAACGCGTGGTTGACCTCCTCGTCCGAGAGCGTATACCCCAACTCCACCAACCGCTGCCGAAACGCATGGCGGCCTGAGAGTTTCCCCATGACCATCTTGCTCTCGACCAGCCCAATCGTCTCCGGCCGCATGATTTCATAGGTCGTCTTGTCTTTGAGTACTCCATCTTGGTGGATACCGGATGTATGGGAAAAGGCGTTCGCCCCGACGATTGCTTTGTTCGGCTGCACCACCATGCCGGTAATCTTGCTGACTAATCTGCTGGTCTTCGAAATTTCTTCGGTGCGAATCTTCGTGTCGGCGTGATAGAAATCCTTCCTGGTTCGGAGCCCCATCACAATTTCTTCCAATGCTGTGTTCCCTGCCCGCTCGCCGATTCCGTTGATCGTGCACTCGACTTGGCCTGCCCCTTCGAACACTGCCGCCAGGCTGTTCCCTACGGCCATGCCCAAGTCATTGTGGCAATGAACAGAGATCACTGCCTTCGCACTGTTGGGCACCTGCTCGCGAATGCCACGAATGAGCCGACCGAATTCTTGTGGTACCGCATAGCCGACCGTATCAGGGATATTGATCGTCCCGGCTCCTGCGGCAATTACCGCCTCGATCACTTCATAGAGATAGGCTGGATCGGAGCGACTGGCATCCATGGGCGAAAACTCCACATCGTCCACATAGCCCCTCGCCCGTTGCACCATCTCGACCGCGCGTTGCTTCGCCTCGTCGCGCGTCATTCTGAACTGGTGTTTTAAATGGATATCCGAGGTCGAGAGGAACGTATGAATACGGACCTTCGGAGCCCCCTTCAAGGCCTCCCAGGCTCGATCGATATCCTCGGGACGCGCCCGTGCCAGGCTACAAATCGTCGGTCCCTCGACTTCCCCTGCGATCCGCCGCACCGCCTCAAAATCTCCTTGCGAACTATAGGCAAACCCTGCCTCGATGATATCGACCCCCAGGCGAGCCAGCTGCTTCGCCACCATGACTTTCTCTTCCACATTCATACTGGCCCCTGGAGATTGCTCGCCGTCTCGCAAGGTTGTATCGAAAATTTTGATCATCCTGGTCATGGCTTCACCTCTCTTATCGTGTGAGATTGCTCAACCTGTCTTTCCAGCAAGGCCACAGAAAGCGGGACGACTGAGGCGCACCGTTTTTCACCCACCCGCCCCGAGCTGCCGAGACAGCTCTTTCACCGATGGGTACGTCGCAGGGAGGCACGCGACCGAGAACGCTGCGGGAAAACATTTTCAGCAATCTCAAATAAAAAAACCTCCATCCCCTTAGCCCAGGGACGGAGGCTTGAGAAGCTCCGTGGTACCACCCTGATTCAGCCAGGAGCAACGCGCTGTTGCCCATAGCCCTTCATGAGCCCAGTCACGGGGGCAAGGCGGAATCCATTACTCACGCTTCACGGATTCTGGCTCGGAGGCGAGTTCGGCGCCGCGCAGGCTGGTTTGCACCATTTCACCAGCTCTCTTGCTGCTGTGCGAATCGCGTACTACTCCTCGTCGACACCGCTAGAACCTCGATTCAATCACCGACTGGTCAGCCTTGGGCGCCTGGCGCTTCCCGGCCATCTTCGACACAAGCGCGACAAGTCGTTCCGCGGGACCCATCAACGCATACCCAGCAAAGATGACAAATAACATCACTTGGGGCCAGGCAACTATGAGCATGAGCGCCAAAATTCCCCACACGAGATAGGTAATGTGCCGACCACCGCGGAACTTCATGTCTTTAAAGCTCCGATACTTGATGGTGCTCACCATCAAGAACGAAAGGGTCAGCGTAATAATCAGGACAAGGAAGGGCTTCACTTCCGTTCCAATTCTGACACTATAGTGGTCGAGAATCACGAGCGACGCCACGACCCCTGCCGCGGCAGGAATCGCCAACCCGGTAAAGTACTTGCCGTCCGGCACGGCGACACTCGAATTAAAGCGGGCCAACCGAACCGCACCCATCGCGACGTAGGCGAACATGACCGCCATACCAAACATACCCTGTCCACTCAGCGCCCAGGAATAAATCAAGAGGCCGGGAGCCACCCCGAACGACACCACGTCGGACAACGAGTCGTATTCGAGGCCGAAATGGCTGGTGCTATTCGTCAGCCGTGCGGACTTTCCATCAAGCACATCGAAGATCATCGCCACGAGGATGGCGACTGCTGCAACCATATAGTCTGCTTTAAACACGGACAGCATCGAAAACACGCCGCACAAGAGATTCCCTGTCGTGAAAAGATTGGGAATCAAGTGCATGGCGGCTTTGCGCCGCTTCCCATCCCTTCCGAACGATTGGCGAAGTCCAATGCTTTTCATGGTAATTCTCCCAGGATGGTTTCCCCACCGATGACTCGATCGCCGACGGCAACTTTGACAGCCGTTCCGAGAGGAAGAAACGTATCCATCCGTGACCCAAATCGAATCAAGCCGAATCGTTCACCGCAGACAGCCCGATCTCCCGGCGAGATCCAACAGACAATCCGTCGGGCAATCAACCCGGCCACCTGCACACAGAGCACCTTCGTCCCCTGCACCGTCCGAATCATCAGGGCATTTTGCTCGTTCCTTAACGTCGCATCCGGCTTGCTGGCGACCAGAAACAAACCTGGTTGGTACTGCACATCCTCAATGACCCCTTCACAGGGCACCCGGTTGATATGCACATCGAATACGTTCAAGAAGATGCTGATCCTGATACTAGGATCCTTGATGAATCGCGGCTCGAACTCTTGTTCTATAGCAAGAACTTTCCCATCGCCTGGGGCCACGACAAGACGAGGCCCCTGAGGGGTCACCCGGGATGGATTGCGAAAGAACCAGGAGACAAAGAGCGTCAGGATCGCCGCCCCAACAGCCGCAATGGTCCAATCCAGCCATCCTGCCAGCAGTGTCACACCGACAGCAGCCCCGATGAAGGGCACCCCTTCTTTGGCAAACGGGATGCCGACGGCACGATCCGCCACAGAGTCCTCACTCCTCAGTTTTTGTTCTTATCGACCAGCTGGTCCTTCTTCAGCCAGGGCATCATTGCACGCAGCCGGCCCCCAATCTCTTCGATGGGATGGGCTTCACCCTTCGCCAGCAACGCATTGTAGACCGGACGGTTCGCCAGGTTCTCCAATACCCACTCTTTGGCAAACTGCCCTTGCTGAATTTCGCTCAAAATTTTCTTCATTTCCAGCTTTGTCTGCTCCGTCACAATCCGAGGGCCGCGAGTGATGTCACCATACTTGGCCGTCGTACTGATAGAATACCGCATATTGGCAATACCGCCCTGATAGATCAAATCCACAATCAATTTGACTTCATGCAGGCACTCGAAATAGGCCATCTCCGGGGAGTAGCCGGCTTCCACCAGAGTCTCGTACCCGGCCTGGATCAGAGACGTGAGTCCTCCACAGAGCACGACCTGCTCGCCGAAGAGATCCGTCTCGGTTTCTTCGCGAAAGTTTGTTTCGATCACACCAGCCCGCCCACCCCCAATCGCACTGGCATAGGCCAGGCCTACCTGCTTGGTCGTTCCACTTGGATCCTGATGGATCGCGAGCAGGCACGGCACCCCGCTGCCTTTTGTATATTCCGATCGAACAAGATGGCCCGGCCCTTTCGGCGCAACCATGAACACATTGATCGTGGGCGGTGGCACAATTTGTCCAAAATGAATGTTGAAGCCATGGCCAAATGCGAGAGAGGCACCCGGCTTCAGATTCGGAGCGATGTCCTGCCGATAGATGGCCGCCTGCGCTTCATCAGGCGCGAGAATCATGACGACATCGGATACCTTGACGGCATCGGCCACCGGCATGACTTTCAGTCCGCTTTGCTCCGCCTTCTTCCACGAGGCGCCTTCACGCAACCCAATGACCACGCTCACACCGCTCTCCTTCATGTTGAGCGCATGAGCATGCCCCTGACTGCCGTAGCCGATCACCGCCACTTTCTTATTCCGGATCTGTTGAATGTCGGCGTCCTTGTCGTAGTAAATCTTCATCGATCGCTCCTGGGGTAATAGCCGTGTTACGAAACTGATTGGACGATGAGTCTGAAATGACGTCTATTCGCGGACAACCTTTTTCGCCTGTATACCCGTCGACCGGATCGACTCGCGGGCGACCGCAACCCGTCCTGTGCGGGTGAGTTCTTTGATCCCGAGGGGCTGCAGCAGGTTGATGATCGCTTCGATCTTTCGTGGATCCCCAGTCACCTCGATGGTGTAGGTCGCCGGCGTGGAGTCGATGACGTTGGCCCGGAAAATGTCGGCGATCCGCAACGCTTCCGCCCGATCTTCCGGCCGGGTATGCACCTTGATGAGCGCTGTTTCTCGCGAGACAAAATCACTCTCGTTCAGATCCACCACTTTAATAACGTCGATGAGTTTATTGAGCTGTTTCACGATCTGCTCGATAATCCGCTCATCGCCTGACGTCACGATGGTCATCTGCGACATGGAGAGATCGAGCGTCGGCGCCACAGAGAGACTTTCGATGTTGAATCCCCGACCACTGAAGAGGCCGGCAACCCGAGACAACGAACCAAACTTGTTCTCAACGGTCACCGAAATAATGTGTTCCATACCTGCTATATGCTCCTGGCTCCGGCAAGTTAGGCCGTGAGGATCGTGTCCGAATCTTTCGGCACCGCCTGACCTGCTCCGGATTGTTTACTTTTCAAAGCCGGAGGATCTTCCAAAATCATCTCATGGTTGCAACCACCGGCGGGAATCATGGGGTAGACATTTTCATAGGGATACGTCGGCACGTCGACGATGACCGGTTTATTCACCGCGAGTGCTTCCTGAATGACATCGTCGATTTCAGATGGCTTGTTGGCTCTGAGCCCGACCGCTCCGTAGGCCTCCGCCAACTTCACAAAATCCGGCGTCGTCTCCAGATAACTCGAGGCATACCGACCTTCATAGAAGAGATCCTGCCATTGCCTAACCATCCCGTGAAATCGGTTATTCAGCACGATAATTTTGACCGGAAGCTTATGCACCACCGCCGTCGCCATTTCTTGCATGTTCATCTGAATACTACCGTCCCCTGCGATGCAGAGGACCAACCGGCCGGGAAATGCGGCCTGCGCCCCCATGGCGGCAGGAAATCCGAACCCCATGGTCCCCAGTCCCCCAGAAGTCAACCAGCGATTCGGCTTCGCCAGCTTAAAATATTGAGCGGCCCACATCTGGTGCTGCCCAACATCGGTTGACACGATTGGATCTCGATCCTTTGTGAGTTCATACAGTCGCTGAATCACATGTTGCGGTTTGATCGGCCCATCCGCTTCTTGCTGATAGGCGAGAGGATTTGCCTGTTGCCATTCGCGAATCTGATTCCACCAGGGCTTGCGCAATTCCCGTTGATCGCCGTTCACCGTGACACGAAGAATCTGAATCAACTCACGGAGCACCAATTTGCAGTCGCCGACGATCGGAATGTCGACATTGACATTCTTCCGAATCGAGGTCGGATCGATATCGATGTGGATCACCTTGGCATGCGGACAAAACTCGGAGACCTTTCCGGTGACACGATCGTCAAACCGTGCCCCGATGGCCACGACAAGATCGGAATAGTGCATGACCATATTCGCCCAATAGGTCCCATGCATCCCCAACATGCCCATAGACTGGGGATGCTCGCCAGGGAAAGCCCCAAGCCCCATCAAGGTCATGTCGACCGGCATATGAGTCAACTCGGCCAGCTCTAATAATTCTTGTGATGCGCCCGAGAAGATGACGCCGCCGCCAACATACAGCACCGGCTTCTTTGCCTTCGTCATGGCTTCAGCCGCTTGCTTGATCTGCCACTTATTCCCTTCATACACCGGGTTGTAGCTACGGATGGAGACGGAGCTCGGATACGTAAATTCCGCCGTATCCATCGACACGTCCTTTGGAATATCCACCAATACCGGCCCTGGCCGCCCAGTCGTCGCAATGTAGAAGGCTTCCTTAATCGTGACCGCGAGATCTTTCACATCTTTCACCAGGAAGTTGTATTTGGTGCAGGGACGACTCAGTCCCATGTTATCCGCTTCCTGGAACGCATCATTCCCAATCAAACTCGTGGGAACTTGTCCGCTAAAACAGACCAACGGTACGGAGTCCATATAGGCATCCGCCAACGCCGTGATCACATTCGTCATACCGGGACCAGAGGTCACAAGACACACTCCGGCTTTTCCGGTCGCCTTGGCATAGCCTTCCGCCATATGGCCCGCTCCCTGCTCATGGCGAGTCAGGACCACGTCAATATCTTTCTGCTGATGGAGCATGTCGAAAATCTTCAGCACGACACCGCCAGGAAGCGCAAAAATCGTCTTCACGCCTTCCCGTTTGAGGCATTCGATGAGGATCTCAGCACCTGTAATCTTCATGACGGAACCTCCCTCCATCCCGCCAGCAAGAACTAGGCAGAGGAGTCAGCATAAGATAATGCACACTGCAGCCAGTCCACTTTAGACTAGACACGACTCACACTATTGCTCAGAACATTCTGAAAAATCAGGAGATTGATGTGTGATCCTATCACCACGTGTTTCTACGCGTCAATAGTAAGACAGGTCTGGGAGCCTCCTTCCATGACAATCCGTCTTTCCACATGATACCATCCAGGTTCATCTCATTGGCTCTGGCTCCTACCTCCATGAGCATGCCTATCCATATCACCCTCCTGTCTCGTGAACACTGCGATCTGTGTGAAGTCGTGCACCGACTTCTGTTGCATCTTCAATCAGAACTCCACATCGAAACGAATAGAGTGCCTATCGACGGTGACAGTACCTTGTTGGAACGTTACGGGACAAGGGTTCCCGTCGTCTTACTCAATGAGGTCGAATATTTCGCAGGACATGTGACTGAAGAGGAGCTACGCCGAGCGATAAAAAAAGCGCGGTGGAGAAGACCGATAAGCCGGATTCTGTCCTGCAGGGGATATGCTCCCAAACAGGGGTGATCATTTCTCTGGGATTCGAGTTACCTCGAACCTCAAGCGACCTACCCGAAGACCTCGGCCGGGCCAGCCGGTCGCCGACGTTCCGAAAAACGCCGACAGATGTCTTCCTATTTGGCCTTGCATCGGGCAACGCTTACCGTGCCAGTGATGTCGCCACCACCGCGGTGGGCTCTTACCCCACCGTTTCACCCTTACCTGAGCCAAGATGACCGGATCGGAGTCCCGTCGCCTTGGCCATCGGCGGTCTGTTCTCTGTGGTGCTGGTGTCGGATCGCTCCGCCTGGGAGTTACCCAGCGCCCTGCCCATGAAGTCCGGACTTTCCTCTCGCAACGTCGCCGCCACGAGCGATCACCCAGTCTTCTCCCTCGCGCCAGAACACTATAGAGTTAGCCCCCTGCACTTTCAATGGCTCACCAGATATATATGCCTCGACTTACTGCAAAGCCGGCAACAACGCCGCAGGCGACGACGGCTTGGCCTGGTAAATGGCCATGGCTTCCGGCAGCCACTTCTTGAGCTGTTCGATGCGGGTCTCATGGCTTGGGTGCGTAGACATGAACTCTGACGTCGTGCCCCCACCGGACATCTGCCCCATCCGTTCCCACAGAGCGACCGACTCGCGCGGGTCATAGCCGGCATCTGCCGCGAGCAAAATCCCGATATAATCTGCCTCTGATTCATGCTTTCGGCTAAAGGGCAACAACACGCCGACTTGCGCCCCCACACCAAGCGCCGCCATCGCCGCTTGCCCCAACATCCCGCCCCCACCTGCCGCGCCGGCTGCCGCGCCGACCACTTGCATCGTCGCATTCGTCAGTTGGCCCTGGCTCATCCGTTCTGCACCGTGTCGGGCCAAGGCATGGACGACTTCATGCCCCATGACGGCGGCTAACCCTGCTTCCGTCTTGGCCATGGGAAAGATGCCGGTATAGACCGCCATCTTCCCGCCAGGCAACGCAAACGCATTCGCCGTCTTGTCATCCTTGATGATCGTGACTTCCCACTGAAACTGTTTCGCCGTCTCAGCATATTTCGACCGCTTCGCCGCCTCGACGATCCGAGCCGCCACTCTCTTCACCGGTTCTATCTCGCGAGGATCTTGAGACGGTCGCATCTTGGGATCGCTCTTCACCTGATCATAGGCCTGTGCGCCCATTTTCATTTCTTCTGACATCGACGTCATCAGCAACTGCGACCGTCCCGTATAGGGATTCGTTTCGCATCCGGCCAGGGCCGCAACACCAATCACCATAACCAACGTGAGCAGTGAAATCTTCATGACGTCCCTCATTGCGTACCCCCATCCATCGCGTAGTTCTCCAGCGCTTCGGCAAATTGACCGACCTGCAGGGCTCTGTTAGATTGCCGCGCCCCTGCAATATTTTCCACAAGGGCCCTTCGTCTGTGACGGACAAGACTCATCGCCAGACCGTAGAACGTATCGGCATCGATGAATCCGGCAAAGGAGACTATTTTGGTCCTCTGGTCATCGCTGCTGTCTTCGTCGACGCCACCACACAAGGCGACCTCACCGTCATGAATGTCCGGGACAGCAAGAAAATCTCAGACGGGTGCATACGTGAAATGGCGCCTGACATTCGGATGATTTGTCCTCACAGCATTATCGCAATCGGCCCGCACCGATACAATGCACTGTATGCGAAGATCCGAAACTTGAACCGCCTGCTGGCCTGGGGACATGCCAAGGCTCTGGAAACTCTGCTGGACAAAGTTTCGTGTGGGCGCGCGATCGCGGATCAGTTTGGCGACGAACGATTGATTCTGACCGCATTACAGGAGAAGGGAGGCACGATTGTACTAGAACAACGGCATAAGGCCGAATCCGATATCGCCGTCGCTGCGGCTTCGATCCTGGCCCGCGCGGAGTTCCTCCTCCGATTGGACCGCCTCTCGGATGAGATCGGCACGACATTACCTAAAGGGGCCTCACCCGCCGTCACACTGGCCGGACGCATGATCGTGAAGACGCATGGAGAGGAACGCCTAGGGTCGGTCGCCAAACTGCACTTCAAAACGACTCAGGCTGTGTTGGGGGAAATAGGCTAAACCGACTCGCCGATCTCAAGGATCGACGTCTTATCGAGGTTGGGGCTAGGCGTGGATTCGACGGGTATTTGCCCATCCCAGTAGAGCATCCGACGGCAATAGGGGCACGTGTGGAGATCGTGTGCGCGCTTGACTTCTGAGATCAGTTGCGGAGGAAGCTGCAGACGGCATCCAGCACAGATCCCCTCCTTGATTTCAGCGAGCGCATAGTCCTTGCGCGACGCTTTGATCGAGTGATAGCGACTGAGGAGGCCCTTTTCGACATGAGCTGAGCGGACTTGCTGCTGTGCTTCGAGGTCGGCCAATTCCGTTGAGAGCCTGTGCTCCAACTCGTCGAGCGCCTGTTTTTCCTGCGTAAAGGTTTTTTCGATGGCACTCAGTTTCTCTTGCGCGTCCTTTGCCGCCCGCTGTAGCTGTTCAACCTTCTCCATACACAGCAAGATCTTCTCTTCGATGTCCCCTTGCTTCTTCTTGGCCACATCAATCTCGAACAGATGTGCCTGGTACTCCTTATTGGACTTCAGCTCGGACAACCGCGACTTCATTTTCCCAGTGTGCGCTTCATGTACCTCAAGATCCTGTTCGTAGGACCGCCGCTCTTTACTGAGCATATCCACAGAAGCACTGGTCTGTTGATAAAGCTGCTGGGCCTCTCGAAGCGGGACATCAACCGCTTGGAGCCGCTCCGGAATTTTTCGGCGCTGATCCTTGATTTCCGCGATGCGGAGATCCAACTTCTGCAACTCGATAAGGGGGGAAAGATTGTAGTTCAATGCACTCCTATCACTCTTGTTTTCGAACAACGATCTCGACTGATGCGCGTGGCAACTGCGCTGGTGGGCCCACTAGGACTTGAACCTAGGACCAGCTGATTATGAGTCAGCCGCTCTAACCACCTGAGCTATGGGCCCGATCAGGCGGATAACTCTCTCGTGCCTGACCGCAGACGTACCAGCCGATTTTAGGCTGCCCAGGGATGTGAGTCAAATCCCAAGGGAGTGCTCCATGGCCCATCACAGGCTTTCCACGAAACTGCGCAGTTTTTTGCTCCGGCTCGGATGACGCAGCTTACGCAAGGCTTTGGCTTCGATCTGCCGAATACGTTCTCTGGTCACTTCGAAGTCCTGACCGACTTCTTCGAGCGTATGGTCGGTGGCTTCGCCGATGCCAAATCGCTTCCGCAATACTTTCTCTTCCCGTGGCGTCAGCGTTTCCAATGCACTGTTGATCTGGCGCTGGAGATCGTACCGGATCGCCGCCTCCAGAGGAGAGACCGCCTTCTTATCCTCGATAAAGTCGCCCAAGTGGCTGTCTTCTTCTTCGCCGATCGGGGTCTCCAAAGAAATCGGTTCGCGTGCGATTTTTAAAATCTTCCGCACTTTGTCGAGCGGCAAATCCATGCGCTCGGCAATTTCCTCCGGCGTCGGTTCGCGCCCCAATTTCTGGACCAGATGGCGCGAGGTGCGGATCAACTTGTTGATCGTCTCGATCATATGCACGGGGATGCGGATCGTCCGGGCTTGATCGGCAATCGCACGGGTAATCGCCTGGCGAATCCACCAGGTGGCATACGTACTGAACTTGTAGCCGCGCTTATACTCGAACTTATCGACGGCTTTCATCAGGCCAATATTGCCTTCTTGGATCAAGTCGAGAAACTGGAGACCACGGTTCGTATACTTCTTGGCGATACTGACAACAAGACGAAGATTCGCCTCGACCAGTTCAGCTTTCCCGCGCTTGACCTTGTCCTCCGCCACATCCAGATGCTTGACCGCATCCTTGATCTCTTCCGCGGACACGAGGGCTTCTTCGGTCTCGAGTGTTCGAATCCGACCTTTCGCCGCCTGATACACTCTCTTGATCTCGTTGAGCGCCTCCTCCGAGCAGCTCGTTTTGCGTTTGACGGCGAGGAAGTCTTTCCGTTCGCAGCAGAGCCTCTTGAGCGCCTCAGCACCGGCCTCACCGCTGATCCCCAATCGCCGCTGGCAACTGACAATCTCTCGTTCCGACGTGCGAATCTGAATCGCTAACTCCCGCACACGCTGCACCATCCGATCCTTCAGCACACCATGCAGATTGACGGACTCCATCTTCTCCACGACCTGATCGCGAATCGTATCGATCTGCTTCTTGATCTTCTTCTGTTTCGCAGGATCGCTGTTGGCCGTCCGCGCCACTTCGTAAAGACTCTTCAGCGAGGTCGAGATTTTCCGGACGGAACTCAGCCCTTCGAGCGTCTTCACCCGGAGCTCTTCGTAGTCCCGCTGAATTTGTTCTTCCTCGAACTCCTCCTCGGTCTCGATGATCGGGACGATCTCTCGCACATCGATAGTCCCGTTCTTGAGCTGATCGTACAGGGCAAGGACAAACTCTATCGTCATCGGCATCCCATAGATGACTGAGGCAATATCCTTCTTTCCCTCTTCGATGCGTTTCGCGATCTCGATTTCTCCCTCACGGCTCAACAGCGCCACACTGCCCATCTCTTTCAGGTAGAGCCGGACCGGGTCATCGGTCCGGCTGAGTGCGCCGGGAGTGAGGTCGATCTCTTTTTCTTCCTTTTCTTCTTTTTCTTCCTTCTCATTCTCCTCACCGGCACCGGCCTCAACCTCCACATCCTCGGTGTCCTCATTCGACTCTTCAGCATCCCTGGCTTTCATAATCCGCTCCCCCTCGGGCGCATCGACAATCTCAATGTCCATTTCACCGAACATTGTCATAATGCTGCCGAACTGCTCGGAAGACACCACTTCCCTTGGCAACGTGCTATTCAGCTCATCGTATGTCAAAAAGCCTTTCTCTTTCCCTATCGAGATGAGCTTTTTCACTTCACCAAGCAACTCTGGTTTCGCCATGACTACTCCTTCACTAAGGACAACGTCCCCGTTGCAGGCCGACCGGCCTTGTGCATTCGCAATTCATTGACTTGTGTATTCAACATTCGCACATCCTCCACACGACCCTCCCGCTCTGCGGCCTTGAGCCGCACGATCAAATCTCGAAACAGAGCCTCCGCCCGCTTCCGCTCCAACGTGTCCAAGCAGCCTGCGACGTGGGCCTGGACATCGTCAAAATGGTCTTCCCGCATGGACAATTCCGTCGCCAGCGACCCACAGTCCGGATGATCGACCACGGCATCCAACAACAGCCTCAGCCCGACTCGTCCGTCTCGATCGAGATGATTCAACGCCTCCTCGACGAGGGACCGACAGGCTGGAACCGAGAAGGCCTCGGGCTTCAGTCGTTGCACATCGGCAGACGTCAAGTGCCCGTGCAACAGCAAATACACCAGATCGCGCTCTTCGCTCACACCCTTGAAGGAGGACGGTGGAGGGATTGCCGATCGAACAACCGTCGGTTGACGCCCCTCCGACTGCACCAACGCCGGGTATCGTTCGATCAACCGTTGTTGGCTGATCCCTAATCGTTCTGCCACCACGCGAATTCGTTCTTCCCGCTCGATCGGATGTTCGCTCTTTTGCACAATCCGCAACACATCATCCACACTCCGAATACGCCCTTCGATCGTGCTGGACTCCGTCGTACTCAAACTATGTTCGAGGGCAAAATCCAAGAGGCTCGGAGCCTGCTCTTCCAACCGTGCAAAGGCCTCAGGACCTTCCTTCCTCACATAGGTATCGGGGTCCTCTCCAATCGGCAACGAGACCACTTTCACCCCGAGTCCGCTATTCACAAACAGATCGAGCCCTCGGAGCGCGGCACGAACGCCTGCCTGATCCGGATCGAACACGAGCACGACCTTCGAGGCGAACCGTCTCAACACCTGAATATGCTCCCCCGTCAGCGCGGTCCCGAGCGTCGCAACCGTATGGGTCAGCCCAGCCTGATGAAGCGCGACCGCATCGAAATACCCTTCCACCACGATCACGGTCTTCAGGCGAGCGACCGCTTCACGTGCAAGGTCTAGCGCGTACAGCGTCTGCCCCTTCTTGAACAACGGGGTGTCCGGCGAATTCAAATACTTCGGAGTCCCCTCCCCGAGAATACGCCCTCCAAACCCGACAATCCGCTTGCGCAAATCCGTGATGGGAAACATCACGCGGCCGCGGAAACGATCGTAGGACCCTGAGGCCTGTTCCCTAGCTACCGTCAATCCCGCAGCGGCCAAGTCGGTTGGTACAAAACCCTGCCGGCTCAGCGCCCTGATGAGCCCGTCCCACTCAGCCGGCGCACACCCGATTTCAAATCGCTCGATCGTTCCGGCGAGGATGCCCCGTCCGGCCAAGTAGTCTCGCGCCGTCGCACCAATCGAGTCGTCCTTCAAATTCTGCCGGAACCATGCCGTGACTGCTCGATTCAGTGCTTCAAGACGACTCACCTGCGCCGCCTGAGGCCCGGCGCTCGGCCCACTGTCCGGCACGTCGATCCCGAGCTTTTGTCCGAGCTCACGAACCGTCTCAGGGAAATTCGCCCCGGTAACCCGCATCAAAAACGTAAACACGTCGCCGCCTGCGCCGCATCCGAAACAATGAAAAATTTGGCGGGAAGGGCTGACTGTAAAGGAGGGCGATTTTTCCTGATGGAATGGACAGAGCCCCTTTAAGTTTTGGCCGGCCCTGGTCAAACTCACGTGATGCCCAACCACCTCGGCGATATCGATCCGATCCCTGACTTGACTGATCACATCTTCAGAAATTAAACCTCGGCCCACGGGAGTCGCGGCTCCTCTCTCCCCACCGAGCACCGATGAGGACGGTACACGTAAATGGTCGTTAAATAGACCGGTCAGACTAACAGACTGGAAATAAATCTGTCAACGTGGCGAGGAGCCCTGCACGATGTTCAAAAAAACCGTCCGGCAAGGCCGCAAAGAGTGAGGACATCAAGGCGTACACGAGCTGAGTACGTTAAGGGGTTCCCACGCTGAGAACGAGGCGGGCGTGTTTTTTTTCAACATCCGTTATTCAGCCAGGAGGCCAAGCGAGATGGCGCCCACCCAGAATATGGAGATGAAGGTGAAACACACTCTGACCACCATGGGCGCCGGTATTGACGACTACGCGATAGCCGGCATCGGCAATCCCCTTCTGTCTTGCGATCGTATTGCCGGCCAGCATCAAGCGTCCGAGCAGCTCGACATCTGAATCTTGAAGTTCCGCAATCGAAACCACATGTCTTCGGGGGATGACGAGCGTATGCGTCGGCGCCTGGGGATTGACATCGTCGAACGCAACCACCAGGTCGTCCTCATAGACGAGCGCCGCAGGAATGGTCTTCGCGACGATTTTGCAAAAGATGCACTCGCTCATGAGGTGGCTCCTTTTCTCAAGCCCGACTTCCCGAACCGCGTCGCCAACTCCTGATAGACTTCTTGAGGTGTCACGTCGTGGTACCCCAGCGCCACCACGATATGAAACAACAGATCCGCCGTTTCGTAGACAATCTCGTCCTTCTTCCCACCCTTCCCTGCAATCGCCACCTCCCCGGCCTCCTCGACGACTTTCTTCAGAATACGATCGACCCCGCCTTCCAACAGTTTGGAGGTGTAGGACTCGCTTGAAGGCTGGCGCTTCCGCTCTTGGATCGTCTGGTAGAGGCGTTCAAGAATGCCGCCCCAAGACTCGGACGTCTTTGTCTCTGGCGAATCCAGGCGAGAAAAGAAACAGGCCCGCTCCCCCGTATGGCACGTCGGACCGACCGGCTCGACCTTCAGGAGCAGCGCATCGCCATCACAATCGAGAAACATATCTTTAAGTTGCAGCCTGTGACCGGAGGTCTCCCCCTTTTCCCATAACGTCTGGCGCGAACGGCTCCAGAAGTGCACAGACTTGGTTTCGACCGTCTTCTGCAGCGCCTCTTGATTCATAAAGGCCACCATCAACACCGTGCCGTCCCGCCAATCCTGCACGACTGCTGGAATCAAGCCTTGTGCATCGAACTTCAATTGCCCTCTATCCATTATCGGATCGCCACTCCCTTCTGACGAAGATAGTCTTTCGCCTCCGGAATCGTGTAGGTCCGAAAATGGAAAATGGACGCGGCCAGTACTGCATCGGCCTTCCCCTTGACGAATCCGTCATAGAGATGATCCAAATTCCCCACTCCACCCGACGCAATCACCGGAATCGACACGGCCTCTGACACGGCGGACGTCAATGCCAGGTCGTACCCCTGCTGCTGCCCATCTTGATCCATGCTCGTCAGCAATATCTCGCCTGCCCCATACAAGGCCATCCGTTTCGCCCATTCGACGACATCCAGACCGGTCGCCTTCCGTCCGCCATGGGTGAATACGTCCCACCCTGTTGCCGGCCCGGTACGATGTTTGGCATCGATCGCCACAACGATACATTGCGTCCCAAATCGCTCCGCCGCTTCCTTTACAAATTCAGGTCGTTGGACCGCCGCCGTATTGATGCTCACCTTATCCGCGCCCGAGTGTAACAGCGTCCGGATGTCCTCGAGCGTTCCCACGCCCCCTCCGACGGTCAACGGCATGAACACTCGCGCCGCTGTCCGCTCAACCACATCAATGATGGTCCTGCGATTCTCATGGGTGGCCGTGATATCGAGAAAACAAAGTTCATCGGCTCCTTCCCGATCGTACGCGGCGGCCACTTCGACCGGATCTCCCGCATCGCGCAAATTCACAAAGCTCACACCTTTGACGACACGACCGTCCTTGACATCGAGGCAGGGAATGATGCGTTTAGTCAACATCGCAGCACGTGACGCGTGAAACGTGAACCGACCATGTGAGAAAAGAGTTCATCCTACCTCACGGAGGGCTGCGACAGCAGCACGATAGTCGAGTTTGCCGTCGTAGAGGGCCTTCCCGACAATCGCGCCTTCAACCCGTGGGCCGAGCGCCTGCACGGCCCGCAAGTCTTCGACACGCGAAATCCCGCCCGAGGCGATCACAGGAAAGGACGACAACTCCACCACCTCCCGCAACGCGGCCAGATTCGGCCCGCCCAACATACCATCGCGGGCGATGTCCGTATAGATCACCGCGCCCAAGACAGAGCCTGCCAATTCCTTCAGCAGGTCTGTCGCCTTCTTCTCCGATACCGACGTCCACCCCTTGACCGCCACCATCCCATCCCGGGCATCCAGTCCCAACAGAATCTGGCGAGGAAATTCCAGACAGGCCTTCTCCAGAAAAGACCGATCGGTCAAGGCCGCAGTCCCGAGCACCACCCTGGTGATACCCGCGCCGAGATAGCGCCGCACCGTCTCGATCGACCGGATACCGCCCCCAATTTGCACCTTCACCGTGACGGTGCGAATGATCGCTTCAATCTGGGGTAGATTGCGCGGCTCTCCCTCCACGGCTCCATTGAGGTCCACGACATGGATCAGCGTTGCGCCGCCTTGCTGCCATTGCCTCGCGACAGCCGGCACGTCGTCGGAATAGACCGTCTCCGCCGCCATGTCGCCCTGACGCAACCGGACGCAGCGGCCATCTTTCAAATCAATCGCTGGGATCACGAGCATACAAAGACCGTCCTGCGTTAGCGCGCCTCAACCGTTCCAAACGGAAATTCAAGGAGCATGTGCTCGACCCCATACGCCGCCAGTTCCTCCGCCGTGACGAACATGCCCCCACGATGGATAAATCCCATCATGTCTTCAATCATCGGCCGCTGCTTCTCGTAGTAATTCCCTTCCCACAGGACTTGCCCGTCAGCCGCGACGACCTTGGCTTCAAAGCCCACCGTTGCCGGGGGGTTGGCGCCAAAGCGCCCGCCGACCCGTTCCTGGTACACCGACACTTGGCCGATCAACGAGGCATCCACCTTGAGCTGCTTTGCCACCGCCACCGCCGGCGACTGACTGGCTGAACGTTGTGGCGGCAACGGAGATGTGAGCGCTTTCGCTGTGTCACGAGGCGAAAGCACCATGATCCCCTGCCGAGCCTTCAACCGACTCCACAGCAACTGCGTGACGATATCTCCAGCCCCGGTCGGCACGATGACTGTTTGCCTGAGAGGCTGCTCGGTATTCGGCGGCGCCGATATTGATAGATCAAACCCGTGAGCCCCCGGCGGCGCTAAGAGGGTCTGCGCGGCGACGTCCCTCACCTGTGGCGTCGCGAGAGTCGTGAATGGCACCAGGGCGATCGTACGAATCTGATAGCGCGGCAATTCCGCGGACGACTTCGTGGTCACTTTCTGTCCGCTGCAACCGGCGGCCCCCAGCACAGCCAGCCCCACCAAGACTAGCGCCCATCGTTTGTGGCCCATCATACTCATCATGTTCATTTCCAGGATCCAAAATTTTTGATCAGCCGTAGCCCAATGGCCTGACTCTTTTCGGGATGGAACTGACAGGCCACCACATTGTCCCGCCAGATACTCGACACGAAGGTGGTGCCGTAGTCTGTCGTGGTTGCCGCAACGGTCTTGTCAGAGGGCTCGACATAGAACGAATGCACAAAATACCAGTAGGCCTCGTCGGCAATCCCTTCGAACAGAGGACAGGGCCGCTCAATCGCGACGTTGTTCCACCCCATGTGCGGCACCTTCAACCCCTGGCCTGGAGCAAATCGTCTGACCTTGCCGGGGATCATGCCGAGACCCTTGTGCGTTCCAAATTCCTCACTTTCCTCAAATAATAATTGGAGCCCCAAACAGATTCCCAGAAATGGCTTGCCCGATCGAATCGCTACGCGAATCGGTTCCACCAGCCCATACCGCTCAACGTTGGCCATGCAATCGCCAAAGGCACCGACACCAGGCAGGACCACATGACTCGCGTTCCCAATGACCGTTGCGTCGCGCGTAATCACCGCCTGATGCCCCACCGCCTCAAAGGCCTTGGAGACACTGCGGAGATTGCCCATGCCGTAGTCGATAATCGCAATCATGACACCTTCTTGCAGGATGCTGAAAAAGCCCGCCAGCTGCGTTCTCGGCTCGTCGAAATCCTCAACGTACCCCTGAGGGTACGCCTCCGGTTTCGATTCGCCTGCGGCCTTGCTGAACGGCCTTTTTGAGCATCCTACCGTTTCCCATTCCTATCCACAGTTTGACCGTAGGCGGGTACAATACCGCAACCAGAACGATCCTGCCACTGGCAAACGACAGGACCGACTATAGTAGACAACCCCCACGGACTTCATGAAGATCAGCGCTCGAAAATTGACAGGGCATAGACGAACCAGTAGCCTGAGCGAACACACAGGACAGCGTCAACATGGACGATCGTGCGCTCATCGAACATCTGAGGAAATCCGTACCAGGACTCATCGCCCTCTACCGCTTCGGCTCGCAGGCGAAGGGCACGGTTCGTCCTGACAGCGACATCGATCTCGCCGTGCTCGCGCACAACCCAATTCCCCCGATGCATCGTTTCGAACTCGCCCAAGAACTTGCGATCCAACTCCATCGTGATGTCGATCTTGTAGATTTGCGTACCGCGTCGACGGTGATGCGGATGCAGGTGATCTCGACGGGAGAATGCCTCGATGCGCCAAACGAACCGACTCGGCGAGAGTTCGAAATGTACGTGTTTTCAGACTACGCCCGACTCAACGAGGAACGGCGCGAGATACTAACAAGAATCAGCGCGAGCGGGTTGGTGTATGGCTGACGACGTTGTCCTGAACAAAGCGACGAGCATCGAGCGGTGCCTTCGGAGGATTCTCGAAGAGTATACAGATGACGACAAGAATCTCTTCACGAATCAGACCAAACAAGACGCGATCGTTCTCAATTTGCAACGCGCCTGCAAAGCGGCAATTGACCTAGCCATGTACGTGGTCAACCAACGACGTCTTGGAGTTCCCCAAGAAAGTCGCGACGCATTTACGCTATTGCACACCGCCGGCATCCTACTGCCCGATCTCGCCACACGAATGCAGAAGATGGTCGGATTCCGCAACGTAGCCGTGCATGAATATACCCGCCTGAACTTGGAAATCGTTCAAGCCATCATCACGAAGCAATTGAACGCCTTCCGTACGTTCGCCTCGACAATCGTCAAAGCGTTTCCCTAGCCCAGGCCACAATCGGTCCCTCCGTGCGTAGTCAATAAACATGTCTCACCCAGAATCCCACGCTTAGCGGGAACTGGATTGCTGAAGAACCTTGGCCTTAGGGTAAAAGCGCGTGCCCCGGCCCTAGTCATCGCCACTCTTTCTAGGACATTTGCGACCGCCTGTTAGATCAAGAAATGACTTCACTTTTTCATTGACAACTTATCTTCACTTATCTTACCTTAACTACATCAACCGACTTGGGAGCGAGAAAAGAAATGGAGGTGCTTTATGGAATTGGCATCTACGCTCACGGGCCTAAAAAAGAAGGTCATGCAAAAAATAGCCGAAGCGGCGGGCGCCCACGATACTAAGCGAGTTACCTCGTACAGCGCCCTTGCAAACCGAATTGAAGATGACGAACGCACTCTCGCTAACCTGATGAGCCACATTAGTGAGTATGAAAAGGAAATAGCTGATCCAACCAGCGCTTCTTCACTAAGAGAGATACTCGATGAGATAACTTTCGATAAATCTGGAACACGCAAAATCAGATCTAGCGCGGGAAGGGAAGAAGGATTTATAGCGAGGGAAACCTTTCTTGATGCAGGAGTCGATCGGGGATATCGGCTGACTCGACTTGGGAAAACTGTTTGTGCGACTAACAAAGGGCATAAGGTGGCAATTCCCTTTGCTAATGAGCAACGGCCAGACCGCTGGTTCCTTGGTATATCGGACGAAAAATATGATGTGGTAGTTCTGCTGTGCCAGGAAAACGATGGCGACCTATTCGATTTCATTGTGCCAAGAGACTTTCTAGAAAAGTTCTGGAAGGCATTCAGTCGAAGCGGCGGGCAAGTAAAATTGAATGTATCTAGACACGGGAAGATCTGGCACCTAGTAGTTCCCGGATATGAACCACAGGCGATCGGTAGTTTTCTGAAGAACTACAGGCCGTTACGGACCGAGTGAATAGAGGTGTGATTTGTAAAGAAAGTGTGACTGCTGGTGGTAGACCTGTCATCCGATCCCCGCTCAATGAGATATAAGGGGCAGGCTCCTTCTCAGAAACCTGCCCCTTCAGACCAACACATTTAGAGCGTCCTCTTTTAGCTACAACATCCCCTTCGCCTTCGTCGATAACACCTTCCCGGCCAACCGCTCTTCCAACATCGTTGCTTGGTCAAGGGCCTTGGCTGTCGCTTTGAAGATGGTTTCCATGATGTGGTGCATCACGCCGACAGTTTTCTCGACGGTTTCCTTCCAACTCGGACTAAGGTTCGTAACGCTTCGTTCACTGACTCAGAAGTCCTAAATATCTCCGCAAGATCCGGCGAGAGCACAACCACGTTACTTCCTTCCGCATACCGCTTGGCATACTTCCCTCGAACGCCTTTGCTGAAATCATATTCCGGCAGCATGTCGGCCTGCCCTTTGCGATGGATGACCTTTTTCATCAGCCGGCAGCGGCAATGGCTTGCTCTGCTTCCTGTGGCAGTTGGAGGGGAACAAAATACGTTGCAGGGTACAAATAATCTTCGCCTGACTCGTCGATCACGCGAACGTAGCCGTCTTTCTCCGATTTTTCATCCGCGATCACGCGGTATACTTTGCGCTTTTCAAGGTCGTCACAATCGTCGTTCTTCACACACAGGACGAATTTGCGGTCTGCCTGTTTTCGACGCATGATTATTTCCTCAATCCAGGAATCGCTTGATCTTCATCTTCTTCCGACCGATTCCGTGCGCCTCATACCAATGAACCTCAGCCAGTCTGGTGGTTCTGTTTGCCAACCTCACCCGTGCCCTCCCTTTGAGTTTCCTCCAACGCCCAGAGCCAAACTTGCGCCGTAGTCTCATGATGTCCCTGATTCGGCCACCGATGGCTATCGTTTCGATTTCCTCAATCTCACCGACAATCTCGAAATACACAGATCCATTCTATGTTCCAGCAAGCGGGGAATCAATCTCTTGCAGGCTCCGGCACTCACACCGTGGGGTATGAAAGCCCCGGCAGCCCGCAGGATGCTCAAAAAGGCCGTCCAGCAAGGCCGCAGCGAGCGAAGGGGCGAGGCGTACGCTTCGGTACGTTGAGCCTCTGAGCGATGCGAGAACGCCGCTGGAGGACTTTTTCAGCATCCTGTTACAGCATCCCCTTCGTCGACAGCACTTTCCCGGCCAATCGTTCTTCTAACATTGTCGCCTGCTCGAGGGCTTTGGCCGTCGCTTTGAAGATGGCTTCCATGATGTGGTGCGGGTTGCGGCCGTACAGGAGATTCACATGCAGGTTGAGGCCGCCGTGCGTGACGAAGGCTTGGAAAAAATCTTCGAAGAGACCGAGGTCGAAGGCCTTGATCTTCCGATCCGGCAAGGCCACGTTGTAGACGAGATAGGGTCTGCCGCTGAGATCCACGGTGACTTGCGCGAGTGTCTCATCGAGCGGAGCGGAGGCAAACCCGAACCGCTTGATCCCCGCCTTCTCGCCCAAGGCTTGATGCAGCGCCTTGCCCATGACGATGCCGACGTCCTCGACTGTGTGATGTTCGTCGATATCGATATCACCTTTGGCTTTGACGGTCAGGTCGAAGAAGCCGTGCTTGGACAGCAGCTCCAGCATGTGGTCGAAAAAGCGAATACCGGTGTCGACCTTCCCTTGCCCGCTGCCGTCCAGCGTCCATTCGACATGAATATCCGTTTCCTTCGTGGCCCGATGAATCGCAGACTGTCGAGGGGCCGATCCGTTCTTTTTCATGAGAACCTGCTCTGGGCCGATTTCGCATGCGCATCGAACCCTTCGATGTGTGCCAACCGAACGAGATGGTCTTTCACCTTGCTCAGCTCCTCCTTCGTGTAATGCACGATGTTGCTCACCTTGATGTAATCGTTGACGGACAAAGCCGAAAAGAACCGTGCCGTTCCGCCGGTCGGCAAAACGTGATTCGGGCCTGCGACATAATCCGCCACCGCTGGGGGCGTGTACCGGCCCAGAAAGAGCGCTCCTGCGTGACGGATTTTCTCTAAATAATCGAACGGCTCATCGACCGAGAGGGTTAAATGTTCCGGGGCAATCTCGTTGGCCACATCAATGGCTTCGTCCATTGTCGCGACCACGAAGGCGACAAAATGGCGCGCGATGGACTTCGCCGCAATCTTTTCCCGTTGCAGCCCCTTCAACTGGCTGCCGATGAGCTGCACCACGTCCTTCGCCAACTGGGCCGAGGTGGTGACGAGATAGACCTGCGCATCTTCGTCATGTTCCGCTTCGCAGAGAAGATCGGCCGCGACATGCGCGGGCTTCGCGTCGCCGTCCGCGACGACGAGCAGTTCGCTCGGGCCTGCCACCATGTCGATCCCGACGGTGCCATAGAGGAGCCGCTTGGCCGTCGCCACATAAATGTTGCCGGGCCCCACGATTTTGTCGACGCGTTGGATCGTCTTGGTCCCATACGCCATCGCTCCAACGGCTTGCACACCCCCAACGCGATAGATCTCCGTGACACCGGCGATGTCGGCTGCGACCAGCAAGTAGGGATTGAGAGGGCCTTTCTGCGGCGGCGTACACATCACCACACGGGACACGCCCGCCACCTTGGCCGGAATCGCGCACATCAAGACCGACGAGGGATAGACGGCCTTACCGCCCGGCACATAGACCCCGACCGCATCGACCGGCGTGACCACCTGCCCCAGCGTCGCCCCGTTGTCCTGATACATCCAGGTCTTGATGCGCTGGCGTTCGTGGAACGACGTGATCCGCTGGGCCGCAAATCGGAGGGCGTCGCCCTCTTCTTTCCGAATATGGAAGTAGGCTTCTTTGATTTCCTCTCGGGTCACGCGCAGCTCCGTGTCTTTCATGGAGACGCGGTCGAACTGTTTCGTATAGCGGAGGACGGCCTTATCGCCGCCCCGCTCCACGGCTTGTAACATCGACTTGACCGTCTTCTCGACGGCAGCCCCTTGCACACGGGCGCGCGACGCCACTTTCTTGAGTGCGGGGAGAAAGGCTCGCTCGGTGGAAGCCACAATCTTCATCTGCGCATTCGCTTGACCGTTCGACGTGCCCCACGCGGAGACTTGCGTGGAGCGGCTGTTTGAGACGCGGTTGGTGTACTGGTGGCGACCCGAAGCTTTTTGATCAGTTCTGTCACCACGGCATGCTTCAGCTTCAAACTCGCCCGATTGACAATCAACCGAGCCGTGGACTGTGCGATGCACTCCACTTCGATAAGATCATGTGCCTTGAGCGTGTGACCGGTCTCAACCAGATCGACGATCCGATCGGCCAGACCGACCAACGGCGCCAGTTCAATCGAGCCGTACAACTTGATGATTTCGACCGGCACCCCGCGCTGATTAAAATACCGCTCGGTGATCTTCGGATACTTGGTTGCGACCCGAATTTTCGAGGACAGCCGGTCTCGTGAAACCTGCCCCTTGAGCGCAGCGACGGCGATTCTACACGCTCCGAACCCTAAATCCAATGGCTCATAGACGTCGCTGTCCTGCTCCATCAAGACATCTTTCCCGACAATCCCGACATCTGCTGCTCCATACTCCACATAGGTCGGCACATCGGTCGACCGCACGATGAGGAAAGTCATGCCGATCTCAGGACAGGGGAACACCAGTCGGCGACTCTCGGTGGAGAGGCGGCCCATGGCATAGCCCGCTCGACGAAAGACGTCCAGCGTGAGGTCCAACATTTTCCCCTTCGACAAGGCAATCGTCAGCATGGTGTCAACAATGGTCGGGCGGAGCCGCACCCTCCTTGTGACGGGTGATCGTCGCACCTAACCCACGTAGCTTCTCCTCCATCCGCTCATAGCCACGATCCAGATGGTAGACCCGGAGAATCTCTGTCGTGCCTTCCGCTGCAAGGCCGGCCAAGACTAATCCTGCGCTGGCACGAAGATCGGATGCCATCACCGGAGCCCCGGCCAATCTGTTCGGTCCGGTCACTACTGCCCGATTGCCCTCGACCTTGATCTCGGCCCCCATCCGTCGCAACTCCTCAACATGCATAAAACGGCTTTCGAACACGGTCTCCGTAATCACACTCGTGCCCTCGGCGGCCGTCATTAACGCCACCATCTGTGCTTGCATGTCGGTGGGGAATCCTGGGTACGGCAATGTTCGAATATCGATGCCTTTGAGTGACGATGCCGCATTGAGATGAATTCGTTCCTTTTCCACCTGTATCTCGACGCCGGCTTCCTGCAGCTTCAACAGCAAGGCGTCCAAGTGATTCGGGCGGCATCGATTGAGCGTCACCGCTCCCCGCGTAATGGCTCCTGCCACGAGATACGTGCCGGCTTCGATACGATCGGGAATGACGTCGTGATCGCCCCCGTGTAACTCACGGACCCCTTCGATGGTGATGACATCCGACCCGGCGCCGTCGATGCGAGCCCCTCGCTTCATGAGAAAATTCGCGAGATCTACGATCTCCGGCTCCTTCGCGGCATTTTCTATGACCGTGGTCCCTTGGGCGAGCGACGCGGCCATCATGAGATTTTCGGTGCCGGTGACTGTCGGCGTGTCGCAGTAGATCTGTGCCCCCGTCAGCCGCTTCGCTTTGGCATGAATATACCCGTGTTCCATCGACACTTCCGCACCCATTTTCGCGAGTCCGGCAAGATGGAGATTGACGGGCCGTGACCCAATCGCACAGCCACCGGGCATCGATACCGTCGCTTCTCCCCATCGCGCCAGCAACGGCCCCAACACAAGCACAGAGGCCCGCATCGTCTTCACCAGATCGTACGGGGCCTGGGTCGACGTGATCACCTCGGCATTCAGGACCGCACGATTCCCCTCATAGTGAACCTTCGCGCCCAAGATGCCCAACAACTTGCCCATGGTCACGACATCCACCACGCGAGGCACGTTGGTAATCACACATTCGCCGCCGCCGAGAATGGTGGAGGCCAAGATCGGCAGCGCGGCATTCTTCGCCCCGCTGATCTGAACCTCTCCTCGAAGCGGCGTCCCACCGGTAATGATTGTACGATCCATCGTCCGCCTTTAGCAGGATGCTGAAAAAGTCCGCCGGCGGCGTTCTCGCATCGTTCAGAGGCTCAACGTACCGAAGCGTACGCCTCGCCTCTTCGCTCGCTGCGGCCTTGCCCGCGGAACGGCGCGTCTTGGCGCGCCGGGGTTTGGCGGGTGAGAAGTCTGGCCTTTTTGAGCATCCTGCGTGAGTGTTCTTCCCTGACCCCGACGTACAGATTATCGGAGTTCTGCCATGCCGAAATGGTTCTTCCCCAACCTGTTAGGTTCCTGATCGCTCGACAATCACCACTCGCTCAAGCCCTGCTTCGTCGTAGACCAGCCGATGAAACCTGTACCCGTCTATCTGCTCGACAATCCGGCGCATCGCACGAGCCTGGCCGGCACCAATTTCCATGATCAGTGCGCCGCCGGGAGACAGGTAGCGACCGGATTCGTGTAATAACCGTTCGTGCAACTCCGTCCCCTGAGGCCCTGCCACCAGTGCATTTCGCGGTTCGAACAGCCGCACTTCTGGCTGGAGTGTCGCCCAATCGGCCTCTGCAATATAGGGGGGATTCGAGACGATGACATCAACTTGCCCCTCGATCTCCTGCCCTGCCAACGCTCCCAGCAAGTCGCCTTCCAACCATGTGATACGCTCGCATACCGCATGGCGAACGGCATTCTGCCTGGCGACATCGAGCGAGGGGCTCGATCGATCGGTCGCGATCACCCTCGCATGAGGTCTCATCCGCGCAATCGCCACGGCGATGCATCCAGATCCCGTGCAAACATCGACGATGGTGGCTTGTCGATCGGGAGAAATCCGTTGCGCGACATACTCCACGAGCAACTCGGTCTCGGGCCTCGGGATGAGCACCGCCTGGTTCACATCAAAATCCAGCCCGCAAAACTCCTGGGTCCCCAAAATATATTGCAGGGGCTCACGACCAACTCGTCGCTCGATCAATCCTCTCGCAGCCGATAGCTCGGAGGAAGACAAGAGTCGGTCTCGGTCGGTCACAGCATGATGTGCGGAAAGATGGAGCACGTGCTCCACGATCCACAGCGCTTCCTGCTCCGCGCTCTCGATGCCGGCCTGCTCCAGCAACCGTCGCGCCTCGACCATCACCTCACCGAGCGTGGCCTGGCCTGCCGACTGAGGAAGAGGAGCCACCGCGTCCATGTTACGCCACCTCCACTTCTTGCTGGCGCTGCGCTTTCAACGCCTGAACGAATTCGTCAAGGTCGCCTTCGAGCACCTGCTCCAACTTATGCAAGGTCACACCGACCCGATGATCGGTCACCCGGTTCTGCGGGAAGTTGTAGGTGCGAATCTTCTCGCTCCGCTCGCCCGTGCCCACCTGCGCCTTGCGGTTCTGCGCAGTGGCCGCGTCCTGCCTTTCTCGTTCCGCCTCAACGATTCTGGCCCGCAGGGTCCGCATCGCCTTCGTACGATTCTTCAACTGCGATCGTTCGTCCTGGCAGCTCACCACCACACCGGTCGGAATATGGGTGATCCGCACAGCCGACTTTGTCGTGTTGACGCTCTGGCCTCCGGCACCGGATGAACAGAAGGTGTCGATTCGCAGATCCATGGGATCGATCTGGACATCCACCTCGTCCACTTCAGGCATCACCGCGACGGTGACGGTCGAGGTATGAATCCGGCCACTGGCCTCAGTGACGGGAACCCGCTGTACTCTGTGGACCCCGGCCTCGAACTTGAAGTGGCTGTAGGCTCCCTTGCCTTCGATCAGTGCGACAACTCCTTTATAACCCCCGCCCCCGATTTCTGTGGCTTCAACCACATCGACCTTAAAGCCCTTGTTCTCCGCATACTTGCTGTACATACGAAACAATACCCCGGCAAAGAGCGCCGCCTCGTCACCGCCGGTTCCGGCACGAATTTCAAAAAGCAGACTTTTTTCGTCTCGCGGATCTTTGGGGATGAGGAACTCTTGGGCCTGTCGCTCGATCTCGGCCTGCTGATGTTCGAGCTGAGCACTCTCTTCCATCGCCATCTTATGCATCTCGGTTCCGGCCGTGGGGTCCGCAAGGATTTGCACCGCTTCTTCCAACTGCCTGGCGTTGTCCCGATAGGTGACGAGCAACTTGGCAGCCGGCTCGATATCCGTCCGTTCCTTATTGACTTTGTGTAACTGCGAGGGCTGGCTCATCATGGACGGATCCATGAGCTGATTCGTCAACTCATCGTATCGAGTGGCCAGCACTTCCCACTTTTTCAGCAGTACTGCTTCCATGGCCCCGTTTCCCTTGAATTCGCGCTCAGTCCCTGATTGCACAAAAACAAAAAGACCCTGCCCCTCAGCGAAGCAGGGTCCCCCGTATGACCTCTTCTCGAGCTACTTGTCTTTCTTCGCGTACTTCTTCTTGAACCGTTCGACACGCCCTTCGGTATCGATGATCTTCTGCGTCCCCGTAAAAAATGGATGGCAATTTGAACAGATATCGACATTGATATCGCCGCCCGTCGATCTGGTCTTATATTTATTTCCGCACGCGCAATGTACGCCCACTTCCCGATACACGGGATGGATACCCTTCTTCATAATTCACACTCCCCTGAACATCACGATCATCGGCCCTCGCCCATTCGAAGGCCCGTCACTGTACCCTGCCTCAGCGACCGGATACAAGCCGGATATTAGCGATTCATCGACTGCAAGAACTCTTGATTGGTCTTCGTACCATGCAACTTGTCCATCAGAAACTCCATGGCTTCCATCGTCCCAAGCGGACTCAACACCTTGCGCAAAATCCACATCTTGTTGAGACGATCCTTGTCCACCAACAATTCTTCTTTTCTCGTCCCGGACTGGCTGATATCGATGGCCGGGAAGAGCCGCTTGTCGGCCAAACGTCGATCGAGATGGACTTCCATGTTGCCGGTCCCTTTGAACTCTTCAAAAATTACATCGTCCATCCGGCTACCGGTGTCGACAAGCGCGGTCGCCATAATGGTGAGACTGCCGCCGTTTTCGATGTTGCGGGCCGCCCCAAAGAACCGCTTCGGACGCTGGAGGGCATTCGAGTCCAACCCTCCCGACAGCACCTTGCCGCTCGGCGGCGCAATGGTATTGTAGGCACGCGCCAGGCGGGTAATACTGTCTAACAACACGACGACATCTTTCTTATGTTCGACCAGCCGCTTGGCCTTTTCGAGCACCATTTCAGCCACTTGGGCATGGCGCTGGGCCGGCTCATCAAAAGTGGAGCTGATGACTTCGGCCTTGACCTGCCGTTGCCAGTCGGTCACTTCTTCCGGCCGCTCGTCGATAAGCAGCACGATCAACGTGACTTCTTTATGGTTCTTGAGAATAGCCCGGGCGATGGCTTGCAACATCATCGTTTTCCCGGTTCGGGGAGCCGCGACGATCAGCCCACGCTGGCCTTTGCCGATCGGGGTTGTGAGCTCCATCACGCGGGTGCAATATTCTTCACGGTCGAACTCAAGATTCAGACGCTCTTCGGGATAGAGCGGCGTCAGGTTATCGAAGAGGATCTTGTCGCGAGAGACTTCAGGATCTTCAAAGTTGACCTTTTCGACCTTGAGTAACGCGAAATACCGCTCGCTCTCTTTCGGCGGCCTGATCTGCCCGGACACGGTGTCGCCGGTGCGCAAATTGAAACGCCGGATTTGAGAGGGGGAGATATAAATGTCGTCGGGGCCTGGGAGATAGTTCGAGTCGGGGGCACGCAGGAATCCGAATCCGTCGGGGAGCGTTTCGAGCACGCCTTCGCCGAAAACCACGCCGTTATTTGCGGTCTGCGCCTGCAGAATTGCAAATATTAATTCCTGCTTCCGCAGATTGGGCGCGCCATCGATCTTCAGATCGCGCGCCACCTCATTGAGATCGGCAATAGACTTCTGCTTCAGCTCCGCGAGATGCATAACCTCCCCCTTCGTTTGTGTCATGAATATCCTCTCAAGCCCCCGGCTGCGTCGTCATCAGCAGCGCTGGCACATGGTGAACCATGGGAAATTGTCCACGGACTGATAATAGTAGAGTAACTGGTAATACGTTGATGATTGTGTCGTGTCTATCGGCTAAAAGAGGGTGACCCGTGAGGGACTGGCCTGTTTTCGCGCATCGCTATCAGGGTACGACCGTGTCTCATATTTGCGGATATTGTTGCAGGCCGGAACTCATGCCGAGCTGACTCGCCTCTATTCCCTGAGCAGATGGTGGCTTGTGTCCGAGATGCGCCCCAGAAGTCTTGTGTGTGGAGATACCCTTGAATGCGAGCTGAGATACTGGACGAATAATAACGCCGAGCGGCACGCCTTGTCAATATAAGATATCTCATTCTAGAGAGCACATCATCTGTCCGGTTGAGGGTGCGCCCCCAAGGGAGGGCCACGATGACACGGACGACCGTACGACAGGAGGTGAGACAGATGCGGTTTGACGAGCTGTACGAGCGGAGACAACGGCGGACACTCACGATGGCGGAGGCCGCGAACATCTTAGGGATCACCGAACGAACCGTTCGCCGCTGGAGTGGGCGCTATGGCACCGAGGGGGTGGCGGGGTTGCAGGATCGGCGGCTCGGACGCCCATCGGGGCGCACGGTGCCCGTGGATGAGGCGCTCCATATTATGATGGTGTTGTATGAGACTCGGTACACGGACTGGACCATCAAGTATGTCCACGAGGGCTGGCACACTGAGCACGGCGGAACGAGGTCCTCCTACGTGGATGAAAACCCCCTGTAGGCTGCGGGGCATGTGGTCCGGGCTCCCCGATGCGGGGCACACCGCAAGAAGCGGCCGCGTAAACCGGTACCTGGCGTGAAGTTGTATCAAGACGGCTCGACCCATGAATGGGGCTCCAGCTGTCAGTGGGACTTGATCGTGACGCCCTATGATGCGACCATCGAGACGGCTGTGACCAACGCCGCAAACGACCTACTGAGGGCGATCGAAAGAACAGTCGGGCGGGTCTACGATCGATAACGCGATGCAGAGGGCGGTCGTAAAAAGTCTGACTGTCGACGAGAATTCAGCATACTCACAATCGATCGCAATCGCGATAGGCCCATCTGTATCGCACGCCGATTCGGCTATCACGTGGCTATCAAGTAAGGATGGCACTGAAACGTCTTTGAATCGTCACCACAATCATAGTGGAATTTTTCGTCCTGTTTTGCGTACTATGGCACTCTGTTTGCACAGTCGTTAGGCGTCTAATATTGGAGGATGTACACAATGACCACACGATTTGTCATACCTGTTATCGCTGCGCTCGCGTGCACCATCTTCATTGCGGCATGTGATTCAAAATCGGCTCCTAGTAAAGCCTGTGTCGAGGCCGCTCGTTTATATGCAGAGGCACTAGACGTGGACCGTACCGTTCCTGGAGATGAGAAAGCGGATAAAATTACCTTAAAAAAAGAAGCGCTCGCGGTGTTAGAGGGCCGGAAGATACAAGAGTGTGGGGAGTAACCGTATCCCCTCACACCGTTGAGTGGGATAGAAGGGTGTGCATAGCTCAGGGACTCTCTGACGCAATGGCTCAACCACTCGCAGCGATCATGGAACTCTGCCGGTCGATATGACAGGTCAGTCCAGCCATGTGAATATCGTCGAAGAGTCTTTGAGCCGGCACGATCGCCACCCGGAAATTGTCAGGCCTGTTTCATGGTAAAGGCCGGTCAGTACATGCACGTTGTCGAGTCTCAAACATCGCGTAGCGCGAAGACATCCTACGCACACAACACAGGAGGCACAGTATGGTCACAGTCGCGTTGTTCGTTCGTCTGGAAGCCAAGCCAGGGAAAGAAAAAGAAGTCGAGAATTTTCTCATCTCCGGTCTTCCGATTGTGCAGGCTGAACCGGCCACCACGGCATGGTTTGGAATCCGCTTGGGACCGTCCACGTTCGGCATCTTCGACGCCTTTCCGGATGAGGCAGGCCGGCAGGCTCATCTGACGGGCCGAGTCGCAGCGGCGCTGATGGCAAAGGCCGGTGAGTTGTTGGCCAAACCGCCGTCCATCGAGAAAGTCGATGTCCTCGCGGCAAAGCTACCAGGCTAAGTGCGCCAGCACGAGAGGATAGGACGATGGAGCAGGCATTCATGAATGATTCTGGTTCAAGCCGTTCCATTGCAGCTACCGGCTGAAGATGATATCGACGGCAAACTGTGCGGTTGTGGAAGGATCTTGATTGACGACGTAGATGGCGCGTTCTGCGAGCAAAGGGCCAGTCTGCCTGCCGCTCCCACCTTCATTCCCATGAGCCGCCCATTAATCCTCACAATTGCTTTCTGGATGGTAGATCCCACATGTAGATCGTATCGATCGACCTGCGCCCCCTCATCGCTTGAATCTCGGGAGAACCTTCCCCTTCGAGTTTCCACTTGAACAGCTCGCTGCAGTGCTCGCCGAGCTGAGCCATAGCAGCCAGCAACCGGTCCACTCGCTGTTTCTGGTCGAGTTGCGTCGCCGGATCGTCGCCGGGATCGGCGAGCGGAAGGTCATCGACCGATTCCTGATTGTACTCGCCTCGTCTGAACGACTTGCGATGGGCGTCCAGCATCTTGAACCGCAAGATTTGAAAGTCCAGAGGAACCAGTTCGGTCAAGTCTGCAACCGTGGGGTATTTCTCATGGAGGACCACCAGCACCTCTTGAGTCAGATCCTCGGCCTGTGCCCTCGAATCTCGCAATGTCGCGAAGGCGAGGATCCTTTCCGAAGGGCGACGAAAATCTGATTTCGACCCATAGGTTAGGGTCGATGTGACAACGTGGGTCGCGCGACGATCTCACCAAGTGACCGGAACCCAAGTCCCAACCCTCGACAGACTGCCACTTGGCGGTCGAAGCGATTCTTAGTTCGGATCATTTCTGCCAACGTGCCAAGTCCTACTCGGCCCCAGGCGGCGATGTGGAATACAGACAGGGGATAGTCGGTGCCGAAGAGGAGCCGCTCGTGAATTTCCGGATAGCGGCGGAGCTGCAGCAGCATGCGCATACGATTGGGCAGCGTCAGGGCGGAGATATCGGCGTAGAAGTTCGGATACCGCTTCACGAGGTCGCGCAATGTCGGGAGAAACTTTTCGTAGAGTATGAGGCCGTAGCTGCAGGCATGGGCGGCGATGACCGTGACCCCTTCGTCGAGTGCCCTGCGCAGCCGGTCAGGATCGCCCAGAGACTGGTCTCTTCCGACCAGGGTGAGTTCGTAGCCGACATGGCTGAGAAACGGGAGTGTGCGATCGGCCAAGGCACGATAGAACGGCTTGTACTTGGGATCGGACGGATTGAAGTGCTGCGCGTTTGGGAGGACCTTCACCAATGTGGCTCCGGCATCGGCACAACGATGCACTTCGTCGATTGCGTCCCTCCGCTGGGGATTGATCGAAACCCCTGCGAGCAATTCCTCCGGGTAGGCCTGGGCTGTCTTGAGCACGTAATCGTTGCTGATGAGAAAGTCCGTCTGCTCGCGGTTGAGTCGGCCGTTCTGATCGTAGACCCCATCCATGCCGAGAATCACAGCTTTTTGAACGTGACGTGACGAGCGCAACTCGGAGCGCAGATCGTCGAGGTATTTCCGGTTCGCTTCCCGTGGGTTCGACGGAGAGAGTTGGTGTTTCCATAAGAGAAAGCGAAACAGCGGACTCTTGAGCATCTTCGGCGAGATGTAGCAGCCGTTATCGCCATCGGGCAGCGCCGCGAGATGCACGTGGCAGTCGATGAGAGTTTTCTCAGTCATTGGTCAATGGTCAACGGTCACTCGGGCGGCCATCAGTTTTCCAGGCAACTCAGAACCTCTCCCACCACTAACGCCTGTCTTGCGAGATACGCTTCACGAATGACGTTTCACGTTTCACGCTCCCCCAGCCGTTCCATCGCAATCCGTTTGAGCCCGCGCAAGTCCATCTTGCCGGTCCCCAGCAGCGGCAGGGCCTCGACTTTGATGAAGTTGGCGCGGGACGGAATGAAGAGGTTGGGGAGGCCATCGGCGGCGAGTTGAGCGAGGATCTCGGGGATACGGGCTTCATCCAGCATGTGCAGCACCGCCAGGCGCTCACCCTTCTTTTCGTCCGGAATGCCGGTGACGGCGAAGACTTGCGTGTCGGCGCCGGAGGCCTGTTGCAGCGCTTCTTCCACGCGGCCATGCGGAATCATTTCGCCGCCGATCTTCGAGAAACGCGAGAGCCGGTCCGTAATCGTCAAGAAGCCGTCTTCGTCCAGCTTCGCGATGTCGCCGGTAATGTACCAACCATCGCGCATGGCGTTGGCCGTCAGATCCTCCCGTCCCAGATAACCCTTCATGACGTTGGGGCCTTTGACCAGCAACATCCCAGGCATTCCGGGAGGCAATGGGGCAAAGCTATCGGGATCGACAATTTGTACAGACACGCCGGGCAGCGCTTGACCCACAGTGCCTCGCCGCGAGGCCGGCTGAAAGTAGCCTGCGGCTCGGAAGTCCGGACAATTGACCGCAACGACGGGGGCACATTCGGTGACACCGTAGCCCTGGACTGGTTCGATACCGAACTGATCTTGAAATGCCTGCGCCAGTCGGGAGGAAAGTTTCTCGGCCCCAGTCAGGACTACGCGTATTGAGCTGAATTGCTCCGGCGTACAACGGCGCAGATAGAGCTGGAGAAAGGTCGGTGTGGTGACGAGGAACGTGATGCGATAGCGGTGCACGAGTTCGCCGATGGCGGCGACATCGAGCGGGGAGGGATGAAAGACCATGCCCAAGTTCTTGAACATCACAAGCCAGAACACGAGATAGCCGAACGAGTGGAAAAACGGAAGGATGCCGAGCACGCGCTCATTCTGGTAGAGCTGGAGAACCTGTCCGGCCGCCTGCTCATTGGAGTCGACGTTGAAGTGAGAGAGCATGACGCCCTTGGGTTCCCCCGTGCTACCGCTGCTGAAAATGATGGTGGCCAGGTCGTCCATCGTCAGCTGGGTGTTTTGCCCGCAGGCCCGTTCGATCAGCTTGGCGGGGGCGCAGAGGGCAAGGAACGTTCCGACGAGCTTCTGTCTTGGACCGATGGTGCGGGCGAGATCCTCCAGCCACACAATCGATGGCCCCTCCGGCAACTCTAACTTGGCCTTTTCGACGAAGACTCGGCTGGTCACGATCGTGCGGAGGCCGGCGAGCCGCACGGCGGCTTCGAGGCCGGATTTCCCGGCCGTATAGTTCAGGTTCACGCTGGTTTTGCCACAGAGCGGAGCGGCCACGTTGACGAGTGCGCCGGCGACGGTCGGAGGGAGGAGGATGCCGACATGGGCCTGGCCTTCCCAATATGGCCGCAGCATTCTGGCAAGTACAATGGACCCGATTAGGGCTTGGAGCGACGTCACCCGTGGACGGTTCTGGTCTGCCATGGCGAAGCGGAAGGGATGCCGTCTCATGGCATGGATGAATTCACGATGCAGTGTGCGGCGGCCGGATTTGCGCAGATGCCACGCCTCTTCTCCCAATGTGCGGATCGCGGTGCGGAGTTCGTGCGCCGATGTGTCTGACGGCAGAGGTGTGCCGAAGGACACGGTCAAGGGATAGGGAATCCGCTCAGGCCATTTCCTGAGGAAACGGCCTCGCTCAAAGCTGAAGATACTGCCCCAGACGCGATCCAGGTGGACGGGGATGACCGGAACCTGCCTCCCCTTTACAATTCGTTCGAAGCCTCGGCGGAACGACAGCAATGTCCCCGTGCGGGTGATCTGTCCTTCCGGGAAAATGCAGACGACCTCTCCGTCGTCGAGGGCCTGTCCTGCATCGCGCAATGCCCGGAGGATGATGCGTGGGCCGCCGGTCGAAGCAATCGGAATGACCTTCATGGCGGTCATCAGCCAGGTCAACAATGGATGGGTCGCATAGGCGGCGTCCACCACGAACCGTATGGGCCGATCGACGCTGGCCATGAGCAAGAAACCATCGACGAACGACATATGGTTCGGAACAAGGAGTGCCCCACCGGATTGGGGAACATGGTCCTGGCCGACGATGCGGACGCGATAGAGCGTGTTCGTCAAAATGACGAGGACGAGCCGTAGGAATACATCCGGCATCAGCCTGAGAGCCCACAGGGTGCCGCCGATGGTGACTCCGGCGGTGATGAGGAAAATGTTGCTCGTTGAGAAGCCGGCATTGGCAAGCGAGCCGCCTGCCAGCGAGCCCAATAGGATTCCCGTGAAGACGCAGGTATTGGAAAACGAGATGACGGCGCCGCGCCGATCGGGCGGTGATCTCCATTGGAGAATGGCATTCAGCGGCACGAAGATGAAGGAGCAGGAGACTCCGAGAAGCCCCAAGATCAGAAACGTTCCGAACAATGGGGGGGTGAGTGCGCCGAGCAAGGACAGGGCGATGGACGCACCCAGGGCGCCCAGGGGGACGAGTCCATACTCAATCCGGTTTTGAGACAGTCGCCCGACCAATATCGCGCCGACCCCGATGCCGACGGATAACAACGTGAGCGGGAGGCCCGACTTCGCATCCGAAAGATGCAGAACGGCTTTGGCATAGACGAGGATGTTTTGGGCAAAGAGGCTTGCGATGGTCCAGAAAAAAATCTCTCCGGGAATGGCAAGACGCAGCAGGCGTTCCGACTGAATAGCCGCCCAGGCGACGCGGATCGTTGAGCCGACCCCGCCGGATGTGCGCGCGGGCGAGACGCGGGGAACGGCAAAGGATGCAATCAGACCGACTACAGACATGGCGGCTAAGGCGAGGGGGGCCATCCAGACCTGGTCACCGGCGCTCTGCAAGAGAAAACCTCCGGCTGCCGTGCCTGTCAGGATCGCGGCAAAGGTCCAGACCTCCAACAGGCCGTTGCCGGCAGCGAGACGTTCATGTGGAATCAACTCTGGCAGAATGCCGTATTTCGATGGGGCGAAGAGCGCGCTGTGTGCGCCCATTCCACATAAGACGATCAAGGGCAGCATACCGCCGGCGGGGTTCAACCAGAGCGCCACGGCGCCCGCGCTCATCAGAAGTACCTCGACGACTTTGATTGAGATGATGACCGTCCGTTTGCTCAGGCGATCGGCCAAGGTGCCGCCGACCAACGACAGCAGTACCAGCGGCAAGGTGAAGATGATGAACGTGAGCGCGGTTTGCGTCTGTGCCGCCGCTTCCAGCTCAGGACCCGGCGCCATGTGTGCCGTCGCTTGCTGAATGGCCAGCAAGGCCACCATGAGCTTCCAGGCGTTGTCATTGAACGCGCCAAAGAATTGCGCGATCAGGAGGCCGCGGAGTGGGTGAGATGCGGTATTAGACATAAAAAATAGGAACCATAGGTGTCATACCGTTCTTAATATGCGGAAATACAACCGAAAGATCAAAGGAAACGAAGAAGGCGTTGGGTTGACACCGAAGGGAAGGCTGATAGGTTGAGGGAAAATTCTAACAGGCTAAGGAGCGAAGACGATCTCTCGAAGACAATTCCTAAAGCTGTCTGGTGTTGCGGCCTTGATGCCGTGGGGCTGTGCCCGTTGGCATGCCGCGCCGGCTGGTGTGTTAGTGAACGATGTGCACTCTGGGTTGAATCCAACCACTGTTCACGAGGTGATTCCTGTGCGATCGGTTCAGGACATCCAGCGTGTAGTCGCGCGCGCGCTTCGAGACCGAACGACCATTTCTGTCTCCGGTGGTCGCCATGCGATGGGTGGGCAGCAGTTTGGAGCCGACACGCTGCATGTGGATACCAGGTCGTTCCATCGAGTGCTGAATTTCGATGCGGGCTCCGGTCTGGTCGAGGTCGAAGCCGGCATGCAGTGGCCAGAGTTGATCCAGGCATCCCTGACCATGCAGACGGGTGCCACCAAACCATGGGGCATTGTTCAGAAACAAACTGGTGCGGATCGGCTGAGCATGGGTGGCTGCCTGTCGGCCAACATCCACGGGCGAGGGCTGAGGCTCAAGCCCTTCGTCGGAGATATCGAGTCGTTCACGCTCATCTCAGCCGATGGACAGGTGGCGACTTGCAGCCGGTCGCAGAATTCCGATTTGTTCAAGCTCGCGATCGGCGGATATGGTCTTTTCGGCGTCGTGTCGTCGGTCACGCTCCGGCTCATGCCCCGGCAGAAGCTTCAGCGTGTCGTTGAGCTGGTCAGAATCGATGACGTGATGCAGCGGTTCGAGCAACCGATCGCAGAGGGATTTCTATACGGGGATTGCCAGTTTGCCCTCGATCCGGCCTCCGAGGATTTTCTCAGCCGCGGCATCTTTTCCTGTTACAGGCCGGTCGATCCCAGTCTGCCGATTCCTGCTCGCCAGAAGGACATCTCCGAGGAACAATGGCTGCGCCTGCTCTATTTGGCTCATGCGGACAAGACCCAAGCATTCGCGGATCGCGCCCATGCTGGGCGCACAAACGAAAAGGGAGAGGCTTGTGCCTCTCCCTTTCGCTGATTGCGCGACTCAGTCACGGTCATCAACACTATGACGCCTAACTACGACAGATTTTCATCCGCTGTGTCTTGAGATCACAGCGGATAAATCTCCCCCAGATTACTTCAGGAGGTTCTTGTAGATGTCCGGCTGCTCTGGACCTTCAACCTTGATCAGGCCAACGGCACCCTTTGCGATGCGGAAGATGGCGTGGTCAACATTGATGTAGGTTCCAGGCACTTCGACCTTGAATTCTGCCATGGATGAACCACCAGCAGGCACCACGGTCGTTTGGACGTTCTGCAATGGAGGTGTAATCAAGGAACCCTCGGGATACACGCGGTCAAATATCTCGCCGATGACGTGCCAATTGGCAGCTAGGTTCGGACCTGCATTGATATAGAACATTCGGATGGTATCGCCGACCTTGGCGGTCAGAGGATTCTTGACAAGCGAACCTGCCATGCCGTTAAACACAACATGGGACGGGTGCTCCATTAACCCATTTTCGAACGAAAACTCCAAGGTATCGCCCTTCTTACCGGGCTTGGTGTAGAACTCGCTCTGCACGACATAATATTCTTTTTCTACTTTCTTCAGCCCGCCGACCGGCTCCACTAAGATCGCGCCGTACATTCCATTGGCAATGTGTTCAGGAATGGATGGAGATGCGGTGGCGCAGTGATAGAAATAGAGGCCGGCATTGAGGGCCTTAAACCGTAATTTGCTTTCCTCCCCTGGCTCGGTATTGAGGCTTGCTGCTCCACCACCTGGTCCAGTGACTGCATGAAAGTCGATGTTGTGACTTTCCTTGCTGTCCTTCTTGTTCTTCAAATGGATCTCAACCGTATCCCCCACCATCACTCGGATCATGGGCCCTGGTACGGTGTACGGCCCTCCGGTTGGTCCAAAACCCCAGAAATTATATTTGTTATCGTCGCTAAGGTTACCCTCCCACTCGGCGGCTTCAAGTTCAACGATGACGTTGGCAGGCGCTTTTCTGGTGATTGGAGGAGGAACATTGGGGGCGGTCGTCACGACGGCCTTGATGGTCTCCATCGCCGACGCCGATCCTAAATTGATGGCAAGGCAGGGAGCTATGATGAATGCGCCGAGCAATCCGGCGGTACGCACGCAACGCGAAAAACTAATAGACATGGGGCCTCCTTTGAATTGACTGTCGATGACTCTGATGGATTCTTCTACGACCTAACGTGGCACATACTGAATGCTGTTACCCCTAATCGGGCTTTCGAATCTTTCTACCGGTCAAGGCTTGTAATCCGTGTGTTCAGACGGTTTACCATCGTGCGAAAACTGATGCTCGTATGCCATAACCTGCCAGATCTGCTCCTCCGACAGGTGGCTTTTCCAGGGCTTCATTTTCGTCTTTGGGACACCTTCCGAGATTCGCCAGAACCAAAAGCTGTCTGAGAAACGGCCGGTGTTTTTCTGGTCACGAAGATCTCGCGCCCCCTTTTTCACCGGCTTACCATCTTTGCCGTGGCAGCTGCCACAGTTGATGATCGGGTTAGCCTCACCAGTGTAAATCTTTCCACCCTCCGCAATGGCCTTCGCATCCGTCCACCCGCCGGCCGGCATATGTTTGTCGGCATACTCGGGCGGAACTGGAGGCAATGGCACTGGTTCCTCAGAGTACGCCATACCTCCTGAAAGAATCAGAACAGATACCATCACCGCAACCGATACCCCGACCTTCCTCGTCGTCATTCGCACCTCCTTTTCTAAATGGTGATTACCGCCTCTTAACGATGTCTTGCCCCGTGAGGCTCTAGGAAAATAATAACTCGCATCGCTCACGCTTGTCGACCAGCATGCGAACTCGGCGCTGATGAGACCCCTGTCCAATACACAGATTCAACGACGAGCTGTCGTAGCGATACGGCGCTCCCCTAGCTGAATTCGACTCACAGTCCGCATCGACTCACGAAACCATCCATGCCGGCTTGACTGGACGATCCACTGCCAAGCTGCTGATACGCGAAGTTGATGGTGTCACGGATGTTGGTGTGATGCGTATGACGTGCATGCAACTGCAATAATATAATACTCGACATCGCGGCCAATGAAAAGAAGGCGACGTGAACGTGCGTACAGTCCCGCCCGATCACACATCGTGCTCACAATGCCTAACGTGAACTACATTGTCAAGATGGAAATGTCTAAATACGACAAGCGGGAATGTAGAATAGTCCACCAGGTGTCGTCTACCTCTGAGGCACCCTCACACGGTGAACTGCTGCCGACTTTAAAGACACCGAGCTCAGTGTATGTATGACACTGGAGAGGCGGCATGGAGCGACGCACGTTGGGCGCAAGTTCAAGGTTGAGTCGCTGAAGCTGAATGGAGAACGCGAGGTGACGGTCGCGCAAGCCTCGCGCGATGTTGGCGTGCATGGCACAGTGTTGCACCGATGGGTGCAGGAGTGTGCGGCAGGTTCACGCGATCAATCCAACACCCTCTGAGGCACAGTGGGGCGGGAGGGTGGTCGTGATGGGACAGATGGGGCGTCCGCGTTTGTTTGACTCAGAAAGCAGACCTCTGGCAGCGAGGGAAACAGTGGCCGTCGTTGAGCGAGATCGGCCGGGCCCTCGTCAAGCACGCGGGGTCGATTCATGGCGTGCGGTCATCGAACGACGGGGTTGTTCCTCCCGTTCGCACAGAGTCGCGTTGGACTCTGACGCTGGGAGAACGAGAAATGATTTCGCGTGGCCTAGGAGCCTGTCCGACATTGACCGTTCTACTGCGGCGAACGATCTGCGACCTTCTGCGTCGTGCTCGGCTCGGAAAAATCCTCAACGTATTCCAGTG
>JAWXBV010000267.1:0-3656 GCA_034440335.1 Nitrospirota bacterium | reverse complement strand
GGGGTAAGGGGTGAGGGGTGAGGCAAGTGCTGAGTGGGGAAGTGCTGAGTGCTGAGACTTGATGCCCAGATAGACCAGAAAGACGAGACAGACCAGCCTACTCCACCACTCCACGCCAACAAAACAACTTGGCCCAATAGAATCCCGCCCAAGGCACCATGACAGACGGGAATAGGTCGAGGTCACCGTACATCACACCCGCGGCTGATGCGCCGAAGATCAGCGCTGCTCCGGCAATGGAGATTGCCGTGACAAAGCCACGCCCAGGGTGCTCGATTGTGGGGACCTCAGGCTCAGGCTTGGCCTTCCTCGTACGTTGAGCCACCGCTGTTCTCAGCTTTGCCGCATACACCTCAGGAAATCTCTTGAAGAGATAGCGATGATAGCGAGCCTGCCCAAACCCACCGGCCGCACCGACAGCAATCAACATCGAACTGCTGAGAAATGTCATCCAACTGTAGGTATGATTCACCAACAATTGATAGCCGAGCGCTCCAATCCCACCAACCAATAAGATAAGTCCGATCGTCCCGGCAGGTAGAAGGATATGGGACCGGACGTAATAGCGCGCTTGTTCGTCAATCTTCTCCGGTCGCAATACGGTCACGAGTTTCGGCATCGATATGTTCTCCTCGCGCATAGGCTGCCAGAATTTTTGTCCTTGATATGCGGGCAGCAAGACGGCGGCATCTTAGCATCCTTCCACCGCTCTTACATGGACCAAGAAAGGGGATGAGGATTTTCTTATGGGTCTTACAGTTCAATCCCCTGATAGGATGAGAAATTGTGGATGACAGGTGAGAAACCGTAGTCGGCATGCCTGATTGTCATGTCATGAACAGTGTTCGGCGCACTCTATAGTGCTAAAGTAGGGGGTGGAGGCCAAACGCTTTGTACAGTAGGGCCTTTCGACGCACTCAGCATTAGACTCCACGAGGGAAAGGCACCAGTGAGACAGGACATGACTCCCTGCACTCGCGATGTCCACACAAAATGTGTGTGGGCTGTGGATAATCATGTGGACAAGCAAGCAATACCATGCCGTACCACAGCTCCCCCACACATGGCCCAATCGGTAGGCCGCACAATTCGTGCAATTTCATCACGATAGAATTGTAGGGCAGAACCTTGCCGTGGGCCAAGGAGTAGATTCCATACAACCAAGAAGATTGTTCACGATCGGGCAGGCAGGAGTCCTTTAGCTCTGCGGCACTGCACCCTCGCACCTGGCCGTACTTCATTCGCCTTGTCATGAAATTGTTGACCGTCGCACGGACATATTGTGTTCCAGCGTCGCGCAACCGGTACAACAGGGAACGCCATTCCCCATTTCAACCTCCTGACTCTGAGCCATCACCGGCGTATACTGTCGGTCGTGTCCGGTTCACAATGGGCGCAGATCGCTGAAAGCCAATGGCGGCGCGAATTTTCGACGTTTTAATGGTGGTCACGATTTCAATGCGAGACCAACCATGGCGTGCATACGAATCAATGGGGTACGATTGAACAAACAACCATTTCTGTTTTAACCGGACACTACTGGTATACTGTGCGGTCGAACCCTGTCGAGGGCGGTAGAAGGAAACCTCGCTCTGCCGGTTCTTTGAACAAGGCATATCAGGAAAGGTGGAGAAACGTACGTGAGCAATCTAGCCAAATTTGATGTCATCCGCCTCTACCTACGCCAGCAGTTCCCCCAACACCACATCGCCGATTTCGAGGAAGGCACCAGCCGCGCGCACGTCTTTCGTATCGATGGGCCGCATGGCCACCCCCTCCATTACGCGGTCATCGGGCTGGACTTGCTCCTCGATCACACTGCCGAAGGCCTGCAACAGACTCTTCTGTCATTCGGCTTGGGAGACAAGCTGAAGGAATCTGGAACCTCACCTGTGACACTCTTGAAGACCGGGCTCAGTACTGAAGGCACGATAGCCCTCGCCTGATCACCACTGAGACACATCAGCCAATTCCTCACGTTCCAAGCCTCGGCGATGACCGTTCCTCTCAATGGTCCCTCCCACCCTCTGTCTCTTCCGTTCACGGGAAGGTGTCCTCTCTTCCCTATCGTGTGGGGCCATACGTTGTACGGGGCACATGAGATCAATAGTCTTCATCCCTACTCTGTTCCGGGAGCACAGACCCACCGTGGGCGCACCATCCCCTCTCGCGCACCAGCCAACGATATGTTGACAGCCGGAAATTCAATCCGTAAGAATGCGGAGATGGCCTATCGTGTGGTAATTGAACGACTGGAGTTTCAAGGGCGCTGCGGGGTCACGTCGGCGGAGCGGCGGCGACCACAGGCGCTCGCAATCGATGTGGAATTGGATTGTGAAGGAACCACTGCCGAGGCTGCCGACCAGATCAACAAGACGGTGGACTATGCCCAGGTGACCAAGCGAATCGTCGAGTTGGGCGAGAATCAGGACTGTGCGCTCCTGGAAACGTTCATGGAACAGGTCCTTGCGATGTTGTTCGAGGAATTCCCGGTCGTGAAGGTCTCTCTTTGGCTCAGAAAGCTGACCCCTCCTCTCTCACACATGACCGGGTCCGTCGGCGTGAAGGTGGAACGGAGCCGTATGGCACATCAGCCTCAACCGACTGATCTCGTTCCCTCGTTGTTCGTAGCGCAACAGCTCCACCGATTGCCCAAAGGCCGTGCGCTCGACGTTGCGGCTGGGTCTGGACGCCATGCGCTCTATCTGGCTTCGCACGGGTTTCAGGTCGATGCCATGGACCACGATGAACAGGCCATGGCACAGCTTGCTGCCACGGCAACACAACGGAACCTCCCGAACCTTACGGTCCGGACGGTGGACCTTGAACGAACGACAGAGGATCGACCGGAGTTTCCGAAGCAAGAATATGATGTCATCGTCGTGTGCTTCTATCTCCATCGCCCATTATTTCCCGCGCTCATCGAATCGCTAAAACCGAACGGAGTCCTACTCTACGAAACATTCACCATCGACAACCACGTGCGCCATCGCCATCCACGCCGTCGGGAGTTTTGCCTCGCGCACAACGAATTGCTCCGACTCACATCCAGTCTCCGTGTGTTGTCGTACGACGAAGGCGAACACGACGGCAGCCAGGGACCAGGTCCTCTCTTCACTGCGCGACTCGTCGCGCAGCAAGCAGGTCCTAGCACCCTGCCACAGACATCAATATGAGTCGTATCGATCTCCATCTCCATACGACCCACTCCGATGGAAGCCTCTCGCCGACTGCGGTACTCCAGCTTGCCCACACAGCCAATGTGACGGCGCTGGCCATCACAGACCACGACATTGTCACCGGCATTCCCGAAGCCATCGCAGCCGGGGCTGAGCGAGGGATTGAAATCATTCCTGGAGTGGAAATCAGCTCCTGCATGGGGAATAGCGAGCTCCATCTCCTTGGCTATTGCATAGACTGGCAAGACTCGGAACTGAATCGACGGTTGGCGACCTTGCGCGAGAGTCGGCATACCCGTAACCCGCAGATCATCGAACGGCTACGCGCATTGGGCCTAGACGTCACCTATAAAGAAGTGCGGGCTTTAGCCGGCACGGATGCGGTCGGCCGACCGCATATTGCGCGGCTCTTGATGGACAAGAAGTATGTCACGTCCGCCAAAGATGCCTTTGACCGGTATCTGGCCGAAGGACGTC
>JAWXBV010000266.1:0-15892 GCA_034440335.1 Nitrospirota bacterium | reverse complement strand
TCAATCTCAAGCTGGACAAATTTCATGGTGATTGGAACTACACGGTCCCGCCAGCACGAAAGAATACTTAGTCATGTTATTTATGCGCGAGGCCTAAGCGAGCCACAGGCTAGTCTCGCACCTCGTCAACCGAGCGCAAGAGCGAGCCGGAGAAAATCTTCAACCGACAACGTCTCTGCTCTGCGGACTGGAGCAATATCCAATCGCTGCAATGTCTCAGTCACAGGATGAAGTGCATACCCTTCGTCGCGCAGGGAATTCACCAGCGTTTTTCTTCGATGCGCAAAGGCTGCTTTCACGAGTGCGCGAAACGCGACTTCTTCCTGCAGGCTGAGCCTCGTGCGCTCGTTCGTGCGCAACAAGACTACCGCCGAGGCGACTTCCGGTCTGGGGCGGAAACACTGGGCTGACACTTTGAATGCTTTCGTGATGTCGGCTGCGTACTGTGCCATCACGGAGAGGACGCCATAGTCGGACCCACCAGGCTTTGCTACAAGCCGATCGGCCACTTCGGCCTGCAACATGAGCACCATGCGGGGGAATCGGCCCCGCTGATCGAGTAATCGAAAGAGCAACGGCGTCGAAATATAATAGGGCAGATTGGCCACGACGATCGTGCCAACCGGCAGGCTCTCGACCGGATAGGCCAGCGCGTCCTCACAGATCAGCTCCACATTCGGAAGCTCGGCCTGCCTGGCTTCGAGATAGGCATGGAGCCGTGGATCCACTTCAATCGCTGTCACATGACCAGCAGCACGGCTCAGCGCTTCTGTCAGGATGCCGCGGCCTGGACCGATTTCCAATACGTGGTCGCTGGGCCCTAGTTCAGCCAGCGCGATGATTTTGCGCACGATGTTGGGATCGATCAGAAAGTTTTGGCCGAGCCGTTTGTTCGGGGGAGGGAGAACAGGAATCGACACTGGTCAATTCCCGCTGGAAGGGCCAGAGGTGGCCTGCCCCAATTGCTTGGCGAGGTCGGTGAGCGGAATTCGAAAATAATCGGTCAGGTCGGTAAACTCTTCCACCAGGTCGTTCGTAAACGAGGGCCCTGGCTGCAGGGCGGCAAACTTCTGCCCTTCTTTCTGGCCCAGCGACTCAGTAATGAGCGCGCTCGTTCGTGTTTTCCACTTGGCCACTCGTTCGGCCCCGGCAACGGTATTGAGCGTCTCCAGGGTCTCTTGAAAAATCTGGTCCAACTCTTTCAATTGCTGCTGAAGTATGTCACGCGCCGCGCCCGATTGGTTGGTCATCAATTGGCTCCTGTTGAGATGGTCTGTCTGGTCTCTCTCGTCTATCTCGTCTATCTGGCCCAATTGGTCTATCTGGTTCGGTCCAAATTAGGAGACCAGACAGACGAGATAGACAAGACAGACCAGATAGACCTATTACCGTCTCTTAGCTAGCTTGGCGGCCAGCGTGATCGCTTCGATCAGACTGCCGGGGTCTGCAATGCCCTTCCCCACGATATCGAATGCGGTCCCGTGATCGACCGAGGTGCGAATGATCGGCAGTCCCACCGTCAGATTCACGCAGGTGCCGAACGCGACCAGCTTTAAGGGAATGAGCCCCTGGTCGTGGTACAGAGCCACCACCGCGTCGTACTCGCCCCTCGCTGCCTTGCCGAACAGGGTATCGGCGGGCAAGGGATCGCTGGCACGAATGCCCTGAGCCTGCATCGCGCGAGCCGCCGGAAGAATGACCCGCGCCTCTTCATCGCCAAACAGTCCATGTTCTCCTGCATGAGGATTCAATGCGGCGACACCGATTCTGGGTTTCTTCACTCCGAAGAGATCCCGCAAGGCCAGATGAGCCAGCCTGATGGCTTTTTCGATCGTGGCCTGAGTGAGGAGTGCCGGCAAATCCTTAATCGCCACGTGGGTCGTCACAAACATGATGCGGAGCGGCCCACCAATGATCATCATGCCGGATTCCTCTGCCTTCGTCAGATCGGCCAGCAACTCCGTGTGGCCGGGAAAACGACAGCCGGCCATGTTGATCGCTTCTTTGTTGATCGGTGCGGTGACGATGCCATCAATGCAACCGAGTTGCGCAAGCTCCACGGCTTTCTTGATGAACAGCACAGACGCCGCTCCGGTTTCAGGCGCCGCCACTCCACGCAGGAAGCGCCCAAGGGGACGATCGAGCGGGTCCAGCACGGCGAGATCGTTTGGCCGCGGAGGCACCGTGTCGTGACCCTCCACGCGAATCACGTTCATCGTGAGTTTCAGGCTCTTGACCGTCTGCTGCATCACGGGAAACGAGCCGATGACCATCGGGCGGCACAGGCGTCGCAACGCTTTTCCTGCCAAAGCCTTCGCAATCACCTCCGGACCGATCCCAGCCGGGTCTCCCATGGTGATTCCAAGAAGCGGTTTGTCTTTCATCCTCATCATGTTTTTCCTAGCATTCATACCCTTCGCCAATCACTGATCGAGCAGGATGCTCAAAAAAGCCGTTCAGCGCAGCCGCAGCGAGCGAGGAAGCGAGGCGTACCCAGCGCGGTACGTTGAGCCTCTGAGCGATGCGAGAACAAAGCTGGCGGGCTTTTTCAGCATCCTGCTTAGACCCAGTACAGGTACACCACATACCCGATATACAGGATGGCGCTCCCGCTCAGCAACCAAGGCCGCCAGAGTGCGCCCCACGCAGCCTGCGCCAATAAGAACGTGGCCGCGGCTACCGCGAGCACCATCGTGATCAATGCCGTCGGTGCCAACGTCCAGTCTGTTCCCAAGAGCCCAATTGAGACTGGGATTGTACCCTGAAAGACGATCGCACCAGTAACATTCCCGACCGCCAACCGATCTTTCTTTCGGTAGAGCCAGAGAAAACTGTTCGACATCTCGGGCAACTCGGTCGCCAGCGGCGCGACGAGGAGGGCCAGGATGAGCGGCGAAATCGACAACACCCTCGCAATCGTTTCCGCTGCGAGCACAAAGAGGTGCGCTCCTAGCGCGAGACCGGTCAAGCCAATGACTGCTTGAAGACCGATGAGTCCAAACGACGGGGTTGCGGCCTTTCTGGCAAAGAGCAGCGGTTCAAGCCCACCCTCGCCTCCCTCTTCTTCAGCCACCTCACTAAACTTCAGCTTCACATAATACAGATAGAGACCGATTAATCCGACGGCAGCGATCGTGTGAACCAGTCGGGAGGAAACAAACACACAGGCCAGCGCAACGCTGTAGGCCGCCACAAAGAAGGACAGATCGCCCTTCACGCCACGATAGTGTAACCGGAAGACGGCGGTTCGCTTCCCCAATCCGGCATAGACCATCAGCAAGACGGCCAAGATGGGAATCACCAGGGTCGTCAGCATGAAGGGTGCGCCAAGGATCGCACCGAGCCCCACTTCCGCTTCTGCCTGACTGGCCCCGAAGAAGATGGCAATGACAGGGATCGAGGTTTCGGGAAGTGTGGTGCCGATAGCCGCCAGCACGCCGCCGACTGCGCCTTCGGACAGATTGAATCGCTTGCCCACCCACTCGATGGCGTTCGTGAAGAGCGTGCAGGCGCCCAGTGTCACCACGACAGACACGAGGAAGAGGAGGGTGTAGAGTAGGACCGTCATGCCCGGGCAGTCGGCCTCGTCACCCGCTGTTTGGCATAGGCGACGGCTGCGTCTTCGAGCACTTCTTTTATGGGACGGCCTGTTCGTTCGGCGATGCGCTTGCAATCGAGATATTCCGGAGCCGCCTTGGCCACCGTCTCGCTCACATCGGCGATCTTCATCCGAACAATTCCACCACGCACCTTCACCGAGACAAATCGCCGAGGGAGGATCTGTCGCACCACTTCACGAATTCGGACTCCCAATGCCGTCGTTTCCTGAAACAGGACATCGAGTATCGAATCTAACTGTGCCGGAGGCGCCAGACAGGTTAAGACAATGCCGGGCCGGCCACGTTTCATGATGACCGGCGCCAACGTCACATCGAGCGCCCCGCATGCGAATAACTGTTCCATGACATACTCATACGTCTGTGGGTTTACATCGTCGAGATTTGTTTCAAGCTGCAGCACGGTATCCTGTTCGCGCGCTCCTCGGGATGACGGTCGCGCGAGAAGCACACGCAAGGCATTCGGCCAACCGTCAGGATCGGCATCGCCCGCTCCATAGCCAATGGCGGTCGGCGTCATCACCGGCATGGGGCCGAACTCCGATGTCAGCGTGCGCAACAGCGCCAGGCCGGTCGGCGTGGTGAGCTCACGGGGAGGGCCTGCACTATAAATGGGAATCCCTTTCGCCAACATGGCGACGGCCGGGCCAGGCACCGGCAGGATCCCGTGAGCGGACTGCAGCGTCCCTGTTCCAACATTGACGGGAGACGCAGTCACACGCGTCACACCCAACAGATCGCAGCAGATCAGCCCACCGACGATGTCGACAAACGAATCCAGGACTCCCACTTCGTGAAAATGGACGTGATCCTTGGCCACGCGATGAGCATGTCCTTCCGCTTCGGCCAACCGATCGAACACCGATCGGCTTTGCTGCTTAATTTTTTCGGGAATTCGACTCGCAGAGAGGATGGTGTGGATCTGACGAAGCGAAAGCGGCTTGCTCAATCCTGACGCGATCACCACGTCCACTTTTGTGGCATGGATCGCCCCTCGATGCACCCGCCGCTTCCGTAGCGTGAACCCTGAAAGCCGAAGTCGCTTCAGCCCACGCACCAAGTCAGGAAACGGAACACCCACATCCACGAGTGCGCCGAGAGTCATGTCGCCGCTGATGCCTGAGTAACAATCGAAATGGAGATGCGCGCCCACGTGCGTCCTTTCCCTCATCATTCAAACCGCGCCCATCTTACCCAAGCGGCGCGTGAACGGCAATCGACTTAGCAGGATGCTGAAAAACTCGGTGTACACACAAAACGCCGATGGAATTTTCCATCTGGTGCCGATGTCACAATAGCCTCAGGATGCTCAAAAAGACCAGACTTCTCACCCGCCCAACCCCGGCGGCTATGCCACCCGCCCGCCCTGAGTCTGCCAAGACAGCCTCTTGGCCCAGGGACGCGCCATTCCGCGGGCAGGCCGCAGCGAGCGAAGAGGCGAGGAGGTACGGTCCGCACTTCGTGGGGCCGTTCGCCCGTGCAATAGATCTTGGCGAACGGAAGAGCCCCTCCAGTGCTTCCGACTTCCGGGAAACTCTCGTTGAGTCTCTGAGCGATGCGACCTGCCTGCGCGAAGCGCTTCGGCAAAGGCAGGGAACGCCGCTGGCGGACTTTTTCAGCATCCTGTTAGAAGATTGGGAGCCGCATGATGATTCGTCGCAAGAGCGCACGAATACACATTCCTCGTGAAGCGTAGCTTATTCGCATATTTCAGGATATAAGTTTCTAGCGGCACTGGTTCAGTGAATGGCCCCCGACAACCTACAACCTTGAACGAGAAACCAGCAACTCACTTCCGAACGACGCGTCGCCAACAACGAACGACGAAGAAACAGTCGCAATAAATCCGCGATGGCAGCAGACGAGTTCATGGACCTTGCGCGTGTGAATATGTTGACAGCTACCAACAGGGGGATACCCCCACGAAACTCGTCTCGCGACTGGGCGTTTCGTCACAAGAGGCCGATGACGCGTCTATCTCCCATGACGATCTGCAGACTTTCGATCACACCTCGTGCAGGATTATTCGAATCGTGGGGTGGTCGAGGTGTCTGTGTCCTCCTCTGCGCTGCACTGTTGCTCTGGGCCCCGCTTGTCGCCTCAGCAAAATCGAAACCCCCGCAAACCCCACGCCACGATCCCGCGCTCAAGATTCTCAATCTGGAGGTCTCCCCCAACCCCTACATCATTTCATCCAGCTCATTGCAGTTTTCTGTCTTAGTCCGGCTGCCCAAGGAGTTAGACGACGCCACACTGCTGGAAGTCTCCTCATTCATCACATCGCCGTCGAAAAACTCGCTTCGCTTTCTGACCACGCGTACCGCACTGGAGCCGCACGCCGCCTCGACCGACGGCGGCGCCCCTCCAGAAATCTCTGTCACGCTGACGTGGGACGGGCTGGACCAGAAGAAGGTCGAATCGGAAGCAGGGCTCTACCATTTCGAAGTGCGAGCGAAGTTGCTGGCAAACGGCGAGAAAGGCCCTAGAACGAAGATGGTGTCCTGGCCGAGACGCGGAACGATAGACGTGAAGTAACAAGCCGTAAAATATGAAACGTTACACGTGAGAGGTGCTCATCAAGAACTCATCTCTTATCATTTCACTTTTCACGTCTCACATTTCACGCCTGCTCCATCACATTGATCCGGTGGGCAAGACAGCCGGCCCCGAAGCCGTTGTCGATGTTCATCACCCCGACCCCCGCCGCACAGGAGTTCAGCATCGTCAACAACGCAGCGAGTCCGCCGAAACTCGCACCGTAGCCCCGGCTCGTCGGCACGGCCACGACCGGACAGGGAACCAACCCACCGACCACGCTCGGTAAGACCCCGTCCATCCCTGCCACCACCACGACCACCCTGGCTTGCATCAGCAGACTCTGACGCTCCAGCAATCGATGAATCCCGGCCACGCCCACGTCATAGAGCGTCTTAACCCGACTCCCCATCACCTCCGCCGTCACACGCGCCTCTTCTGCGACAGGAATGTCAGACGTGCCGGCCGTAATCACCAAGATATGTCCTTGCAACACCCGCTTGGGATCACGGATCGATACGATGCGCGCCTCGGCATGATAGACCGCTCGACGATCGAGCCGCTTGATGAGGGTCGCCACCTGGCGAGTCGCGCGCGTGGCCAACAACGGGCGATGATGTGTCAACAACGATTTCGCAATGGCGCGGATCTGGGCCAACGTCTTCCCCTCGCACAAAATAACTTCAGGAAACCCTTGCCGTAATGACCGGTGGTGATCGACCGACGCAAATCCAAGATCTTCATAGGGCAAGGTGCGAAGCTGCCCGATCGCCGCCTTCACAGGCAGGGTACCCGCTTGCACCTCGGTCAGCAGTCGTTCAAGTGCCTCAGGATTCATGGCTGCCCTTTCTCCGGTTTGGCGACGCGCTCCATCAGATCGGTCACGGCTTTGCGGCACGACTTCCCTTCGAATAACACCGCGTTGATCTCTTGCACGATCGGCATGTCGACACGATGACGTCGCGCGAGTCCGAAAGCCGCCTTCGCCGTCCTCACACCTTCGGCCACGGCCTGCATACTCCCGAGAATCGTCTCCAGCTGCTCGCCTTTCCCTAATCGAACACCCACCGTGCGATTTCGACTCAAGGCTCCGGTGCAGGTCAACACCAAGTCGCCGACGCCGGACAGTCCGTAGAACGTGCGTGGATCCGCGCCCATGGCGACGCCTAACCGCACCATTTCAGCTAATCCTCTCGTAATCAACGCGGCCCGCGCATTCTGACCGAGACCCAATCCATCCACCACGCCGGCTGCGAGCGCCATCACATTTTTGATCGCGCCGCCGAGTTGGACCCCCACCACGTCGCTGTCGGCATATACGCGAAAGGCCGGTGTCATCAACGCAGTCTGAAAGGTCTTGACCAGTTCCTCGTTGCTCCCCGCTAAACAGAGCACCGCCGGCTGCCCTGCGCTGACTTCTGCTGCGAAGCTCGGACCGGACAAGACCATGAGGTCCTGGTGCATGGAAGGAGGAAGGATGTCGGTCATGACCTGCGTCATCAAATGCAAGGTATCTTCTTCAACGCCCTTCGTCGCGCTGATGAACGGGATCGGGGTGGAAAGAGACCGGACCAGCTCACGCAACACAGACCGTGCCAGGTGGGACGGCACCACAAAGAGCAATCCCTCGCTCTGCTCGGTAAGGTCGATCAACGACCCGGTGGCGACCAGCGAGGGGGGGAGCGCCACGCCCGGCAGAAAGACCGGATTCTCGTGCGTCCCATTGATGGCATCCACGACCTCTCGTTCATAGGCCCAGAGCAGAGTTCTGAGACCTTTCTCCGTGAGATGTTTGGCCAAGGCAGTGCCCCACGCACCGGCTCCGATGACTCCTATGCGATGGATGGATGGCATGGTTGAACAGTGTTAGTACCGGAAGGAGTGACCGCAATCACGCTGTGTGCTCCGCGGATTATAGAAAGTGGGTCTTTCACCTGTCAATGAAGGAGAGACGGTCTTTGAAATTTGTCAAGTCGGCCCGCTCCGCTGCTCTGCCGAACAGGGCCGGAAGAAGGAGCAATGGAGTGGCACATGCCTTGCTCCGTCTATGTTTGAATTCACAATTTCCTTTGTCCGGACGTAGCTGACGATTAGGCCAAACCGAGATATCATCACGGAACACGAGGTAATCGCTATGAACGTCACACACATGGCACAGCGTTTCCTAATGCTGAGTCTCCTGGCGCTGCTGACGCCGGTTGTTCTTTTTTCGCCTCACGCGTATGCAGAAACGTACGTGGCAGGGCAGTTCGGAATGACCCTGCCATCTATAGGCAACGGCCTAACGGGCAATGACCTGACCGGAGAAAGCTTTATCCCAGGATCGACGATTTCTGACCAGTCTTTAAAAACATCAGGCCTCTACGGAGCGAAGTTAGGCCATTACTTCCAATCCGTTCCGTGGCTTGGGTTAGAGGCGGAAGCGTACAACACGACACCGCATATTAAGCAACAGGCCATCATTTTTAGTGGACCATCAGGCCCAGTTGACTCTCTCAATTTTCCAGGCGTAAATCTCCGCGTGCTCACCCTAGCGCCATTCAATCTTACACTCCGTTACCATAAGACCAGGCTGCAACCCTATATAGCCGTGGGTCCTGGAATTTTCTTCGCCCGCATAAAAGATCCTTCGCTGACCTCTGACAACACCCAATCTGATACGGCATTCGGGCTAAATGCCCAAGCAGGCCTCCGATATTACATCACCAGACATTTCACAGTTTTCGCCGAGGGCAAGTACAATCACGTTCGATTTCATTTTCAAGAAACCCCTTCGGGCAACTTTAACCTGTTCGGATTCAACAGTACGTACAACATGTTTCATGTAGCCTTTGGCTTGAGCTACAACTTTTGATCGACAGGCTCCCCACTCCCGCTTACATCTAGCAAACCGACGCGGTTCCGTGTAGCCTACACACGAAACTGCCTATGAAAATCTGCCCATCCTGTCGACGAGAACTCCCGGAGATTAGCCGCTACTGCTCGCAGTGCGGCCAGCGGCTTCATGCAGACCACCTTGACGTGTCTCCGCCACCGAAACCATCACCACCAACTGCGACTGCAAGGCCGGGGCAGCTCAACGTTAAATTTCTGTATGGCATGGTGGCCATGCTGTCCCTCGCAATCCTCTTCCCACCCTGGGAAACCCCACCGTCACAGGATCCCGAATTTCTCGGCCTGCATTACATCATGTCCCCACCGACACTCGATGCCGTCGTAAGCCGACTGCTGTTGACGATCGAACTCGTGACCATCGCCATTGCCGGGTTATATGGCTCGTTCTTCTTTCGGAAAAAACCCTGAAGTCGAGTCAGAAGGTCGACAGGTCAAGCGTCATCAAGTCCTCCCCAGACTTTTAGACGTGAAGACTTTTGTGGCTGTTGAGCGTTGACGTTATTTAGTCGAGGGCCAGCGTCAGACACTTCGCCGAGCCGCCCGATTTCATGAATTCATCGAGTGAGACTGGATGGGGGAGGTAGCCGCGTGAGGTCAAGAGAGACTCTGTCTCCGGACAGCCTGCAGGCAACACGACGTGTTTCCCGACACAGACGGCGTTGCAGGCAAACCTGAGCGCCTCAGCTTCCGGGACCACGAGACGTCTGGAAGAAGCGATCCGTTCTGCAAGTACCTCTTGCCCATAGTGATCGAAGGCGGGGGGGAAATAGAGGAGATCACCGCCGCTCAAGGGACACAAGCAGGTATCGAGGTGATAGAACCGGTTGTCGACCAGTTCGAGTGGAATGATCTCCCGGTGAAACCAGTCGCTGAGCGTCGGGAACACGCGGATATCCGATCGTTGCCGATAGCCACCGAACCAAGTGTCGGGAAATCCCAGGAGGTCCCCGGCCCCCTCGAAAAAGCGGTCCGGCTCCAGCGTGACGACTTCATAGCCATGCCCACGAAACCAGTCTTCAAAGTACGTCTCTTCCTTTTGCCGCTCAGGAAAGCGAAAACGGCTCGGCACCGCCTTACTTCCAACGACGATACCGGCATTCGCCGTAAACACGAGGTCTGGCAGCCCAGGCACCGGCTTCATTCGCTCAAGAACCGCACCCACATCCTGTTCCAGCACATGCATAAGGTGATGCCACTGACGGACGGCCTCTTCTGAGTTGACGGCGTTTGAACGGCGCATCCAGGGATTAATCTCGTAGTCGATACTGAAGTAGTCGGGCGGGCAGACGAGCAGGCGACTCATGGCCTCACTCTCAGCGGCGTAATCGATACAGGTGAAGCGTATCTCGTGAAGCGTCGTTCGTCTCCGGGTTCATTCAGACGTTTCACCTTTTACGTTTCACCTTTCACGAACGACGAGAACCGCCCTGATGAATATTCTGACATCACAGACGGGCTCCCAGCTCGCGGGCGAGCTCGCATAGAAACGACGCCGCGTCCATGACCAGCCCGACAGCCTGAAAACTTCCTCGATCGGCGAGTTTCGTCGGGACAGCCGGATTGACGTCGACACACACGGATGGAATCGTTGCAGGCAACAAATTGCCTGTCGCCACCGCGTGCAGCGTCGAGGCGACGAGCAACGCCATGCCAATACCGGGGATTGCCGCGCGCATGGCAGCCTGGGCTTTCAATGAATCTGTGATCACGCCGGGCAATGGGCCGTCATCGCGGATTGTGCCGGCCATGACGACGTGGACACCCCGCCTGACGCAGGCCGCCATGATTCCGGTCTTGATGACCCCCGACTTAACCGCCGTCTCGATACTGCCGATGGACCTGATCCGATTAATCGTTCGCAGATGGTGCTCGTGCCCATGGGGCACGACGCGACCAGCCGCATGCCCATAGCCAAGGGACGTGCCGTAGAGGTCGACCTCCATATCATGAGCCGGCAATGCGTTCCCACAAAACAACACATGGATGAATCCTTCGTCGATGAGCCATGCCAGCGCTTCACGCCCTCCCGCGTGGACAATCGCCGGGCCGCCAGCCAGCAGCACCTTGCTGCCAGCTTTTCCCTCCCGGAATCCCGTTCGCAATTGCACGAGTCGCTTGGCGATATCGCTGATGACACGCCCATGGGGACGCTCAGACGACACCTGCGACTCCATAAAGCTGAACACATCGCGGTCACGAGGCCGTTGGAGCGGAATGACCCGCACGCCATCACGACCAATCACAATCTGATCTCCTTGTTTCACCTCTCCCATCGGAATTGTCTTTGCAGTCAGGCGACTAGCGTCCACACGAATGCCCAGATCCATCTCGATGCCCTCGACCTCCACCCACTGGTCACGCACTCGCACCTGAGTGGGTAAATGAGTCGTGGCATAGAACTCGTCGGGAAAGATGCCATCCGCCGGCGCCGCACTCAGCCGGCAATCCCGTTCATTCTCGACCGACGCGCCGTGGGGTTGAATGGCATGGAGAATTTCGCTGAGCAGTTTCGCAGAAGCGGCCTGCACGACGATTCTGGCGCGCGATGGCTCCTCGCGGGTCTTGCCGACCTGCAGGTCTTGAATGTCGAATGTTCCACCCATCATCAGAATCGTGTCCAGAACTTTCGCCAGGATCAACGAATCGATGATATGGCCTTGAAGCAGGACTGTTTCTTGGTCATGTGTCATGAGTCTGATTCCCGCTCTCTGGAAAGGCTCCACACAGATTCTACCACCCAGTTCCGACAGCGGTGGATCAGATTCTGACTTTTCGCCGAAGCCTTGCGTCCTCTCACGCGTAGCGGCTCGCTTCCAGTTCCTCTCAAAGGTGGTTGGGGTGATCCTCCCACAGGCTGCTCAAAATGCTCACCCTTCTCACCCACCCAGCCCAAGCGCACTCACCGCGCGCCTCTTCCCAGGCAAGGCCGCAGGCGAGTGAAAACCGGAGGCGTAGCCTCTTGGCTACGTTGAGGATTTTCACGAGCAGAAAACGAAGCTTGGGAAAGGGCGCGTCTCGACGCGCCGGGGTTGGGCGGGTGAAACGTAGCCATGTTCAGCAGCCTGCTACTCGGTCTTCATGAGTTCGCGCAGCACACTGGTCGCATAGGCGCCGGGGGGAAGGGAAAAGGATAGGGTGAGCACCGAACCCTCCATGGCCCATTCCAAATCGGTAAGAGGGATTCGAAACGACCGCCTCTCGCCGCGGAACCCGCAGTCCTTCGCAGCTTCGGTGAGGCCCTCCGGCGTAGCCCCGCCCTCAGCGACCACAGCCCGTTCGATCTCGCCCGGTTCTCCGCCGGCCCACGACACGCGAGATCCGAACAGGATGCCGGTGGGGCTGATCTCGAACCGGTCGGCCCGTGGCTGTTCTTTCTCAGCATCTTCGACCAGAAAACAGGCGCCGTTCTCCATTTTCATCGCCCAGTCCCCAACCAAGATACGATCGAATCGATCCAGTCGTCTGGCCAACATGTCGTTAAAGAAATGCGACTGATAGGCATTGAGGTACCACATGCGCTTGGACCGGCTCAGCCTCTTTCGGCGAGCAGGGTCCAGCAGGAGTTCAGCTCCGGTCTGGTAATTCTGTCCGCTCCGTCCTTGCCGCTGCGGGCCGAAATAGTTCGGCACGCCTCGCCGCGCCAGCATGTCCATGACCAGGGGCACCGTCTCGCGGGCATGCGAAGCGACCTCTCTGAGTACCAACCGAAAGCGATTGCCCGCATGATGCCCCGGACGCAAACGATTCCGATGCCGTCCCAACACCTCCACGGACAAGAGCTGCTCGTCCAATTTCAGTCGATCCAGCCGTTCAGGCATGATGCCAAGAAGCGAGACCATCTGCGTGGTCACGGCCCTGGCGTCCTTGAGGCCCGCCACACCGATCGCTTGCGCTTTCATCCCCAAGACCGAGGACAATCGCAGAATAAGATCCGGAGTCGAGAGCAGGCGCTTTCTGATTTTGACGTAGAGATGCTCGCCCTCTCCACAGGGGAGATATAAAGGATGTTCCTCGACCTGGAAGTCTTCCGGAACAGTCCGAATCTGTCCGCCAATGCCCGGCACTGTCGCTGTCAAAAACGGCATGGTCATGATGCCGGACACCCCTTCCATGCATACGTGATCGCCCTCGCCATTTTCTCGATCTCGATACGGAGTAAGACGACTCGCATGGTATACTTTTCCTATGTTGTCTCGCCTAGTGATCGCTCAATGGTCTCACGCCCGCCTGTTCGCGGCAGGGGTATGCGTGGCCATTCTGTGCCTACCATTCCCGGGAGATTCGTCCGGGAAAGAGCCTGCGATTTTTCAACTATTCACCCAACATATCGGCAGGCAGATCCATAAAGACAAACAGGCCTTTGCGCAAGCAAACATCTGCGTCTCATGGTTTTATCAAGCGGAGAAAACCCCGCCCCCGACCGTGCAGGGAATCGGCTGGAGCCCCACGCCTTCGTCCCAATCCGACATGGATTGTCTGCGCCGCTACCCCGGCGGAATGGACGATGCGCGAAACGATCTCGCCAGGACACAGGCGATACTCTCCGTCAGTCTGACCTTCTATGAATTTGCCCTGGTCGCCGACCGGGATGACGACACGATCTACAGTCCCTCTGAACTTCAAGACTTGTTCCACTCCCTCTCTCTTTCTGACTATAGTGGAGAGCCGACCCCGCAGCAGGTCTCGGCGCTCACTGAACGGTTCGACAGCTGGCGCCACAAACGCAACATGGACGCCTTGATGCAGGGCATGAGCGATCTCTATGAGCGAGGCTATCGCGTGACCCCTTCCGATCGTATCGAGCTGGATCGGGTGATGGGATGACGCGACGGACAACGTCCTGGGCCGATCGCGCCCGTTCCTTCATCGGATACAGCCTGAGCGAACCCCTCTATCGAATCTTCAGTCTCGTTCCACGCTGGGAAATCGGACTCTCCATACACGAGATTTCCCGACTGACCTATGTGCATGGACCCTTGGCCGGCAAGCGGGCCGTGCATCTGAGCGACCTGCATCTCGATCGGTATCAACCACGGCACGATCGCATCGTCGCCACCGTCGGCGAACTCCGCCCCGACTGGATCTTCATCACCGGCGATCTCCTGAACGTGCCGGAGGGGCTGCCGCATCTGTTTCGCTTTCTCGCCGGCCTGCGCGAAATCGCGCCGGTCTTCATCACCTTGGGCAACCACGATCACTACAGCGGCGTCCCGATCGATCAGTATTGCGAACTTGCCGACCGCCACAAGATCACCCTCTTAATCAATCAGGCCGCCCTCCTGTCCACGGACTGTGGCGAGATCGCCATTGTCGGCGTCGACGACCCTTCGCTGCATCGAGCCGACTTGAGCTGCCTGCCGACGCCCGCACAAGACCGCTACACCATCTTGCTCGCCCATGCGCCGAATATCCTCGATCAACTGGAAGACCACCATGCCGTGGATCTGATTCTCTGCGGACATAGCCACGGCGGCCAATGGCGCATTCCTGGTGTGCCGACGTTCTGGCTTCCGGCAGGGTGCAATGGCCGGATCGAGGGTCATCACGGAGAGCCTGGCCGCCGGCTATATATCAATCGCGGGCTCGGATGGTCGTTTCTTCCCCTGCGATGGAATTGCACCCCGGAAATCGCCTGCATTGAATGGAGACACGACGCGGCGCAACCAGAAGGCTGAAGGCCGAAGTTCAAGGTTCGGGGTTCTGGGTTCGAAGTTCCGAACACTTTAGCCCGCCACACTTGTCCTGTTTTTCTCGCACGACGCGCGCGTTCGAACGTGTTCATGACTGCTTGATCCGCTCCAACGCTTCCTTCGATCGACTCCTGACGGTTTGATCCCAATCCTCCTTCATGGCAGTCGTCAGTTTCTCCTTCGCCTCACTCGCACGCAAGCGGCCCAATCCCAACGCCGCGCTGGAACGGACATAGGCGTGGTCGTCTTCCATCGCCTTCAGCAGTAAGGGAACGACCGTCGCATCGTTCAAGACGCCAAGATAGCTGGCCGACATCCCCCGAATCCGGTGCTGCTTGTCACCCAGCGCCTGCTGCAGCGTCGTCGCAAAGAGGTCTCGTAACGCGGGCGTCACGGATTCCAAGCCTTTGGCGCGGTACTCATTTACTTCAATCAGTGCAAAGGCGATTTCCAGCTTCTTCTCCTGTACCGTGGCCCGTTCGAACGCCGCCAGTAACTTCGCACGTTCATGCCGTTGCCCTCTGCGTCGGTTGATCGCCCGTACCAACAGAAACAGCCCTACCGCGATCACCAACCCCACGAACGCCATGGGGATGGCTTGATCGATCACAAAGTCCTGGGAGTCGAACGACAAACGCTTCCACACCCAGACGCCGGTAATGACAACGCCGACAAGGATTCCAATGGCAACCAGATTGGTCTGGCCTGATTCAGGACGAGTGCTCATGGGGTCAGCATCATAGCAGGATGAGGAAGGAAGCGGCCAGGTGGTCCCGTGCTCCCGGAGCATGCACGATCGGAATGTGCTCGCTCAACGGGCACAGTTGGACCACGACGGATGCCAATCCCAGAGGGATGAGTGAGCGAGCTTGGAGGGAGCATTGAGGGAACGTTATCGAAACGTGGTCGCTCAATGCGCGCTGGAACGGCCAGCCTCGGCCACTCCCTTGAAGAGTACGGTATAGGGAGGCGGAAGATGCTCTCCCGGGCTCCAGGGACATCCCGGTATGCAGTGGGAGGACGAGTGAGCGAGTTGTGCGCAATCGAGAATCAAGAATGGGCGGTTTCAAGTTCCAAGTGCAACGGGTGGTTGATGACGCAGTTGCGTATAGACTTCCAGGGGCGTCGCAAAGTCGAGACATTTTCTCGGGCGCG
>JAWXBV010000265.1:0-3364 GCA_034440335.1 Nitrospirota bacterium | reverse complement strand
GCGTGCCTAAAAAAAGTGGCGGGCATCCTCCGCCGCAGCCAGCACAGAGTCTGGCTGGCTCGGCAGACTCAATGAATGGCTTACGTCCGGATTAGGGACTGGTGGCTTCTTCGCTCGTACTTTTTCATCACAATGCGTCATGCGTCGCGATCCCTCTCTTCTCCCCTTGGAGGGGGAAGGGATCGCACCATGCGGGCTAGGACCTTACCAGGTTGTTTTTCTGGGGTGCGAGGTATTATAGTTCTCGCCCATTGGACTATGCGAGGGGAGGGTGTCATGGTTTTTTCAGTAGAAAGCAGAGGCGGTTCATGAGATCGATACGTGTTCTGATTGCGATGCTCGCGCTCGCTGCCTATCCGGTCATGGCGGCGCCACTCGTCGATAGGGGAGCTAAGGAATCGGCCACGGGACAGAAACAGAGTCCAGAGAACCCTGCATCGCCCCGTCCACCGGTAGGAACGATGGTGGCGATACCGGCTGGAGAGTTTACGATGGGGAGTCAGGATGGTGATGCAGATGAACGACCAGTGCACAAGGTCCAGGTGAACGCCTTTTCCATTGATGTGTACGAAGTAACGGTGGGGCAGTATGAGGAATTTCTGCGGTCAGGAGAAGCCCGAACGCCGTTGGACTGGAATAGGATGAACCAATCGGCACATAAGAAGCGGCCGGTCTCGAACGTGGATTGGGGGGATGCGGCTGCCTTCTGCAAATGGGCCGGCAAACGTTTACCGACTGAGGCAGAGTGGGAGAAGGCGGCAAGGGGAACGGACGGGCGTCTCTATCCATGGGGTAACGATCCCCCGACACCGCGCCACGCGAACTATGGGAAATCGGGGTCGCACAACTATGAAGCATCAGCGCCAGTGGGCACGTTTGAAGGCGGCAAGAGTCCTTACGGTCTTTATGACATGGCCGGGAATGTCGCGGAGTGGGTCAGCGATTGGTATGAAACCGACTATTATAAGAGCAGTCCGCCACAGAATCCGGAAGGACTGTCAACAGGCGCGTTCAAAGTAATCCGTGGTGGAGCCTGGGACAGCAGTGCGAAAAATCTTCGATCATCGGATCGGTCCTGGGATCCCCCATCGTTCCGGAGTCAGTACTTCCCCGGGTTCCGGTGTGCGAAACCCCCGTAGCCCATATGAAGCATCACGGCGTGCTGAGAGATGTGCTACAGGTGTGCGGGGCACAACAGGCGCCTCGTGTGTTCCGAGGACTGTCGATTGAACGTTCACCCTGACACGTTGAGCAGGACTGGGACTGTTGTTTCACACGTCATGCGCAGGAGTAGCGGGTTGGCCATGGCTGCATCGATGTTCTTTCTTTTCGGCTCAGGGATGGGCAGCGCTGCTGAGCCAGTCATCATGGAGTCGCAGGATAGAAGGTCTTTCAAGACAATACCATTTGATCCTGCTCCCTCAGCAACACAAAGGCGTGAACTCGAACGCCTGGTGGGTCTCTGTATGAAGACCGTTGAGAGAGAAGTCCCGGGTGGCCATTTTCATGCGAACGTAGATGGGAGCATCGTCAACACCATCGGTATTGATAGAGAGAGATTTAAGTTTTGGAAGTGTATGTCGGAGAATGGACGCTCGCTTGCTCCAATTAAAAAGTGAGGCGTCTCGCCCCGCATTATTCACGAAGGCTTCTACTGGAAGCACTGATAGGTCGGTCTGACACACCTGATCACTGGCTGGCTCGCTGCTTGGTTCAACGACATACTATCTCAAATATGCCTTCCTCCCTACAGGCTCGACCCTGAAGCCTGCCTCACTGTATGGCTCCGCGCGCCAGGCTCGCGGTTTCTTCACGGCCCCTCGTCAACAACTCAGGCTTGCCCCATCGCTTGAAGTGGGTCGAACAGACTGGTGTGTGAGTGCCTGTCCCGCTCTGGTGAGCGCTGCGCGTCCATGACAATTCCCATGCATCTCTCGGATGGCAAGATGCGCATACTTTAATAGCCGGCCTGCAAGATGCTCCGGTCATCGACATGATAGGCCCCCTCACAGCCGTTACATCTATTGTAGTGGAATGCTGATCACCAGCCCCCCCATGACATCATTGATCTTGAAGTCCCGTTTCGGGCTATCCGGATGGGAGTTATGGCACCCGATGCAGGCCTGAGCGACAGCAAGATCCGGATAGACGGCTTGGAAGTAACGAGCTCCGCCTTCCTTCACAAAACCGGTATAGGGCTTGGTCGGATGAGTGAGGATCGTTCCCAAGCCTATCTTCTCAAACTCGCTTGAGGCGCCATTGCGCTTGTTGATCGGCCAAAGGCTGATCAACCGATACCGTATGCCGAGGCCTTTTCTGGCCACGACGCGGCCAGACTCCATCAGGAATTGAGCCGGAAGAGGCAGGGTATTTTTCTCCTCCCAGTTCTCCGAGGCCACAACCACCCCTTTGCTCTGCATCCGTTCAACGACGTGCTTGGTGTACACCTCACGATCCGCTTCAATCAAGGCGTACAAATAGTCCGCCACTATTTCTACGGGCAGATTAAATGACGTCCCTTCAGTCGCCGCGCTGCTTGGCCCGACGAAGCCGGTGACGCTCATCCCGAACACCAGCATAAGAACTGCCCGTCGCAACTTGTTTGGGGATGTCATAGAAACCTCCTTCGTTTCCTCGTGGACACGTCGGCGTCATTTGCCGCGGTTCCATGAAGGGATAAGATGGACTGGATATGACACTGGACAATCCTGTCTGTGAACAGGCGGATCAATTCGACCATCACACTCGAGGTTGGAATATAGTCTGGGCAGTGGGGGTCGTGACTTACGCGGGTCGACTGAGTCAGCCGGCCATGAGGATCGCTGGAGTAGGGGAAGAAGGCGGGGTCGTAGGAAAATACCGAAGCCATGGCTTGGTTCTCCCTATCAGTATGATGCAGCGTGACCACCGGATCATATGCCGAATCATCATACGCTTCGGTCTACACGCTGTCCAATTTCTTGGCCAAGCTGTTTCGCGGTTGGAGAAATAGGGTCAGGTTTTATGATCGTGAGTCGTGAGGGAGAGGCTCCCGTGCTTCATGGCGCGTCCTGTGTCAGTGGAACGAAGAGCCGACGCACCACAGCGATAGGGCTATCGGCACGAGGGGCATCGGTAAGCCAAGATGGAGGCCCCTCTGGGGATTTATGCGGATACTGGTAGTCGTTGCTTGATGCAGCTCAGGATGCTTATGCTGAATACCACTCAGGCCACAAACGGGGCGCACCATCCACATGCGGATGAACGTGGCGAGGGGGGCCCGCTTTAACAGGATGCGGAAAAAGTCCGCCAGCATCGTTCTCGCATCGCTCAGAGGCTCAACGTACCGAAGCGTACGCCTCGCCTCTTCGCTCGCTGCGGCCTT
>JAWXBV010000264.1:0-10883 GCA_034440335.1 Nitrospirota bacterium | reverse complement strand
CGCGCCCGAGAAAATGTCTCGACTTTGCGACGCCCCTGGAAGTCTATACGCAACTGCGTCATCAACCACCCGTTGCACTTGGAACTTGAAACCGCCCCCAATATGTTCCCCTCCTGCGGTTCGGGTTCCCTATCCGATGCTACGAGCTGCTCAATTCGTTGGAATATCTTCTCTGGCAACGACTCAATCTCGAATTCAAAGTGAAGACCAGACTGGACATCAAATGGGTCATTAAACAGTAAAGGCGAGCTATAACGAACTGCGGACGATTCAAGAATCTTGAGAGCAGTTGAGGCCGAGGTGTACTTAAAGAAACGCTCTTTCGCATGTTCTTGGTATGGCATTGCAACGCAATCGAGAAACATCTAACGCCCAGCTTCAGCCGACGGCCGCGAGCACAGCGAGTGGCCGGTCGGCTGCAGGCGCTGGTTGGGAATCCCTGTACGGCGGTTCATTGGCAAAAGAGATGACCTTGTTTGATCTTCCATGACCTGCCTTCCTGATCTTTTACTTGAGTTTCGAACATCGGAGCGCTGCCCATGGAGTGTAGAGGCAGTTCAAAGATACTTGCTTGGTCCTCGTCCCAAAATACGACGGCGTACGTTGAGAAGGGCTTGAACCTATTGAAGCTGCCGACCGCTGAGTTCAAATCTGAGCCGCTGATGATGGTGGCTTGAACAGGATAGCCCTTGGACCAGCCATATTCCTTCTCAAATTTGACGCAGACCTCTTCCCTTGTGGCTGCGTATGCAAGCGTGGAGACAAAGGCACTTCCCAGTGCCGCAATAAGCGCAAGCCCTCTCATCATGCGAATGCCCAACTATAATTCGACGTCCGAATCATTTCGGCAAGGCCAGCAGAAACTGTTTGCTAATCCCAGGCCCTGCGTAGGACAGGCAATTGCGCAAGCTGCTGAATCCACATTCGAGGGCCTGCATGTATAGAACAAAAGGGGACACCACCGACAAGATGCTCAAAAAGGTCATCCAGCAAGGCCGCAGGGAGTGGGACGACTGAGGCGTACCCAAGAGGGTACGTCGCAAGGAGACACAGGACTGAGAACGCAGCTGGGGGCCTTTTTGAGCATCTTGTCAGATTGAATACTGAAAGATCGGCTTCGCCCCAATCGCCTGAGCCAGCACTCCACGGCGCTTGAGTTCGTCGAGAATCCGGCGAGTGGCCGCATCGAAGTCTGCAGGGCCTGACAGGATGATATCCGTATTGGGCGGAACTTCTTCGGGCGCCTTACTCATGTGAATGGCGATGACTGGAACGGGATGCACCAGCGTCCTGATGGTCTGCGCCGCTTCCACATAGGCCATGCCGAAGGGGTTGGTGGTCGAGACCACGATCAAGCCTGTATCGACCAACAGCCGCGCCACCTCGCCATAGCGGCGGGCCATCTCGGTCGCCTGGCCCCGTTCACCCTCCGAAAGGTCTGCATCCAGCCCGCGTCGGAGGTTTTCTCCGTCGAGCAAGTAGGCATGCCGACCGTCTGCCACAAGTCTGGCCTCGATCGTCCTGGCCAGGAAAGACTTCCCCGTATACCGCCCGCCGGTGACCAATACAATGGCGGCTCGGTGGCCATACTGTTGCGCGCGATCCTCGACACCGACTTGACCCTTCACCCAGGCAAAATCGCGCTGCCGCGCTTCTTCGCGGAGAAACTCCTGATCGTCATGGACCAGTTCTGTGACGATGCCGCCACCGGCAATGTCGTATTCATCCACAAGCACGAACCGGCCGGTCGACTCAAACGAGGCTGAGAGGTCGAAGGCCACCGGGGTTTTGGTCCTGATGGTCAGTTCGGCGACCTGATTCTTATTCACCACCGCGCTGCCTTGCTGTTGAGCCAAATCCATCGTGTCGATAATCCGATGAATCGTGGCCACTTCACAATCCACTTCCCTCGTGGCCATTCTGAGCTGATAGCGCCGCCCCCGCTCCAACGGCTTCTTGCCCAGCCAGAACAGGTTGGCTCGAAAAGCCGTCGACACCAGCGGAAGCTCATCTTGATGCGAGGCGATCTCCCCTCGCTCCACAAAGATCTGCTCGTCGAGCGTGACACCGACCGACTGGCCCGCAACACTCTCCACCGGCAGAGGGTCGATATTGAAGGCTTCGATGGACTTCACCGTCGCTCGTTTGTTCGATGGTGAAAACACCAGGGCATCGCCGACCTTCACACGGCCGGCTGTCACGCGTCCGGTGATGATGCGGCGCGCGTCGAACTTATACACATCCTGAACCGGCAAGCGCAGCGGCTGTTCGGACTGTCCCGGTCCCTTCTGAAACGCGCTGAGCGCGTCCAGCACGGTCGGACCTCTGTACCAGGGCATCTGCTCGCTCCGGTTGGCGATATTGTCTCCGAGCTTGGCGCTGACGGGAATGATCTGCTGCGGAACCGCCTTGAACTGCCCGAGGAACTCCCGATATTCCTTTTCGATGGCGTCGAATACGTCCTGTCGATAGCCGACCAAATCCATCTTATTCACGACGACGGCAAACTGGCGCACGCCCAGGAGCGATAAGAGATAGCCGTGTTTTTTCGACTGCTCTTTCACACCCTCCACGGCATCGATCAGCAGCAACGCCCCTTCAGCCCTGGCAGCCCCTGAAATCATATTCTTGAGGAATTCTTTATGTCCTGGGGCATCGATGATGATGTAATACCGGCCCTTCCAGCCAAAGAACGTCCGTGCCGTATCGATGGTAATACCCTGCTCCTGTTCTTCAAGAAAGGCATCGAACAGGAAGGCGTACTCGAATTCCTTCCCTTGCTGACGGCAGATGGCTTGAACCTTTTCAAGCTTGCCGTCCGGCAACGATCCCGTATCGGCATAGAGCCGTCCTAGCAAGGTGGATTTCCCGTGGTCCACATGCCCGACGATGACGATATTCAAATTGTCAGATGGTTTTTGGGTTTGATTGTCCATGTTCCTGTGCCTTATTGAGGATGATCAAAAAGACCATCCAGCGAGGCACGAGGCGAGTCGAAACCGGAGGCGTGCCCTCTCGGGCACGTTGAGGATTTCGATGAGCCGAGAACGAAGCTGGGGGTCTTTTTCATCATCCGCACTACATGTAGCCGTCTTTTCGCAGCAGCTCCATCCCGCGCCCTTCATCCTGCGCGCGGCCCGATCGCTCCGCTACCGTGGTGTGCCGCAACTCCTCGATGATCTCGTCCACGGACTTCGCCGTCGACTTGATCGGCGTCGTGCAGGGCGCGCAACCGAGACTGCGATAGCGAGTTCCTTCTCCCTTGTCGAGATAGAGATCGATGAAGGGAATGTTCTCGAACTTGATGTATTCCCAAATATTGATTTCCGTCCAATCCAGCAGCGGATGGATCCGGATATGTGTTCCAGGCGGAAAGGTCGTCTTGAATTGATCCCAGAGTTCCGGCGGCTGATCCCGGAAGTCCCAATCGCCATGTTTATCACGGGGCGAGAAGTAGCGCTCCTTGGCTCTCGTCCCTTCCTCGTCCGCGCGCACACCGAGAATGATGCCCGTATAGCCCTTTTGCTCGATTAATTGTTTGAGTCCATTGGTTTTCAAGGCCGTGCAACAAGTAACACGGCCCAATGTATGATTCATTCCTGCCGCGAGCGCTTCCTTGTTTTGCCCCACGACCAGCTTGAGCCCCCACTCACGGGCCACACGATCGCGATATTCGATCATGGCGGGAATTTTGTAACTCGTGTCGACGTGCAGGAGCGGAAACGGGACATGGCCGAAAAAGGCCTTCCTGGCCAACCACAGCAGCACGGTCGAATCCTTCCCCATCGACCACAGCATGCCCATGTTATCGAAATGTTTATAGGCTTCCCGGAGAATGTAGACGCTCTGGTCTTCTAATTGACGAAGGTGTTGCACGGACTCGATCCTCTCCTATGGTCAATGTGTTCGGCCGGTCACGCCCATACCCACCGGCTCCTGAGTCAACTCCTCCAGCTTTCGTGCCGCAGCCCCCTCTTCAAGTGCTCGCCGCGCCAGTGGAATGCAGGCCGCCCATGTCGTCCCTTTGCCTGCGGCGTACAGAATCAATGCCGCGTTCATCAGTACCCAGTTACAGGATCCTCCAGGCATCTGATTGTGGAGAATCCGTCGGAGCAGATCCGCTTCCTTGTCTCGCTGGTCCGATGGGAAACCGGCCATGTCTCGTGGCGTACCCAGAGGTATTCCGACGTCTTTCGACGCGAACGAGAGAGGAGTAATCCGCTCATCCCGCAATTCCAGCACCCTGGTGAGCCCGGCAACAGAGAGTTCAGGATCGCCTTCCACGCCACTGACCACGAGGGCTCGCGGGCAAGCCAGCATCCGCAACACTTCTGCAGTCTTTTCAAAATGGGGAGGATGGGACAGGCCGATGACCTGCGACGAAGCCCGAGCCGGGTTCAAGAGCCTCGCGATTGGATGAAAGAGGTTCCGTGCGCCCAACTCTTGGCGCATCTCTAAAAATCGATAGATCGGAGGGTGGTAGAGGGCGATGTCGAGATAGGCGAATCCATGTTTGATCACCGCCTCTGCCACGACTCTTGGTTCCATATCGATCGGCAGACCCAAGGCCTTGAACACCCCTGCATTCCCCGCGCGACCGGGAATCCCGTCATATCCGTGCATCAAGACCGACGCGCCTGCAGACACGGCCACAATGGCGGAAGCGGCAAGGGCATGGAAGGTGTCTTGTTTGCCCGCATAGCTCGGCAGGTCCACAACGCCAAGTTCACGCGGGATCGGCACAGGCGCCACATAGGAACGCGCGGTCGCAGTCAACGAGGCCAGCTCGGTCACGGACTCCATCTTGATCCGCATGGCCATGAGGAAGGCTCCCACCTGCGCTTGCGTGGCGTCTCCTTCAATGAGTGCCTTCATTGCCCGTTTCGCTTCGTCCCAGGTGAGATCCTTGGCGGCTCGTGGCCCCTTGGCAATTTTTGCGATAAATTCCTGCATCGACATCACGAGGCCTTGTGTAACCCGCACTCGGTCTTGGTAAAGGTTTTCCATCTCCCCGCGCGGGAGTCTTCGCCAGGCATCACCTGGCTCGTGCAATGGGTGCAGCCGATACTGGGATAGTTGCTGTCATGCAATTCGTTGTAGGGCACTTCATGGACACGAATGTAGGTCCAGACGTCTTCCCACGTCCATTTCGCGAGCGGATTGACTTTGGCTAACTGAAATTTTTGATCCCACTCGATCAGCTTCGCCTTGGCCCTCGCGGGAGACTGGTCTCGCCTGATCCCGGTAATCCAGGCATCGAATCCCTTGAGCACTCGGGTGAGCGGCTCCACCTTGCGCAAGTCACAACATTGATCGGGCTGGCTTGTCCAGAGAGCCTCGCCATGCTGAGCCGCCTGTTGCTCCGGGGTGAGCAACGACTTCACCTGCATCACTTGTTGTTGCTGCAACCCATAACGCTCGATCACGCGATCGCGCGTGGCATAGGTCTCGGGAAAGAGAAACTCCGTATCGAGATAGAAGAGCGGCAGGGAGGGATCGATACGGTGGACCATGTCCACAAGCACGACATCCTCCGCTCCGAAACTGCAAGCCAGCACAATCTTCGGCACATACCGCTCGATCGCAGCAACCAGCACCTCTTGCGGCTGCTTCGTCTCACACGACTCGCCCCAAGCCGTCAGTTCTTCTGATGAGAGTTTCATCCGTATCTCTTCCTTACTCCACTTTCTCGACGAGAATCCGATAATGATCCGCTGCGGCTTCGAGTGGTTCCTGCAGGAGCAACAGATGTCCGTCGTTTTTCAAGCTCAGGGGCACGTTTTTGATCGGTTCGCCCGCATCGAGCCAGACCTCCAACCGTTCGCCCGCATCCATCATCTCCAGTTTCAACTTGGTCTTCACATAATTCATCGGGCAGGTCACTCCACGCAAATCGTAGACCGGCGCGCCGGATACAGCAGGCGAAGCCGCAGCAACAACAACTTGCTTGACCTCGGGCGGTGCGTTAGTCGAGACCACAGCCGCAGCCTTGCCCGTCGGCGCCAATTTGAGATCTTTACCCATCTGCTCCGTCGCGGCACGACAGGCATCGACGAATCCCTTGGCAAAGACCATCTTGTCGCGGGCCGATTCGCCCGTTGTGTCTTTAGGTCCTAAGTCGCCGACGCTCTTCCTCAAGCCCTGATACATTGCAGGCACGATGCCTTTTTGCGCGATCCGGCTGTCGAATTCAATGAAGGTTTCAGCATCGGTCGAAGGTTCAAGCCCTTCCGTCACGAGCAAGGCCTTGGCCGCGGCTAACACGGCGCGATAGGACTTATTCACCGAGACAGAATATTGATGGTTATCGACAAGCAGCTTCGATTGATAGAGTTCTTGGTCGGCTTCGAGAATGCCGTTCTCGATCATTTCAAGCGCGCCACCAGCGCATTCGCCTGGCCCGAGATCTTCCAGCACAAACTCCGCCTCACCTTCCCAGTCATAGTAAAACGTTGGATCATCTTGAAAGGACGGAACGATGGTATAGGGGATCAACTCATCCTTGAGCGTGACCTTGCCGGCCCGATCGATGAATGTAGGCAGCCCTTCGCCTGTGAGACGGTCGCGCCGATAGACCTCGATCAAATGCGTGATCGCCGCCGAGACACTCTTGGCCGGTAACTTGACCACCATCTGTCCGATTTTCGCTGTACCGTTGACCCTCCCACCTAAATGCAATTCGTAGAAGGGCGCGACGTGCTCGCCGATGCGCTTCCCCACCCCGTGCAAGCCGATCGTCGCGATATGGTGCTGGGCGCAGGAGTTGTGGCACCCGCTGATCTTGACCGTGACATCCTTCAGATCCTCAGGCACTCGCCCAGCTGGAAATACTTCTGCCAAGGCTCGCGCGAGCCCCTTGGAGGACGTGATGCCCAAGCCGCACGTATCTGTGCCGGGACAGGCGATAATGTCTTCGACCAATTCGGCGCCGGGATCGGCCAGGCCCTGTGAGGCCAAGTCATCATAGAGGTCGGCGATGCGCGACTCCGGTATCCATCGAATGATCATGTTTTGATTGATCGTCGTCCGAATGTTGCCGTTGGAGTAGCGATCCGCAAGGTCGGCGATGTGCAGCATTTGTTCTGTCGTGAGATCGCCCATGAAGAGTTTGGTCACGGCAGCCACATAGCCCTCTTGCTTCTGACGCACCACATTGGTACGGCGCCACATCTCGAACGGCGTCTCCGTCGGCCCGCCGTTGGCATGACCGTTCCTGTGCGTCGTGGCTTGCTTTGCCCCATTCGATGTCGGCATGATGAGGGGAACTGGTTCATCCGCATAGGTCAGCAACGTGATGGGCTCATGAGTCGGTCGGGCATGGCCCATCGACACATAGGCCTCTTCCCAGCGACGCTTGAACTCCTCGAAACCCAGCTTATCGATCACGAACTTCATCCGAGCTTTTGTCCGATTCTTTCGATTGCCCAAGGTGTCGAACACCCGGATCACGGCTTCCACACTGGGAATGAGCTCATCCACCGGCGTGAACTCTCGAAGGACCTGCGCGAGCCGAGGGGCTGAACCGAGGCCACCGCCGGCGACCATGCGAAAGCCGATGACTCCATCCGCGCGCTTCGCGGCGAGCAGACCGATATCGTGAATCGGCGTGAGGGCGCAGTCCTGTTTGCAGCCGGAAAAGGCAATTTTAAATTTGCGCGGGAGGCTCTGGTTGAGCGGGTTCCGCAACAGGTGGAGCGCAACAGTTTTCGCATAGGGTGTCACGTCGAACACTTCCCCTTGGCAGATCCCGGCGAGGTGACAAGCCGTCACGTTGCGAACCGTGTTGGCGCAGGCCTCTCTGGTGGTCAAACCGACTTCTGCCAGCCCGCGCATGATGGCCGGCACATCCTTGAGTTCAACAAAGTGCAGTTGGATGTCCTGGCGCGTGGTGACATGCCCGACGCCTGTCGCAAATTGCTCGGTGAGTTCCGCGACCCGACGCAGCTGATTTGCCGTCAGCCCACCGAAGGGGATCTTGATACGGATCATCTGGACACCGGCTTGCCGCTGTCCATAAATGCCGTACTGCAGACGGAAGGGCCTGAACAGATCGCCCGACACATCGCCGGACGCCATGCGCTTGGCCTCGGTCTCGAACGTCTCGATCTCCTCCAGAATGGCAGGAAGAATGGGCTCTGTCTTTATGGGAACCGTACTGAGTAGTGTGTGACTCATAGGTAACCTCAAATGTGGTACATCAACGACCGCTCTTGTTCGAGCACTCGTTGCTGCCCGGCTAATTCTTCCACGCTGATGGCCTCGAGCACATGGCGCTCCGCTTGATGAACCTGCTCCCACATCTTTCCGAGCAACAGTTCCGGTTTGCTGAGTCGTCGTCCTTGTGCAGGCCCAGTTCCACCGTTTGAGAGTAACAGCGGACCATCGAGTGCCTCAAGAATCTCGACGACCGATACCTCGGACGGTTTTCTTGAAAGCACGTACCCCCCGTGGGCCCCCCGAAGGCTCGACACAAGACCGGCCTTCTTCATGCCATGCAGGACCTGTTCAAGGAAGCGAGCAGGAATGGCTTGTCGACGCGCAATCGATTTTGCTTGGACAGGCGCGCTCCCAATATGCATGGCTAAGTCAACAGCCGCCATGATTCCATAGGTCGCTCTTTGAGATACCTTCATACATGACTATTCCGGTAGGAATTAAAACCTGTATGGACTTTTTATACTCCACACAAGGCGCTGCTGTCAAACCGTCTCTTTCTCTGATCCTCCCAAGAGCATAGGTTCAGCAGGTGACGGTGAAATAGTTCGCCGACGCCACCGCTCACAATGCGTGAAGCCCAAGGACAGACGGGGCTGTCTCGTTTGCTTGTTTAAACCAGACTGGCCAGATGAACCAGCCCAACCCTCGCACCTCTTCCCCTCAAGACAGTCTCGGCCTGCTACCCTGTGGGGTTGCTCCCTGTTGTGCCACAGGTTCGATTCCTTAACGTTCTCATGTGCCACCACTGTGTCCCCGCTATCCTGTTCGAGCACTTCGCCTGCGCAAACCAGGAACGACGAATCTAACAGGATGCTGAAAAAGTCGCTCTTCTCACCCGCCCAACCCCGGCGCGCCAAGACGCGCCATTTCCCATGCATCGTTCTCGCATCGCTCAGAGGCTCAAGGAGAGTTTCCCGGAAATCGGAAGCGCTGGAGGGGCTCTTCCGTTCGCCAAGATCCGTTCTAGCAGAATGCGGGCTATTTTGATGCGAGACGGCCCGTGTGCGAAGCGCGACGTATGACGCAATAGTCGAGTTTCCCCGCAGCCTGGTAAGAGTAGGGGAAATGCGATTCCTTCATACCGGTCACAGGAGAGTGGCATGGAACGGAAGTGGTTGAACCCCAGGGAATGCCTGATCGAGACATCGATCCTCTCTCGTGATATTTTCTTGGTTGACATCAAATTAGCTCTGGGCAATAATCCGCCCCTCTTCACCATTTCCCCCTTGGAACGTTCATGTCGCATACGTCATCTGCTTTCAATATTTTGTTGCTCAGCGGGGACTCCGACATCCAGAGTCAGTTCAAGCACCTGTTCAAAGATGTGTCCGTGACTGTGGCAAAGTCCGCGACCACGCTGCCGAAAGACGTGATGAGTCGCACGTTTGATGTGGTCGTCGTCGAATTAAAACCAGGCTCACCCGGGGGAGCCTCTTCCATACCAGCTCAGATCGATCTCGCGCACACCATGGTCATCAGTGGCTCTCGGTCTGTGCTGAAGCGAGCGTCCAAATTTATGCAAGTCATGGCGCGGCAGAAGGTTGCGGAAGTGAACGGAAAAGAAACCCTCTCTCTTGAGAACTATCTCGAATGGAAAATGGGAGAATTTGTGAAAGGGATGCGAAACGGTTCCGGGCGGAACCTGCATTCCATGTTGATCAGCGCCATTGAACGCCCCTTGATCACCAGAGCGCTTCAGGAAACCAACGGCAACCAGATTCAGGCGGCAGAGCTGCTGGGATTAAATCGTAATACCCTGAGAAAGAAGATCCAGGACTTGCACATTCCCATGAAACGGGATCGGACCGCGAAGACCCGAGAGGCGTAATGCCTCTGCCTCTGTTCCCAGAAGCCCTGGTTCATGGAGGTGCGGTCACAGCAATCGGTGGTGACAAGAAGTGGTCTAGTTCAACTCAACGATAGGAGGAGTACGATGACGAAAGAAGAGCTGATCGCAAAGATGGCATTATCTGCGGGAATTACGAAGGTTGCGGCGGGCACCGCGTTACAGGCCTTCACTGGAGCAGTGACCACGTCGCTGAAAAAGGGGCAGCGCGTCTCGCTGGTGAATTTTGGAACCTTTACGGTCGCCAAGCGGAAAGCCCGTTTCGGGCGCAACCCCAGAACCGGTGAGGCGTTGCGGATTCCCGCCGCCAAAGTCGCAAAGTTTTCGGCAGGGAAAAACTTGAAGTCAGCCGTCAGGTAACGTCATCGGGTTATCGATCATCAGATTGCCCATCCGGCAAATGCACATGTGGAGGAGAGGGTCTACTGCACCTCAGAGGTATGTCCTCTTCACTTTCGCGTTTCAGTATGACATCTCCTTGACTGTTGCGGTATCATCAGTATCTAAGGCGTGAGACGTGAATGGTGAAATGTTTCGATCGAGGCACTTCCCACGACCTCTCACACCTGACGTGTTGTTTCACACAGAGCTGAAAGGGGGCGACCGGAATCGACGGGGATACTAAGGTCAGCGGTGCATGTCGAGCTCTCGGGGTCTCGTAAATCCTCCGGGAAAATGTAACTGCCAATCAAGAACTGGCACTCGCAGCTTAAGACACTGCGACGTTCCTCCACCTGAGGCCCGCGGGGGTGGTCGGAGCGCGATACAGCGGGCTGGTCCAAAGCTGGTGCTCAGCGGCTGAGGACGAGACAATACTGGG
>JAWXBV010000263.1:0-12279 GCA_034440335.1 Nitrospirota bacterium | reverse complement strand
TCTCTGACCATCTGACCCTCCTTGTGAGGGCCGACAGTCTCGCAACGAAGAGGACATGTCTACTTTGGTGAAAGCGGACATTATCATGTTGGGATGACAGCTAACGTCTCCGCATCCAAGTTGCTTTCGCTCACCCGCAATGCTAAAGCGATACGATGCGACTTGTGTTTATGGGCACGCCGGACTTTGCCTCTGCCACGCTTGAGGCCTTATTGAGGTCGGACGATTCCGTTGTCGGCGTGGTGACTCAACCGGATCGTCCGAAAGGGCGCGGGCAGATGCTCACCCCGTCACCGGTAAAACTCCTTGCCCGGCAAGAACAGATTCCTCTGCTGCAACCGCTCAAGATGAAGGATCCTGAGTTTCTCCAGGCTCTGACTGGGTGGAAACCTGACCTGATTGTCGTTGCGGCGTACGGGCGTATTTTGCCGCCGGCGATCCTCTCGCTTCCCCCGCTCGGTTGTGTCAACGTACATGGGTCCCTTCTTCCAAAATATCGCGGTGCTGGTCCGATTCAATGGGCCCTCATCAACGGGGAAACGGAAACAGGAATTACGACCATGTTGATGGATGAAGGGATGGATACCGGCGCCATGTTGCTTCAAGAGGCCATCCCTATTACGTCGGACGACACCGTCGGTACCCTCTCGCCACGGTTGGCTGAGCTGGGAGGTAGACTGCTGGTCGAGACGATTGCCAGACTCAAAGCCGGCACCCTCGTACCGAAGCCGCAAGATTCTTCACGGGCGACGTTGGCGCCGCTGCTGAAAAAGGAAGATGGTGCAATCGATTGGGCCTTGCCGGCCGCCGTTCTGGCAAATCGAGTCCGCGGACTCTCTCCTTGGCCCGGAGCCTATACAACTGTGGCGAGAGGTGACCGCTGGATTGTCTCGAGAGCCCTGGCTCTCCCAGTGCCGGTGACAAAGCCTCCAGGGGTGGTCGTCGCCATCACACACGAGGCGCTTCATGTTGCCACCGGGGAGGGAATCCTTGCGGTGATGGAGTTGCAACCGTCTAATAGTCGTCGAATGGCCGTCTCTCAATACTTGGCCGGCCATCCCATTGCTGTTGGATTGCAGTTAGGGGGACCAGCTCTTTCTTAGCGTCCTTCCCATTCATCAAACAATCGGAATGTTCCCGTCCTGAATCCATTATGGCGTCTGGTCCTCGATCCCTATTTGCTGCACCGACCGCACCGTCAGCCCGTGCGATCGCGCTCTCGTTATTGGTGGAGTCCGACAAGAGCGAGGAGGGGGTCGATGTGTTGTTAGATCGTGCACTCGCGCGATGCTCGTTCGACGGCAGGGAGCGAGCCCTGACGGTGGAACTCACCTATGGCGTCTTGCGGCGGCGTGCGACGATCGATTGGCGACTTGAACCAGTCTTGGACAAGCCGCTTCCACGGCTTCCCCTCGCGGTACAGATGGTCCTCAGGCTCGGGGCCTACCAACTTCTATTTCTAGATCGCATTCCGCAGTCTGCCGCCGTCAATGAATCGGTGAACCTGGCCAAGGCCTTTGCCGGCACAGTGGGCAGAGACTGGAGTGGGTTCGTCAATGCGGTGTTGCGTTCGCTCTTGCGTCATCCACCTGAGCCCTGGCCCAGCACGGATCTTGATGCCGCACAGGCTCTCGCTGTGCGGTACTCGGTTCCAGACTGGCTCAGTCGTCGATGGGTGGCACGGCTTGGACTGGCTTCCGCGGAACGTGCCTGCGAGGGGGTCAGCGTCGTACCTCCGCTGACCCTTCGGGTGAACCGGTTGATCACGACGAGGGAGTCGCTTCTCCACACATTTTCCCAGGCCGGCATTACGGCCAAGCCGACCAGCGTGAGTCCGTTCGGCATTCTGATTGAAGAAGGAGGTTCCGTGCCTTCGCTTCCAGGGTTTCACGAGGGCGCCTTTTATGTCGAAGATGAAGCCGCGCAATTAATTCCTCCTCTGCTCGACCCTCAGCCTGGCGACAGGGTGTTCGATGCCTGTGCCGCGCCGGGAGGGAAATCGACCCATGTGGCTGCGCTGATGCAGAACCAAGGGATCATCTACGCCATTGATCGGAAAGAGACCCGTCTGGATCTGGTACGAAGCAATTGTCGTCGGCTCGGAGTCCAGATTGTCGTGCCCATGGTCGCCGATATTCGACAGCCACGCGAATGGGGTCCCATGATCGAGACGGCACGGTCTTCTTCCATGAGGAATCCCAGAGTGGGCGAACCATCCATCGATCGGATATTGGTGGACGCGCCCTGCAGCGGGCTCGGTGTGCTACGGCGACATCCGGAAGCGAAATGGCGGAAGGGCGAGCAGGTACTCTCTCGGCATCAGGCGCTCCAATGTCAGATCCTCGAAGCGGTTGCCCTATGCTTGCGGCCTGGTGGGGTGCTGGTCTATAGTACGTGCTCCACAGAACCGGAAGAAAACGAAGACGTCATCGAGCGATTCTGTCGTGCCCATGCGGAATTCCAACCTGAATCCGTCGCTCCTTGGCTTCCGCCTGCGGCACAGGGATTCGTCACCGAACAAGGCGCCCTCTCGACAGTGGGCAACCAATTCTCGATGGACGGATTTTACGCCGCACGGTTGAGGAAAATGTTGTAATGGCACGCCCCATTCTTATTGCGCCCTCAATTTTAGCGGCTGACTTTGCCAGGTTAGCCGAGGAAGTCGCAGCGGTGGAACGAGCGGGGGCCGATTTTCTGCACATTGATGTTATGGACGGACATTTCGTCCCGAATTTGACCGTCGGTCCGCCGATCGTGGCAGCCCTCAGAAGAGTGACCACATTGCCGCTCGACGTCCATCTCATGATCACCAATGCCGACGCCTTCATCGCTGAGTTTGCCGAGGCGGGAGCGGACTACCTCACGGTTCACGTGGAAGCCTGTCCTCATCTCCATCGCACGGTGCAATTGATCAAGGAGCATGGTGTCAAGGCCGGTGTGACTCTGAATCCTGCCACCTCGCTTCATACGATTGAGGAAATTCTTCCCGATGTCGATTTGGTCCTCATTATGTCGGTCAACCCTGGCTTCGGTGGCCAAACGTTTATCACGTCCTGTCTGAATAAGACGGCGTCCGCCCGTGCCATGATCGATCGGATCGGAAGTCGTGCATTGCTCGAAGTGGACGGCGGAGTCAAGATCGACAATGCGGCTCAGGTGCTGGCTGCCGGAGCGGATGTATTGGTCGCTGGGTCGGCCATTTTCTCCAGCCAGGACTATGCCGCAACGATTGCCGCGATGCGCACAGCCGGACAACCTTTTTCCACGACGCCGCAACGCGTCTCCGCTCACTGATAGGCCTCGCGGGTGGACATTTCTTCCCTCATCGATAGCCTCCATCCTCTCGAAATCAAAGTCCTATCGACCTTCGTGGCGAATCCCTCCATGATCCTCCAGACAGAACAGCTTGCGCAGTCCAGCGGGTTGGAATCCTCACAGCTCAGCATGGCCGTCGAATGGCTGCTCGCCAAATCGTTGCTTGCAGTGGATACAGAAACCGTGACGCCGATTGTCTCGCTCACAACAATCGGCGAACTCTATTTTGAAAAATATTCGCCGATCGAACGGGTCCTGTCTGTCGCTCGCGATGCAGCCAAAACCGGCAAGCGCCTGACCATTCAGGATATTCAATCCCGGGAGGGACTCGAACCAACGGAAGTGAGCGGCGCCATTGGACGGCTTAAGAAAGAGGGGGCACTGCTCATCATTCAAGGCGGCTGTGTCGAGTCGACGGGCCGACCGAGCCAAACGACGGAAGCCATGCGGGGATTGTTGCAGCAGCTTCATGGAGCCCCTCGTGAGCTGCGGGCGTTTTCCGAAGCACAACAGCAGGTCATTCACGATCACGCGGTGAAACGAGGGAATGCACGTGAACCGTTCCGCATCGATGATCGGGTGGCCAGAGCACTCAAGCTGTCCCTGTCAGGCATCGAAGCCACCCAGCAGCTCTCTCGTGAAGGGATCGCGGAAGAGGTCTCCCAACTGACGCCCGAACTGTTAAAAGACGGGAGCTGGCGGGCGAAGCGCTTCCGTAAATACACGATCAGTCTCCGCGCGCCACGGATTGCTCCTGGCAAACGCCACCCCTATCGCGAGTTTCTGGATACGGTCAAGACGCAACTTGTGAGCATGGGATTCCAGGAAATGCGGGGATCGCTCGTGGAGACTGAATTTTGGAACATGGATGCCCTCTTTATGCCGCAGTTCCATCCGGCGCGTGACATCCATGACGTCTACTTCGTCAAGGAGCCGACCCATGCCTCGTCGGTTGAGGAACCGTTCTTGTCCCAAGTCGCACAGGCGCACCAGAGCGGCGGTGAAACCGGTTCAACCGGCTGGAACTATTCCTTCGATGCGGAGCGCGCGCGACGGTTGGTCTTGAGGAGCCAAGGGACAGCCGTCTCGGCCCATACGCTAGCGGCACACCCTGCCGTGCCGGGGAAATATTTCTCCATCGCCCGTTGTTTCCGCTACGATCAAGTGGATGCGACGCACGCGACCGATTTCTTTCAAGTAGAAGGGATCGTGCTCGGCGAAGACATCAACTTTCGCACGTTGCTTGGCCTGCTGAATCTCTTTGCCCGGGAAGTGGCGCAAGCCAAAGAAGTGAAGTTTCTTCCAGCCTACTTTCCCTTCACCGAACCGTCGGTCGAGCTGCACGTGCGCCATCCGAAGCTCGGATGGATGGAACTTGGCGGAGCCGGGTTATTCCGGCCTGAAGTCACCCTTCCACTGGGTGTGACCGTTCCGGTGATCGCGTGGGGGCTAGGGCTTGATCGCATGGCGATGGTGGCGCTCGGCATTCACGACATCCGTGAGTTATTCACCGACAATCTTGATCTCATCCGATCCACCAAGGGGGGCTACTAGGTTTCACATGCCCACGATTACCATTTTCAAGCAGGACCTCGAGGGATTGCTCGCAACGCCGGGAGAGGCTCCCCAGCCGATCAGTATCGAACAACTCGAAGAGTCATTGATGCTTGTGAAGGGTGAGTTGAAGGGGCAGAATCCCGACACCGGCGAACTGCGAATTGAGCTGCAAGATAGCAATCGTCCCGATCTCTGGTGCTGCGAAGGAATCGCCAGACAGATTCGGGTGAAGCGGCTCGGTGTTCTCGCGACATACGATTTTCTCACGCGCAAACCCAAATCGCCAAAGCGACTCCACGTGGTTCCCGGCTTGGAGAAGGTCAGGCCCTACGTGGCGGCCTGCACGGCAACCGGTTACCGCGTGACCCAGGAGGGCCTCGCACAGCTGATCCAAACGCAAGAGAAACTCGCTGAGATGTTCGGCCGTAAACGCCGAACCCTGTCGATCGGACTCTATCGGCTCGCGGCGATCGAGTTTCCTGTCACCTATGATTTAGTCAAACCTGACGAAGCGTCATTCACGCCGCTAGGGATGGATGCGGTGATGACGCTTGGAGAGATGCTGCTCGTCCATCCCAAGGGTCTAGAGTTCGGCGGGATTCTCGCGGGACATGATCGTCTCCCCTTTCTGTGCGATGCGAAGCGTCAGGCTCTTTCCTTTCCCCCGATCATCAATAGCCGCGAAGTCGGAGAAGTGCGGGAGGGAGACGATGCCCTCTTCGTCGAGGTCACCGGCACGGACCTTTCGATGGTCGTCTTGACCCTCAACATTTTTGCCGCCAATCTTGCGGATCGTGGCGCGGTGATTGAGCCGATTGAAGTGCGATATCCCTATAAGACGGCTCTTGGCATGGCGGTCATGACTCCGCACGATCTTGAGAAGTCACGGAAGCTTCCCATCGGCACGATTGAACAGGCCCTTGGGCAGGCGCTCGGTGCCCAGGAAGTGGCGAAGGCCCTCACGTCCTACGGCTATGAGGTCACGACGAAAGGCAAATATGTAACGGTGACGCTTCCATTCTATCGGCAAGATCTGATGCACGCGATGGACGTGGTCGAAGACGTCGCGATCAGCCGTGGGTACGGGGACTTTTTGCCGGTGATGCCCTCGCAATTTACGGTTGGGGGATTATCCCGCATCGAAGAGGTCTCCGATCGTGTGAGGGCGCTCATGGTCGGCATGGGATTTCAGGAAATCATTTCCAATATTCTTGGCTCTCCTCAGGACCTGCGCGATGCGATGCGATTGGAAGGGACTGAGTGGGGGCAACTTGTCGAAGTGGACAATGTGATGTCCCTGAACTTTTCCGCACTTCGACAATGGATGCTGCCATCGTTGCTTCGCGTGGAGGCGGCATCGAATCGGGCGTTTTATCCCCATCGGATGTTCGAAGCTGGCGAAGTGGCACGCCGCGATCTCACGCAGCCCCTCGGGTCACGTACCGTGACAGTACTCGGCGGGATGATTGCCCATGCCGGTGCCCACTTCTCCGAGGCCCACTCCTGCCTGGACACGCTATTGTATTATATGAACCAAGCCTACAGCCTGGAACCGATCCAGCACCCTTCGTTTCTCGCTGGACGGGTGGGGGGAGTGATGTCTGAGGGGAAACAGGTCGGCGTGATTGGAGAACTGCACCCCGAAGTGCTCGAGCGCTGGCAGATCGCGGTTCCGGCTGTCGCATTCGAAATTGATCTCACGGAACTCGCCGAACGGTCTTGAGACGTACGCCCTGCGGCGTTCTCAAAACCCGTGAAGCGTATCTAGTTCAAACATTTCAGGTTGCAAGTTTCTAGTTTCATGTTTCTAATTATTCGTTTCGGATTGCTGAAACTCCGAGGTCGAACTTGAAACCTGAAACTAGAAACAAGCCACTCCAGAACGACGCTTCGTGCGCTTAGGCTACGGCAGGGGTAAGCTGCTGTTTAGCCAGACCGACCAACTGCTCAAATCCTGTGGCATCCTTGATGGCCATATCGGATAAGACCTTCCGGTCTAAGAGAATATTGGCCTTCTTCAGGGCGTTGATAAACCGGCCATAGGTCAGTCCATGCGACCGAACTGCCGCGTTGATGCGCGCAATCCACAACACGCGGAAATCACGTTTCCTATTTTTCCGTCCGGTATAGGCGTACGCCTGACCTTTATCCACTGATTCGGTTGCGGTACGAAACAGCCGGCTCTTCCCTCCATACTGTCCTTTGGCGAGTTTCAGCCGCTTCTTCCGACGATGTCTTGTTTTTGGGCCACCTTTTGCGCGAGGCATGGGTCAATACTCCTTTTGGTTAACGCGATTGAGTCACTGTAAGTTAAGAATACGGCAACAAACGATCCAGCGCCTGAGTCTTGGTCTTATCGACGAGAACCGTGCCACTTAATCGGCGCTTCCGATCCTGCGTCTTACTGGTGAGGATATGGCGTTTCCCCGCCTTTCGCCTGACTAACTTCCCGGAACCGGTGCGGGTAAACCGCTTTTTGGCTCCGCTATGTGTTTTCATTTTCCTGTTATTCATGTCGGTGTTTCCTTTGGCTAATAGCGTTCGGGCCGCCGTCTTACTTCGGCGCCACGATCATGATCAAACTTCGCCCTTCCATACGTGGGGCGTACTCGATGGTGCCTGTCTCTCCCAGCTCCGCGATGACCGTATTCATGAGCGTTCGACCCATCTCCTGATTCGCCATCTCACGACCGCGGTACGTTAAGAGGACTTTGGTCTTGTTCCCATCGGCCAAAAACCCCTTAATCTGCCGAATCTTGATCTCCAAGTCATGCTTATCTGTCCGAGGGCGCAACTTAATTTCCTTCACCTGTGTCGACTTTTGATGGCGCCGGTTCTGGTGGTCCTTTTTGCTCAGCTCGAACTTGTATTTCCCGTAGTCCATAATGCGGCACACGGGCGGCACTGACGTGGGAGCGACCTCGACAAGGTCGTAGCCACCTTCTTGTGCCTGTTTGAACGCATCCGCCGTGAGGAGAATGCCGAGCTGTTCACTCTCGGGACCGATCACCCGGACTTCGCGCACCCTGATTTCGCGGTTCACTCGTAGTTTGGGGACGATAATACACCTCTTATTATGTCAGTGAATGTTGCTGCCCTGCCGGTTTGAGATCCGCACGGAGCAGGTCGAGCGCTCCGGCAATGGTCATGCTACCGAGGTTGGCTCCGCTCCGGCCCCGTACCGCCAGAGTCCCACTCTGCACTTCACGATCGCCTACTACGAACATAAATGGAACCTTCGACTTCTCGGCTTCTCGAATTTTGAGGCCAATTTTTTCATTCCGAAGGTCTGCCTCGGCGCGAAATCCCGCCCCCTTGAGTTGGGCCACAACCTCAGCGACATAGGGCCGCTGGTTGTCCGTGATGGACATGACCTTTGCTTGAACCGGGGCGAGCCAGGTCGGAAAGGCGCCGCCGAAGTGTTCAATCAGAATGCCGAAGAACCGTTCGATCGATCCCATCAGCGCTCGATGGATCATGATCGGCTGGTGAACTTTTCCATCTTCCCCAATATAACCGAGTTCGAACCGTTCCGGATTATTGAAATCGACTTGAATGGTCGAACATTGCCAGGAGCGTCCCAGGGCATCTTTGATTTTGATATCGATCTTGGGTCCGTAGAAAACACCTTCGCCCGGATCGATCTCGTAGGCGACGCCTCGTCCCTTCAATGCCGCTTCGAGCGCGCTGGTGGCCTGAGCCCACCGTTCTTCCGAGCCGACGGACTTTTCCGGCTTGGTCGAGAGATACACTTCAAATTCGGTGAACCCGAAGGTGCCGAGGATAAAGAACGTGAAGTCGAGAACCTGGCTGACTTCGCTTTCAATCTGATCCGGCCGGCAGAACAGGTGCGCGTCATCTTGGGTAAAGCCGCGAACCCGCAGCAGGCCATGGAGGACGCCTGTTCGTTCGTACCGGTACACCGTTCCTAATTCGCCATAGCGGATGGGGAGATCTCGGTAGCTGCGCAGATGCGACTTGTAGATCATGATGTGGAACGGACAATTCATCGGCTTGAGCTGGTACTCGCTATTTTCGAGCTTCATGGGAGCGAACATGTTCTCGCGGTAATAGTCGAGGTGGCCGCTGGTTTTCCAGAGGTCTAACCGGGCGACGTGGGGGGAGTACACCAATTCGTACCCATTTTGAATATGCTGATCGCGCCAAAAATTCTCGATCAACAGCCGGATCGTGGCGCCCTTCGGGTGCCAGAGCACCAGGCCTGGACCGATTTCATCCTGGATCGAGATCAAGTCGAGTTCCTTGCCGACCTTTCGGTGGTCTCGCCGTTTAATCTCTTCCAGCCGCGCGAGATGCGCGTCGAGTTCTGTCTGGGTTGGAAAGGACGTTCCGTAGATCCGTTGCAGCATGGGATTACGTTCGTCGCCGCGCCAGTAGGCTCCGGCCGTGTTCAGGAGCTTGAATGCCCCGACATGACCCGTCGTCGGCAGATGCGGGCCGCGGCAGAGGTCGGTAAAGCCCCCCTGGGTATACACCGAGATGGTTTGTCCATCGGCCAATCCTTGAATCAACTCGACCTTGTAGGCTTCCCCTTGTTCCTGAAAAAGCTTCACCGCATCGTGCTTCGATAACTCTGCCCGTTTGACGGGAAGCGCGCGCTTGACGATGTCTTTCGCTCGGGCCTCAATTTTCTCGAGATCGTCCGGTGTAAATGGGCGATCAAATGCAAAGTCATAGAAAAATCCGTCATCAAGGGCCGGGCCGATCGTCAATTGTGCGGTAGGGAAAACTTCTTTGACGGCCTGCGCCATAATGTGCGTACTGCTGTGGCGGTAGACTTCGCGGCCTTCAGCACTATCGAATTGAAGTGGAACCACCTCAGCGTCTTCCGTCAAGGCACTCGAGAGATCGACGGTCTGGCCATTCACCTTGGCCGCAAGGATCTCCGTGCCAAGTGTCAGGCCGAGAGCCGACAGCGCAGCCCCAACGGTTTGGCCTGCTGGAATATCACAACTGCTGCCATTTTTGAGGGTAACTTTCATGACATGCACTCAATCAACCACGTATCTAGAAACAACAAGACCACCCCCCTTGCGAGAGGCATACCAATACCCTCAGCGAGGTGGTAGGCGCGGACGGTCTTGAACCGTCGACCTCTACCGTGTCAAGGTAGCGCTCTCCCCCTGAGCTACGCGCCTATCGATCTGGATGCGCATGCTAATATAGCCCTGCCCAAGGTGTCAAGAAACAGCCTCTACCAATATGCAGTCGGCTGAGGGAAAACCGACCACGTTACACGATCTTCAAGGTATCGAAGTCGATCCCTGCGAGAGCAATCGGTGTCTTCAGCTTCATGTCTTTCAACGCGTCAACGACACGGTCGGCAACCACAAAGTTCCGATACCATTTCCGATTAGCCGGCACAATATGCCACGGCGCATGATCGGTGCTCGTGGCCGCCATCATGTCCTCGAACGCCTCCATGTAGCTCTTCCACAATTTTCGTTCTTCGAGGTCCCCTTCATTGAATTTCCAGCGCTTCTCTGGGTCACGAACACGTTCCTCCAACCGTTCTTTCTGTTCATCCTTGGAGATGTGAAGGAAAAACTTGAGGATCGTCGTCCCACTCTCATGGAGCAGCTCCTCGAATTCTTTGATTTGATTAAACCGTTGTCGCACCACCGTACTCGATACCAAGCCATGAACGCGGGTGATCAGCACATCTTCATAATGCGAGCGATTGAAGATGCCGATCTGGCCATGGGGTGGCGTCTTCTGATGCACGCGCCAGAGGAAATCGTGGCCGAGCTCCTCCGACGACGGAGTTTTGAAGGACACGACTTTGCAGCCCTGCGGATTCACGCCGGACATGACGCTCTTGATCGTCCCGTCCTTACCACTGGTGTCCATTCCCTGCAACACGATGAGCAGGGATCGAGTCCCGTTCGCATAGAGCCGTTCTTGGAGTTCACCGAGCCGTCCGGTCAATGCTGCCGTCATCGCCTTGGCTTTTTCTTTGCCTTGATCGGTCTTCTTGTAGTCCCCCGTGTCGTCCGGGTCATATGTATCCAAGTTGAGTGGTGAGTCCAGCTTGACGCGATACTCTTTCATGCGGGAAACCTCCTTTGTCTGTTCGATCTTGTATTCATGGCGACATTCTACTCCCTTCGCTCTGGCTTGACAGCCACGAACAAGTGGCAGAACATGCGCAAAATTACTCCAAATGAAGGGGCATCATGGCGATTAATCCTGACAGGCTGGACGCGTTCATGGGCAAGGCAGTCGGTGACATCGGGGCCGCGCTGAGTGCCAACATGGTGCTCCTTGGCGACAAGCTCGGTCTCTACAAAGCCATGCGAAGGCGGGCCCCGTCACGCCGACTGAACTTGCGAAGGCCACAAAAACGGCAGAGCGGTACGTCCGTGAGTGGCTGGGCAATCAGGCAGCAGGTGGCTATGTAACCTATGACGCTGGAACCGGTCGGTACACCCTCCCTGAAGAACAGGCCATGGCACTCGCCGATGAAAACAGTCCGTGTTTTCTCCCGGGTGCGTTTCAGGTCATTGCGGCCACATTCTCCGCAAACCCCAAGATCCAGCTGCGATTCAAGACCGACAAGGGCCTCGGGTGGGATCAGCACGACCACCGGCTGTTCGAAGGCACAGAGCGATTCTTCCGCTCGAGCTACCGTGGCAACCTCGTGGCAAATTGGATTCCCTCCCTCGATGGTATGGAGGCAAAGCTAAGGAGAGGTGCAAAAGTCGCGGATGTCGGCTGCGGGTTTGGAGCATCCACCATCATCATGGCACAGGCCTATCCCACATCGACCTTCTTCGGCTTCGATTACCATAAACCCTCGATCTTGACCGCACGCAAACGGGCCAATGAGGTAGGGCTGAAAAACGTGACCTTCGCAGTGGCGAAGTCCACAGACTATCCCGGCAAGGAATACGATTTCGTCGCCCACTTTGATTGCCTGCATGACATGGGCGATCCTACTCGGAGCTGCGAAGTATGCGAAGAAGACGCTCGCACAGAATGGTACGTGGATGATTGTGGAGCCATTCGCGAATGACCGCGTAGAAGACAATCTGAATCCAGTAGGCAGAGTCTATTACGCCGCATCGACGATGATCTGCGCCCCCGCTTCTCTGGCATCCAATGGCCCAGCCCTCGGTGCCCAGGCCGGGGAGGCAAGACTACGAGACGTGGTGATGAAAGGCGGGTTCACACGATTCCGCCGCGCGACACAGACGCCGTTCAATCTGGTGTTGGAAGCCCGACCGTGAGCCCCATGACTATCGTGGCCGGTCTGGCGTTGAGGCTCGCTTGCGCTTTCGCGCGCCACCGGGCATAGTGCGGGCCGGAATCTCCGAAATCTATTGGTGAGGGAGGCACGCATGGGACGACGACTGGCCGCCGAAGCGCTGGGTACATTCTGGTTAG
>JAWXBV010000262.1:0-4614 GCA_034440335.1 Nitrospirota bacterium | reverse complement strand
TGGTGCGAGCATGTCGACTGAAAATCTCAATGATGACGCCGGTACGGTCGAGCACCGGCACGCCGGCGGCACTTTCAAGATTTTTCAACTGGGACGGCGACAGATCACAGTCCACGATGACGATCTTCGCCTGCTCGCGAGGGCCTGGCGCAGCCTCGCCGGTGTCATCCGATTCGTCGTCTTCTGATTCCTCCGTCACGTCCGAGGCCGCCGCCTCGCGCTTCGACGCCGCTTTGTGCATCGGCCGTTCAAACGCCACCGCGACTTTCCCGGTGCCACCGGTCCACTGTGCCAATTCGGCAAGTTTTCCCTGACCCAGGACCGACGCATATTTATCGGAACTACGCTTTTGCGTCACCTGGCCCACGACATGGTACCCGAGGGTGTTCACAAGACGGGTGAGCTCTTGCAGCGAACTCTCCAGCTCCTCCATGGTCACACGAGGGGTGCGGATCGCGACAAGTACGGCATTCGATTGTGCAGGCGTCGACATCGATGGATTGTCCTTGCTACAGGTTGGTGAGGAATGTTCATGTTAACAGGGACGTTCGTGGCAACGCGAGCGCGCATCGCAGGATCTCTAGAAGACTCCAGCGATCATTCCCGAGCAAACCCTGATGACGATGAGATAGCCCGGAGAGGACAAAGCAGGTAGCGGCCGTCGCGGGCAGCGATGTGTCTCTGAAATGATCGGAACAGGACTCCCCTCGTTAGACACGCGCAGTGGAAGACCCTCTAGCCCGCCCTCAGGGGAGACAATAGAAGAATAGTGGTCTCAGTAGCAGAAAAGACTCCCGATACATGATCCGCACTCCAATAAGTCAATAGTCAGGCCTGACCCTAAATCTCTGCTGACCCTAAATCTCTGCAGGTCTTTACATCGGAAAGTTCCCCGCCAAGGTCATTCGCGATCAATCGGAACTGTTCAAGGGCCGCTTCGAGGTCGTCGACGATTTCTTGGGCGATGATGTCGGGGTTGGGAAGATTGGTTAACACGTCTACAATCATGCAGCAACCTCCGCGCACAGCACCTCCGCCTGCTCCAGTACGGTCTGAGTCGCTTTCTCCTGCTTGTCCGGTGGATAGCCGTACTTGCGAAGAATGCGCTTTACGAGGACACGGAGTTGCGCGCGCACGTTTTCTCGTACTGTCCAATCAATGGTGACGTTCTTTTTCACCATCTCCGCGAGCTCGCGCGCAATCTTGGTCAATGTCGGCTCGCCCAGCACTTTCACGGCGCTGTCGTTCGTTTCTAGTGCGTCGTAGAAGGCTAACTCGTCTTCGGTCAGGCCAAGTGTCTCACCCCGCGTATGGGCCGACCGCATATGCTTCGCAAGGCCAATCAACTCTTCGATCACCTGAGCGGTCTCGATGGCCCGGTTCTGGTACTTTTTTATCGCCTGTTCCAGCAGGTCCGCGAAGGAGCGAGCCTGCACGACGTTCCGCTTCGATCGGACCTTGATCTCACCAGCCAGGAGTTTGCGGAGCAACTCAACCGCGAGATTGCGCTGCGGCATCCCACGAACTTCCGCCAGGAACTCGTCGGAGAGGATCGAAAGATCCGGCTTCTTCAGTCCCGCCGCAGCAAAGATATCCACCACCTCGTCGGACGCGACAGCCTTCGAGATGATCTGCCGGATAGCGTGGTCGAGTTCTTCGTCAGTCTTCTGCTCGCCTGGTGTGTTCTTGGCCAGTACCGAGCGGACGGCCTGGAAAAATCCCACATCGTCGCGGACGCGGAACGTCTCCTCGTGTGGCACGGCGAGCGCGAAGGCTTGCGAGAGGTCAGTGACTGCGCGTAGGAGTCGAGCCTTGCCGTCTTGCTGGGCAAGAATATGCTCCTGCGCGGCGGGCAACACGGAGAGACGCTCTTGCGGTTTCCCCGTAATCCAGCGCGACCAGTCAAAGCCCCTCACCATGCCGGCCGGCGTGGTGTATGAACCGAAGAGGCCTTGGCAGATCTCGTACTTCTCCAGCATCACAGCCACGGCCTCGGCCTGATCGATAGCCGTCTTCCCGGTTCCGCCGCTTTCGGTGTACGTCGCCAGAGCCTTTTTGAGTTCGTCGGCGAGGCCGAGGTAATCCACCACGAGCCCGCCGGGCTTATCCTTGAACACGCGGTTGACCCGCGCGATGGCCTGCATCAGCCCGTGCCCGCGCATCGGCTTATCCACATACATCGTGTGGAGACTTGGCGCGTCGAAGCCCGTCAGCCACATATCCCGCACGATCACAATTTGAAACGGGTCCTTCGGGGCACGAAACCGTAGCGCCATGTCCTCTCGCCGTTTCTTGTTGCGGATGTGGCCCTGCCATTCCATCGGGTCGGATGCCGATCCAGTCATGATCACCTTCATCGAGCCAAGATCGTCCGTGTCGCCATGCCACTGGGGGCGCAACGCAGCAATCTCGCGGTACAATTCGACGCAGATCCGGCGGCTCATACAGACCACCATCGCCTTCCCGTCCATTGTCGAAAGTCGGTTTTCGAAGTGATTGACCAGATCCCGCGCAATCAGTTTAATTCGGTTGTCCGATCCCACCACGGCTTCGAGCTGCGCCCAGCGACTCTTGAGCTTCTCCTTACGCTCGACCTCCTCCCCCTCGGTGACCTCCTCAAACTTGGGGTCGATCTTTGGGCGTTCGGAGTCTTTAATCTCTAGTTTGGCGAGCCTACTCTCGTAGTAGATGGGGACCGTAGCACCATCGACGACCGCCCGCTGGATATCGTAGACGCTAATGTAGTCGCCAAAGACAGCACAGGTATTGGCGTCGGTCTTCTCAATGGGCGTCCCCGTGAAGCCGATAAACGACGCATTCGGCAGGGCGTCGCGCATGTGCCTGGCGAAGCCATCGATGAAATCATACTGGCTACGATGCGCCTCGTCTGCGATCACCACGACATTGCGCCGGTCCGACAAGACTGGCATGCGCCAGTCTCCCTCACCCTCCGCTTCGCTCCCCCCTCTCCCACTGGGAGAGGGCTGGGGTGAGGGTGCCGCCGAAGGCGGCATGAACTTCTGGATGGTGGTGAAGACCACGCCCCCGGACACGACCTTCAGCTTCTCGCGCAGGTCGGCACGATCCGCTGCCTGCACCGGTGACTGACGGAGCAGATCATGGCAACGAGCGAAGGTGCCGAAGAGTTGATCGTCGAGGTCGTTGCGGTCGGTGAGCACCACAATGGTTGGGTTCTCCATCGCCGGGTGCAGGATCACCCGCCCCGCGTAGAAGGCCATCGTCAAGCTCTTACCCGAACCTTGCGTATGCCAGACCACACCGACTCGCCGATCCCCCGGTTCGCCGCCAGGCTGGTGGCCTGCCTTGTATTGGCCCAAGACATCCGCGGCCCGATGCTCCGCCGCACGGCGAGCTGCCCGTAAGGTTTCTTCGACAGCCACGTTCACCGCATGGAACTGATGGTAGCCCGCCATTTTCTTGGTGAGTTTGCCTGCACCCTCGTCCTCGAACACGATGAAGTGTCGTACAAAGTAGAGGAACCGTCGCTTCTCGAATACCCCTAGCAAAAGCACTTCAAGTTCAGATTTGAACTGCTTTTGCCCCTCACCCCCATCCCCTCTCCCAATGGGAGAGGGGTGGCCGTCAGGCCGAGGTGAGGGTAACGGGGAAGCATAGTCTTCCTTCTCCGTTATAGTGCGCCAAGGCTTGAACCATTCCCGCCCCGCCCCTAGTGAACCAATCCGCGCCTGCACCCCGTCAGAGACGATCAGCGCTGCGTTCGTCGCGAAGAGAGAGGGAATCTGTGCCTGATAGGTTTGGAGTTGTTGATAGGCGCCCCAGATCGTGGCGTTCTCATCAGCCGGGTTCTTCAGTTCGATCACCGCGAGCGGCAGCCCATTCACGAACAGCACCACGTCCGGGCGGCGTATATGCTGACCCTCTGCGACGGTAAACTGGTTGACGGCCAACCAGTCATTTGCGCTGGGATCATCGAAATCGATGACCCGGACGATTCCCCATCGGCGCAAACCCTCACCTCTTGACCCCTCTCCCAATGGGAGAGGGGAGCGGGAAGAGGGTGCGCCACGCTTAGGAGAGGGTTGGGGTGAGGGTTGAAGGTATTCCACGGGAATACCTTCAATAAGCATTCGATGCACAGCGCGGTTGCGTTCGACCAGCGACGGTGCATCGCTTCGCGTCAGCTTGCGGTAGGCGTCTTCTAACGCCTCGGTCGGCAAGTCGGGATTGAGCTGTACCAGCGCCTGCCGCAACCGCCGCTCCAACACTACATCACGATAGTTGGGGTCGCTGCGCTCGGCTGCCAGCCCACCGGCTGCGATGTCCGGACCGTGCAGTACGGCGTAGCCCAGCGCTTCAAGCCAGGCAAGGGCGGCATCTTCGACGACAGATTCGGTGAAGGCGGTCACTGCTTCGAGGGCCTTTCGTCTCCAAGCACCCCACACGATCTGCCACGGTGGCAGGCACCACGGCGAGGTTCACTCGTCTGTTCGCCACTTACCATTTGCTCGGTTTCTGTCCACGCCTGTTGAATAAGAGGGCGGTTTCAAGTTCCAAGTGCAACGGGTGGTTGATGACGCAGTTGCGTATAGACTTCCAGGGGCGTCGCAAAGTCGAGACATTTTCTCGGGCGCG
>JAWXBV010000261.1:0-25410 GCA_034440335.1 Nitrospirota bacterium | reverse complement strand
CGCGCCCGAGAAAATGTCTCGACTTTGCGACGCCCCTGGAAGTCTATACGCAACTGCGTCATCAACCACCCGTTGCACTTGGAACTTGAAACCGCCCTGCCTTATACCATGGCGAGCATTAATGCTTCGAGGCTATTAGCGGAGCGAATTGCGCAGTTGCTCAGTGAATCAGCGGGGACATCCTGTTTTTCGCGGTTGGCTTGGTCCAGCTCTAGGTTAACATCTCTAACGAGCCATAAGAATTTCTTCTCCTCATGGCATCGGAAGGGCGGCCTTGCGGGTTCCCATCGTGCGCGCGTCCAACGAGGGGAGTCCACGACCGCGCGTTGCGCGAGCACAGGGAATCGCCAGACCGGCATTCTCTTTCCTTCCCTCCAACCATATAAAGGGGAGTGGCCAAGGTTGCCCTCAACTGCGCGCATCGCACGATATACATGTTTCCTCCAAGCTTGCTTGTCCCTCTTTGGGATGGGGGCTGATTGATCTTCCACTGCGCGTGTCCAACGAGGGCCTTCTGAGGCCGCGCGTTGCGCGAGCACAGAAGATCATCAGGCTCCATCCCGTCCTCTGTTCTGCGAGCAAGGAGGGCACCTGGCAGCGCTCCACCATTGCTTGAATTGAGAGGGGAATACCGAAGGAAAGTTGGGAAATCCACAAGCGGTGTCAGGTCTTGAATCGCACATGTTGGATGAATCGGAGGAATTAAGCAGAGGGTGAGCGCCTCAGGCACGGGGAATCACTTTGTCTTCATCGACGACCTGGCTGACATAGTCGAGCGCAGCCGCGATATCCTCACGGGTCAATTCCGGATAGGTGTGAAGAATCTGCTGGTTCGTGTAGCCGCCGGCGATCAATCCGAGAATGTTGGTCACCATGATCCTTGTCCCTCGGATGCAGGGTTTCCCGCTACAGATATGCGGATCGATACTGATTCGTTCATAGCGCATTGAAGACCCCTCCCGACCCCGATATCGTGCTTCGTGCGACTGGTTCATGATAGCAAGCTCCACCTGGCCGGTCAAAGGATCTTGCCGACAGCGCCGGTCACACTTGATATGCGTGGTCCGAGTTGATGCGCGACTGATCGAGGCGGGATTCGTAAGGCCCCGGCGTTGAGCCGGGGCCTGGTAGGGTTTACGAAGCAGTCGAGGTCGCGAGCGGTTCGTCCCGCTCTGCTCGTGCCAATGGTGGTGCATCCTGATTGAATGCGGCCGGGAGTACCTCTTCGATCCGTTCGGCTAGGATGAAGGTCAGCTCATTCCGCACTTCCTGCGGCACCTTTTCCAGATCCTTCTCGTTCGCCTTCGGCAGGATGATGCGTCGGATGCCGGCGCGATGGGCGGCCAGCACCTTTTCCTTGATTCCTCCGACAGGTAACACCAACCCGCTTAGGCTGATTTCGCCAGTCATGGCTGTGTCGCTCCGCACCGCTTTCCCGCTATAGGACGATGCGAGCGCGGTGGCCATGGTGATCCCGGCTGAAGGTCCGTCTTTCGGGATGGCGCCGGACGGCACATGGATATGCAACCCATTCCGTTTGAAGCGGGAGATATCGAGCCCCATGCTTTCCGCATGGGACCAGAGGTAACTTCGTGCCGCGCGGGCAGATTCCTGCATGACGTCGCCCAACTGGCCGGTGATGGTCAATTCATGGCTGCCGGGAAGCAGCGTGGTTTCGATATAGAGGACATCCCCACCACTCGGAGTCCAGGCCAGCCCCGTGGCCACGCCGGCGGGCAAGACCGCTCGTGCTTCCTCCGGCATGAAGCGCTCGGACCCAAGCCAATCGGGAAGGACGGTTGGCTGAATGGACACAGGAATCCGCTCCTGGCCCTCTGGAAGTTCCGCGAATGTCAACGCGACCTTCCTGGTCAGACGACCGAGCATCTGCTCAAGTTGGCGTACGCCGGCCTCCCTCGTGTAGCGGCTGATGACGAGGTTCAAGACCTCATCCGACAGCAGGGCTTGGCTGCTATCCAGGCCTGCCTCTTTGAGTCGCCGGGGCCAGAGGTAGCGACGGGCGATCGCTGCCTTTTCCCGGTCGCTGTAACCCTGGAGGTGGATGAGTTCCATCCGGTCGAGCAGCGGTTGACTGATCGTATCCAGTGTGTTGGCAGTCGTAATGAAGAACACGTTCGATAGGTCGAACGGGAGATCGAGATAGTGGTCGCGGAAGGTGTGATTCTGCGCCGGATCCAGGACCTCCAATAAGGCCGCAGCTGGATCGCCACGGAAGTCTCGACCCATCTTGTCGACCTCGTCCAACATTAATACGGGATTATTCACGTTGGCTCGACGCATGGCCTGAATGATCCGTCCAGGCAGGGCTCCGACGTAGGTCCGGCGATGGCCTCGCAATTCTGCTTCATCATGGACGCCGCCCAGGCTGAACCGTTCGAAGGTTCGTCCCATGGATCTGGCAATCGACTGTCCCAGACTGGTCTTGCCGACGCCTGGAGGTCCGACGAGGCAGAGGATGGGTGCCTTGGCTGCGGGATTTAATTTCAGCACGGCCAGATGTTCGACGATCCGTTCCTTCACTTCTTGAATACCGTAGTGATCTTCTTCCAGGACCTGACGAACCTTGCTCAGCTCTAAACGGTCTTCCGAGGATTTCTTCCAGGGAAGCTCCATCACCAGTTCGAGATAGGTCCTGAGGACCTGATGGTCTGGCGAAGAAGGGGGAACTTTGGCCAGTTTGGCAATTTCCCGCTCCACTTCCTTTCGCACAGGGTCGGGAAGATCGGCTTCGTGAACCTTCTTGTTGAGTTCAGTGATTTCATTCTCTTCACCCACGCCCTCGCCGAGTTCCTGCTGAATGGCCTTCAATTGTTCACGGAGGATATATTCTCGTTGGGTCTTACCGATCTTGGCTTGGGCGTCGCTGGTGATCTTGTCCCGCAGCTGTAGTATCTGAATTTCTTTCGAGAGGGAGGCATAGAGCGATCGCAATAGCTCGATGGTGGAGGAACTTTCGAGCAGCTTTTGCTCGTCATGCAGGGTGAGATTGAGGAGCGTGGCGAGGCGATAGGCCAAGGCGACGGGATTGTCTTCGTTGCCGAAGGCCTCTGTGGCCTCCTGCACTCCTGGAGCCTGAATCAATCTAGGAAGGTCTGTGACCAATTCCTGGATGGCTCGGTGGAGGGCCTGAACTTCGGTGCCTTGGTCGGTCGGGTGATCGAGCCGCCTGGCCTCGACGAGAAGAAACGGTTGTGTCTGTCCAACCTTGAGCAACGCGACTCGTTCAAGTCCCTGCATGAGCGCATGGACCGTGCCATCCTCTGACCGTCCAACCTGTTTGATCACGGCCTTCGTTCCGATGGTGTAGAGCTCGTCGAGCCCCGGCTCTTCCGTCAGGGGATCGCGCTGTGCGACCACCAGAATCGTCTTCTCTTCTGTTTTCATTGCCGCTTCTACGGCAGCGATCGACCGTGCACGTCCGACGGTCAAGGGCATCATGATCCCAGGAAAGAGCACGGTGCGTTTAATCGGGAGTACCGGTAGCGTGACAGCCGTGGTCTCGTTATTCATGTGGACACATCCTTCCGCTCAGTCGGTGAAAAGACTCAAGCCGGGCATCAAGAATGGAGATAGTTTCTGTCGAGCACAAGTCAAGGGGAGGGGTGGGCTGGAATGGAGGAGTCGCCGCAACTGCCTGTCATCGCAGGGACGTTCCAGGGGAATAAGCGCCTCAGCGATCGACGAAGACGCCACCGTGAGGATAGAAAAAGGCTCCTCCGTCACGGGGACGAGCGTCGGCCGGTGTCGATGATGTGGATGGGAGAGTATAGGTGTCTCTGCCTTCGAGATCGAAGAACCCGGCTACACTCTTTCCCGAGGAGTCTCCGAAGCCCGATCCGACTTGGTACTGGTCTTCCCCTCCCTCGTCGATGAAGAGTCCCCAGCCTGCATAGTCGGCTCGACCAAGACCGGTCGAGCGCGCGAAGGCATAGGTGTCGCAGCCTTTTCCTGCATCGATCATCAGGCTCACGCTGCTGTCCCAGGCCACCCCGCCGTTATAGAAGGGGCCGGAGGAGCCGTAGCGATCGTCTCCCTGCCGGTCGATGAAGAGGCCGACCCCAAAGTGGGCGGAGGCGCCATGCCCATAGCGAGCAGCCAGGTGTTCGTCGTTGCCGGCGAAGTCCAATTTCATCCCAGCGCCGAAAAAGTAGCCCTGTCCCTGCGAAAAGTTTGCGCCGGCATAGTGATCGCGCCCTTCGATATCCAGCAAGATTCCCCATCCACCGGCCAGACTGTAGGCTTGCCTCTTTACGTTCTTTGTCAGAATCCGTTGTCCCGATCCGGCGCCCAGCCCGAAGCAGTCATACTGATAGAGGGGATCGCCTGGCTTTCCCGTTGGAGCATCCTGCTCGTTGTAGGCACTGGGATAGGTGTCGCCGCATTGATAGTGATCGTCGCCGGCAATATCGATGACGGCGCCGACGCCCAGGGGGCCGCCGAATCCGATGGCGAAGCCATGACTGGTATAGCGGTCGTTCCCTGCCCCATCGAGCAAGAGGCCGAGTCCTCCAATGGCTGCGCCCTGGGTCAGGCGAGCGCCGATATAGACATCGTTGCCTGTCGCGTCGAACAAGATTCCGAGTCCGCCGAACCCGGCGCCTCCCGACCCCATGTCGAGCTGATAGACATCGTCCCCGTCGTGATCGATTAGCAATCCCACCCCCAGCCGCCCGGTGGCCAGTCCCAGTGGCGCCCCGTGATAGGTATCGTCTCCATTGAGATCGATGACGACGGCATTGCCCTGATCCTCGTCCGTAGACGCGGCAATCATGCCTCGATAGAGATCGTTGCCGCCCACATCGATGATCAGACCGATGCCCTTATCCAGATCATAGGTGTTGGGTCCTGGGCCGCCAATCACAATCAGTCCGTAGGGTGTCTCTTGGAGCAAGAGCACGTCTCCCGTCACGCCGGGAGGAACGGCGGAAGGGGGCAGGGGATTGGTCCAAGCCTCGGCAACGTGGTCAAGCCAACGCTCATTGGCGAGACGGGCGAGCACCTGGGCCGCCGCAATAAGACTGGCATAACCCACCTGTTCCTCAAGTAGTTCGGCAAAACGGAGATCGGCTTTCATTCGCACGATCGTCTGGTCTGACAGGTGGGATATCTGTGGGGTGAAGTGTTCAGCGATCGATCGTGCATGGAGAAACAGGAAGTGCCGTTCTGCCTCGGTCAGATTCGTCAATGCGCTGTCTCGGTGCCGTGACGCCTGCTCCAAGCTTCCGACCATGAAGGTCAGGAGGTCTTCGCGTGAAGAGCTTGTCGGCAGAGGAATCGGTTGGTAGAAAGTGGAGGAGCGATCCATACCCGCTTCCAGCACATCGAGGAGGGCTGGAAGGTTGACGGACCCGCCTGTTGCCATTTCGGCCAGCAAGAGTCCCTGATGCTCCAAATCCGTCAGACCCTCCCAGGGTTGCGTGAGGGCGTTGGTGACCAGGCGACGTCTGAACTGCGCCGGGATCTTCTCGTCAGTTGCATGCGTCGCGAGGACATCTGTGTGGTGTAATCCGGTGAGTCGCTCGAAGTCCGTTCGGACGGTAACCGCGAGCCGGTCGAGCACCGATTGGCGCATAGGGCTGCTGGGTGCGGGAGGGGGATCAATCAACGCAACGAAGCCTTGCACCACACTGCAACCAGGAAGCCACAGGAGCAGGGGCACACCGAACAGAAGCGGCAGGAGTCGATTCATGATCTGTGTCCACATCATTAGTGAGGCGTCATCCTGTGTTCGTCGGTGCGTGAATCGTTTTTCGCATCGACCCAGACACAATCTGAAATTCATACAACCGACATTCCAGCGGGCCATTGAAGAGGGGAATGCGTTTCGAGGGCGCGAGGCCGATAAGTGTGGGAACCCGTAAATCACCAGTAAAGAGATAGGCCCGCCAACCGCTGAAGCGCTGTTTCAGCCAGTCGCCCAACTTGGGATAGAACGCATCGAGTTCTTCTCGCCGGCCCAGCCGGACTCCATAGGGGGGATTGATCATGATCACGCCCTGTTCAGCTGGAGCCTCAAGGTCGAGCACGTCGCTTTGCCGCAGGCGAATATCGATTGCAAGCCCCGCCCCCTGAAACGTCCGCTGCGCAATCTTGACTGCGGCAGGATCCTGGTCGGACGCATAGATGGCCGCCGGTACCTCGGCCAGTTGTTTCACCCGAGACGCTTCGCGCAGATGGCCCCAGCGTTTGGGATCGTGGATAATCAAGTGCTCAAACGCGAATGCCCTGGACTGCCCGGGCGCGATCCTGCGCGCCATCATCGCCGCTTCGAGAGGGATCGTTCCCCCGCCGCACATAGGGTCGAGCAGCACGTCGTTGGGCGTCCATCCAGCGAGCCGCAGCAAGCCCGCCGCCAGGTTTTCTCGCAACGGTGCCTCGACAGACACGATACGATGGCCTCGCTTGAAGAGTGGGTCGCCGGAGGTGTCTAGATAGAAGGTCACCGTTGACTCATCGAGAAACGCGTCAAGCCGGATGTTCGGGTGATGGGTGTCTACATTCGGTCTCTTATGGCGCACCGCCATAAACTTATCGCAGACCGCGTCTTTAATACGCAGCGTGATGAAGTCCAGGCTGGTGAGGGGACAACGGCGTGCGCTCACTTTCACCTTGATGGTCTGCGACGAGGTGAACCAGTCAGGCCAGGGCAAGTTATAGGCTGCGCGGTACACATCGTCTTCCGAGAGATAGGGGGCCTGTCCGACTTCCCAGAGCACGCGGCTGGCAATGTGACTCTTGAGATTGACCCAATACATGCTGGACCAGGGGGCTAGGAAGGCAACCCCGCCGTCTGTCTTCGTGGTCATCGGCACGCCAAGGTCGTGGAGTTCCTGTTCGAGAACGCCCTCCAGCCCACTCGGGCAGGGTGCAAAGAACCGTAGTTTTGTGCTATCCATCTGAGATCACCCCCGACTGAGCGTCACCATGAACTATTGTAGTGTCTGCGGTACGGCTGTCACCAAGAAAGTCCCCTCCGGCGACAATCGTCTGCGGTTCGTCTGCGACTCCTGTCAGACCATTCATTACCATAATCCAAAAATCGTCGCAGGCTGCATTCCAGAGTGGGGCGGACGCATTCTCCTCTGCCGACGTGCGATCGAGCCCAAGTCCGGTCTCTGGACCTTTCCTGCTGGTTTTATGGAAATCGGCGAGAGCACTGAGCAGGCGGCCGTTCGTGAAACATTGGAGGAAGCAGAGACTCAGGTGGAGCATATCTGCCTGTTTGCGGTCCTGAGTCTCCCACACATCGGCCAGGCCTACCTGGTCTTCCGCGGGCCGATGCGTTCGCCGGATTTCGGGGCAGGTGAGGAAAGCCTTGAGGTGCAGTTGTTCTCGCTTTCTGACATTCCCTGGGGCGAGATCGCATTTCCCGTGGTCAAGGACGCCCTGCGCCGTTATGTCGAGGATGTGACGCGTGGCGAGTTCCAGGTGCATGTGGCTACCTTACCGGATCGACTCGCCTAACCACCGGCAAGAGGCTGAAACAGGCATCCAGCTTCGTTCTCGCATCGTTCAGATCCTCCACGTACCCCGGGTACGCGTCGGCCCTTCACTCGCTGCGGCCTTGCTGGGCGGCCTGTTTGAGCCTCTTGCAGGGTAATTTCCCTTTTAGCTAAAGGTGCAGGCATAGTGGCATTGTCGAGATGAAACGGTTTTTCAATCTCCTACTAGGTCGCTCCATTAGTTAAGCGTGGGAATCATACTCAGGGGCAGACTGCGGCCATGGCCGTCGTGTAGAAAACGAAACCCAGCTGCCTCCGTGTAGTCGACAGTCACACCTTCCATCCGTGGCGCACTCTGCCGATCAACCGCAATCGTGAGCCCATTGACTTGTTGAACGTCGTCGTCAGGCTGGGCCGTCGCTTCCAGCGTGATCCCGAAGCTCAAGCGTGAATCGCCCAAATCGCGCACGGAAATTCGGACGACCGGATCCTCAGGATGATGGAGTTGAATCGCTTTCAGCTGAGCAACGGCGGCAACGGTGAGGGTAATCATAAAGGGGCCTCTGTGTGGCGAACGATGCCGTGAATATCGACCAGGTGATCTTCCCGATCGATTGAATAGAAAATCCTCCAGTCCTCGACCGCATATTTAGAAAGGCCCGGCAGGTCTGACGCAATGGGGTCGTGGCGTAAGTTATCGATGTTGGAGGCAATCCATTTGGTCTTGTCCAAGAGTCGCTGTGCCATGGACGGCTCAAGGTCTGCAAGATCTTTGAGGATGATGGGGCGATAGGCAAGCCGATACCAGGCCATATCGTCCTTACCAGCGCAGACCGAGTCGGTCTGCGATGTCTTCGCCGGACAGTCTCTCCGTACTGGACAGGGATTCCTTCAAACGGGCGCGCAGGCCACTGCCGAGCTGGAGCCCGAGGTCGGGATCGCCCAGTAGCTCGCGCAAACGATCGTCGACGATACCGCGTACGAGTTCGTTGAATTGTTCCTGGGACAGTTGGGAGAGGTTCATGAAGACGAAGGATACGGAGGCGAGTGCCTAAAATGCAACTCAAGAAAAGATTGCCTACGAAAGGTCGGGTTTGAGCTGAAGTTGTTGGATCAGCCGTTGGATTATGTGGTTCAGCCGGTCTTGATGCGGGGGAGCCACCGTCAGAAATTCAAGCCCGATGCCGGCGGACCCGGACCAGCGGACTGCAGCATTGTCGATCAAGATGGGCTGGGATTCACCGGGAATATGCAGGTGGATGGTGAGCTGCATACCGGTAAAGGGGCTGATGATACTGTCGACACAGCATCCCTTGGTCGAAAGGTCTCGAATCGATCCCGTATGGCGGAAGCGGTTCTGGTGCACCAGGGTGCTGGAGAGCGACACGGGGAATCTGATGTGTTTTCTCGTGACCATAGAGGTGTAACGATTCCTATGGAACGATGTTCACCTGCGTTGCCAGGAGCTGCTCCAGACGGGCTCGTTCCCGCTCCTGCATGTCAATAAATTCCACGCCAAACTCGAGTTTCAGAATCCACTGGATGGTGGCCGCTTGAACGGTGATAGCAATCGGTTGATCCGGAGTCTGGAGAAGTACGGTCAAGCGGGCGCCGCGCTTGACTGCAAGATCGCTCACGACCTTGCAGCCACCCATCCCGAGGTTGTAGACGATCCCTATCCCTGCATGATCGCCTGAAAATATCGCAGGGAATTCGACTTGATAGCGAACGTGCTGTCTCTGTTCCGTCATCGTGGGGCCCTCAGAAGGTGTGCGTCTCAATAGAACGGCCTCTTCGATGAGGCTTCCCCGACTATGCGTTCATCTCTGGCAAGGCTAATCGGTGAACGAGTGGATGTCAAAGAAATAGAGATCTTTGAAAAGTTCATGTTCCCATGTAGCTCCCCGCAGCAGCCTATTCAGCCTTCGTACCCACGTCGGCTACGAGGCCGGAAGTTGCGGGGTACTCGGCGAAGGAGAGTAAATTGAGGAGGACAGAGGTGAGGCCGGACGGATGACGCTCTGTGAGAAGACGAGATGTGGAGCAATGGGTTCCGACATGAGCCTCTCCGCAGAACTCACCTGTTGCGGCAACGCGGGGCTGAGCCGCCGCGTAGCGGTCGGTTTCGTGCACCTGGTTCTCCCGGAGCGAAGCGAAGGGAGAACCAGGTATGAGACTGATCTGCACGCCAGCAAAAGGTTTTTCATCCTGTTAATTACAAGGAATAATTCTTTGACATGCTTCTGTAACTACTCAGGTGTTCAGGCTGAAGACTCAATGCCTTTAGCCTATCTACCTGAGTAGCACGAGCACGTGCTTGGCCTGGTTGCCATTTGATTTTCGGTTGGCGCACTTCTAGAATGCCGCCATTGGATTGACCTGGCCCGCATTATTCATGAACGGTTCTGCTGCAATCACGGATTCGCCGCTGCGACAAGCCTGGACACGGCTGCGCTGCGTCCAGGCAGGCGGGCTCGCCACTCGGTCGGTCAACATACTGTTTCAAGTATGCCTTCCTCCCTCGTGGCTCCGCGCGCCTGTCTCGCCTGGCGACTGCGCGATTTCGCAACGAACCGTCATGAATAGTGCGGGCTAGCGATGCCCACCACCTCTCGTTCTCGAACAATCCCTCTGCCCAAGAAGAAGAGTTCGAAGAAGCCCTCCGGCCTCGACGCCTCGCTGAAGCGCCGTTTTCAGACCCGGTTGCTGAAATGGTATGAGAAACATGGCCGCGATCTTCCTTGGCGAAAGACCTCCGATCCCTATCACATTCTGGTGTCTGAAGTGATGCTGCAACAGACGCAGGTCGATCGGGTGATTCCCAAGTATCATGAGTTTCTAGACCGCTATCCGAGCTTTGAAGAGTTGGCCGATGCGCCGGTCTCGGATGTGAAGAAGACGTGGTATCCGCTCGGGTACAACATTCGCCCGGAGCGGTTACATAGCATCGCCTGCGAGACGGTAGAACGGTATGGGGGCCGGCTTCCGAGCGATGCGGAGGATTTGCTGTCGTTCAAGGGGATTGGGCGGTACACGGCCGGCGCGATTCGGTCGTTCGCATTCAACGAAGATGCGCCGATTCTGGATACGAATGTGATTCGAGTCCTTCATCGGGTGTTCGTCGCGAAGGGCGATCCCAAGACTCAAAAGGCAAAGCTGTGGCAATTGTCGGAAGCCTTAATTCCACGCGGGAAGGGATATGACTTCAACCAGGGGATCATGGACTTTGGGGCGACCTGCTGCACGGCGCGAAATCCTTCCTGTGAACGATGTCCGATGAAATTATTTTGCAAGACATACCCCTTCGACAAAAAATCGCGAAGCGTGACGAGGCGGCATGAAGGTCGTTGAAGTGGCCGCCGGCCTGGTTTATCGTGATGGCCGTTACTTGATCGCTCGACGGAATCCTGGCGTGCATCTGGCGGGTTTCTGGGAGTTTCCCGGAGGAAAGTGTGAGCCGGGCGAAACGTTGGAAGAATGTCTGCGGCGGGAGTTGTTTGAGGAACTCGGTGTTCATATTGACGTGCCGATACCGTTTCAAATTATTCGGCATGAATATGAGGAGAAAACTGTGAATCTGCATTTCTTCCGTTGCAGAATCGAAACCGGGCAGGCCACAGCCATCGACTGCGCGGAAATTCGATGGGTCTGGCCGCATGAGTTGGGCAACTTTGAGTTTCCGCCGGCGGACCGTCCTATTATCGAAGCCATCCAGAGGCAAACTATGGGAGAGGGCTCATGAAGGTCGTTCTGGACATTGAAACCATTCAAGCGCCTCGGGAAGAATGGGCGAGGTTGGTGGGGAAGTTCTCGCCACGCGTCGAATCTGATCCGGCAGGCGAGGGCTACGATCTGTTTACAGCAGGGGCTGCCGAAGCTCAACGACAGGCCGAGGATGAACAATATGCGAAGTCTGCTTTCGACGGCACGTTCAGTCAGATCGTCTGTATCGGCCTCTTGGAGTTTTCCGATCAGCTGGAGCCGCGCGGGGCGGTGGCTTGGTATGGAGGGGATGAGCGGGAGTTATTGCAGCAATTCTGGAGCCGTCTGGCGCAGAGCCGTCCCTCTCTTTTCATCACCCATAACGGGCTAGGCTTCGATATCCCGTTCATGAAGAAGCGATCGATCATTCACCAAGTCAAACCGAGCATGGACATCAATCTCGCCAAGTTCCGCACGGAGCCGATCTACGACACGATGGCAATTTGGAGCAATTGGGATACGCGTGGGTGGGTAAAACTCGACGTGCTGGCGCGAGCGCTGAAGGTCGAAACGAAATCCGGCAGTGGAGCTCAGGTGGCTGAGATGTGGGGGAGGGGACAGGGGCAAGAGTTGGCCCGGTACTGCCTACAAGATACCTATGTGACGTATGCCTGTTACTGCCGAATGAATTTTCGACAGCCCCTGTCCAGTGAAGTGGTCTTGCTTCAGCCGGAGTTGCTGAATGTCGATTAGCCGGCAGTATGTATGAAGGTTCGTCGCGAAAGCGTGCAGACGAGAAGCGAGTGGGACATTCGGAGCGGTGAAACCATGAGGCATTTTCGTGCAGTAGGTCGAAGGGATGAACGGCGGGACTGCCGGACGGAGCTGCGTATCCGCACTTGCAGCAGACGCGTCATACATTGGGCGGGTGAAGCGAGGCTAGCGAACCTTCGTCGCGCGGGCCGATTTCATCTTCGGTGCGGATTTGCCGGATACCTTGGTCAACCTCAGTGCTTTGATCTCTTCTTCGCGGTCCCGTAGTTCTCGTTTCATCCATTTCGACTCCTTGCGAAGCATCGTGATCTCGGAGCCTTGCTTCGCGAGCGTCTCTTTTGCCAGATTCAAGTCAATGAGTTTCTGGGATAAAAACTCGTCCTGCTCCAGATCCTGTCCTATGCTGGTAGAGACCGGCTGAGCTTGTGCTGGAGCGGCCGCCACCGAGGGAGCAATCGGGGTGATCAGTGGGGCTTTTGCTATCGGCAGGGGGGCAGGCATCGGCATCTTTGCCATAGCACGATAGTTGATGATCATCGTCATGGCGTCGGCTGCACCGCCTGCGACATAGGCTGGAGCCGGTTCGATGCGTGCAGCCGACTCAGGCATAAACCCAGTCGGCTTGGCACCCTTCCCAATGGTCAAGTAGATCGACCCCTTCTGTACGTAAATACTGCCCGTGGTGGGTTCAGAGCCTGACCCTGCCGATGAGGATACGCGAAACCACACTAGCTCTTCGGGTTTCGCTTTAGATAAGCCTTGTGTGAGCAGGGGAGAAAGAAACTCTGCATCCTCATCGCTGAAAATTCTCATCGGCTTGCTGCCACCAGCGGACATTCTCGAAGATCCTTTCACGTCGTCATTGCTATATAACCCCATAATGATCTTTGTGATGGTCTGTTGATCGATCACGGCAGGATGGCTGGCGTCAAACGCCCAATCGTCCACTTCTTCTATGTAGACCTTGCCATTCACGTTCTGAGTGAGTTCTGGTCCACTGGAGCAACCGCTGCCGACGAGGGCAAGCGCAGCAATTCCAAGAAGGCCGCGCATGATCGGTCGCTGCACATTCGCTAGTGGGAGATAGTTCTTCATCGCCAGGTTCCTTCTTTCAGAAATGGGTGTGCAGGGTCCGTGGCACGATACTCTGTGGCAGCGCCAGGGTGATTACCAGATGCCCAGGCCCATCAATGCCATGCTGAGTGCAATCCATCCGAAGATTCCCAGTGCAATCAGGGTTTCCAGGCTTATGGAGGTCGCTGCTTTGTCTTTCACGCTGGGATCTTGTTTCTCGCTCATGTCCCGTCTCCAAAAGAGTGAGAGAGTGCGGTTACGTAGTCGATGATTCCATTGGTAAGCAAAGACTATGCCTTTAGAAGAGATGAAGCAGACGGAGTGATAGGCACTTGCGATGACAAGGGAAGAGGGGGATAAATACAGAATGGGCTGACTAAATTCCGATACAAATCAATCAGGAATGTCGTGATTGTAAGTACTTGATAATATAGATATAAGTAGTAGTACGGCAGCGAATTATTTTATAGATTCAAAACAGGGAAGTTCCCGTTCTCATGCCGAGAATGATGTGGATGACAACCGCGATTTCTTCATGCGAGGCAGGAGGGGTTAGGGGCCTTATGGACAGATTTCGTTCAACGCTGTTCGTTTTTGGAACCTAGGAGTCTGTCCGACATTGACCGTTCTACTACGGCGAACGATCCGCGACCATCTGCGTCGTTCTCGGCCCGAAAAAATCCTCAACGTACTCCAGCGAATACGCCTCCGGTTTTTCCGTGCCTGCGGCCTCGCATCTGGCCGCACCTCCTTCGCCTCGTTACGAAGGCAATGTCGGACAGGCTCCTAGTCACAACAATGATTTTTGGAGAAGGACGTAGGGTGGGCACCAGCGATTCAATTCATCCGTCTACACAGGAAGCCACGGCTGCCCGTCCTCCGCAGTAGTCTGCTACGGAGGATGGATCAATCTGTGGAGGAATCGGCAGCGGGTATCTTCTGAAGCCTTGGCGAAGGAGGACATGCGTTCAGCCTTTGTAGCTGAAGCTACAAAGACGGAATAGACTCGGTGGGTTTGGCCGAAGACACCAGAGGGGCCATGGCTGTATAGCCGTGGGGCTCCACCGATGGACGTTCCGCATACAACGTCGTGGACGACGCATCGTAGATGGCCAGGGAAATCATGTCTCCCGGTTGCGAGGGCACGGTGCACTTGTCCCAGATGACGGTGATGTTGCCATCCGATTTTCCCATGCCCTGTGCGGCGGATCGTTTCGCATCCCCTTCGACCAGGACCGGAATGGTCGTCTTCAGATATTCTCGGTTGCGTTCGTAGGCAATGTTCCGTTGAAGGTCGAAGAGCCGTGTCACCCGTTCGGTCTTTACCGTCTCGGAGACATCGTCCGAAAACTTGCGCGCGGCGATGGTGTTTTTTCGTTCCGAGTACTTGAAAATAAATGCTGAGTGAAACCGTGTTTCCTCAACCAGCCGGTAGGTGTCGGCAAAGTCTTCATCGCGTTCTCCGCAGAAACCACAAATAATATCGGTGCTGAGGACAATGTCTGACCGCAAGGCGCGTATACGGTCGACTAAGGCGCGATACTCTTTGTTGGTATAGGTACGATTCATCAAGCTGAGAATGCGGTCGCTGCCGGATTGGAGCGGCAAGTGAATTTGTTTGCAGATATTGGGGTGTGCCGCCACGGCTTCGAGCAACGAGAGTGGAAAGTCTTTGGGGTGCGGGGAGGTGAATCGCACGCGTTGGATGCCTGGTACATCCGCCACGGCCGTGATTAAGTGCGCGAAGTCCCAGTCGCCGGACCGGTAGGAATTGACGTTTTGACCCAGGAGCGTGATCTGTTTGTATCCTTGCGCGGCGATCCGGTGGGCCTCCTGAACGATTCCCTCCGGATCGCGGGACCGTTCACGGCCTCGCGTGTAAGGGACCACACAGAAGCTGCAGAAGTTGTCGCAGCCTCGCATGACGGCGATCCAGGCGTTCACCCCGTCGGTTCGGTCTGGTACCACATCGTGATAGGTTTCATATTCCGACAGGTCGACCGCCAGCCCCTTCTGATCCAACCCCTCTTCTTGCGCTCGCATCGCGTTGCGGATCAACATCGGTAGCTGGCGATAGGCATCGGGTCCGGCGAGGACATCGACCAGCGGTTGAATATCCGTCAGCTCTTCTTTCAGGTTTTGCGCCATGCAGCCGAGGACACCGACAACCAATGGGCGTTGCCGCTTGAGTTTCTTCAGCTCAGATAAGTGTTTATAGACCTTATTGTGGGCATTTTCGCGAATGGCGCAGGTGTTCATCAGGATCACGTCTGCGCGCTCACGCTCGTCGGTAAAGACAAATCCATCCTGTTTCATCAACGAGCGAACGAGCTCGGAGTCGTACTCGTTCATTTGACAGCCGAAGGTTTCGAGATGCACATGGGTCGGGGCGGATGGGGCCTTCATAGAACTGGTACTCCTCGTACGGGTAGACGTTCTGTCGTCAGCTGACCCACAGCCCAACGATCCGATGCCCCGGTAATACGCACATCTTTTAGGTGATTGGTGTAGTCGATGCTTGAGAGCAGACCCACTTTTAAAAAGTTTGCTGTCATCCCTACTCGGAAACCGTCCATGACTCCTGACTCGAACAGGACGGATACGGTGGATCCGATATACCGTTCTGCAAAGGCCAGGCGTTTCAGGCGGGACAGATCGGCGAGTATTTTTGCACGCTGCCGAGCGACTGCAATCGGCACCTGGTCTGGCAATTTCATCGCCGCGGTGCCGGGCCGTGGTGAATAGGTAAAGACATGGAAATACGAAAAAGGGAGCTCACGCGCGATGCGCAAGGTCTGTTCGAATGCGTCATCAGTTTCTCCGGGAAACCCCACCATCAGATCGGTTCCCAGCCCAAGGTGGGGTATCGCCGCTGCGGCCCGGTGGATCAGATGGATATACTCATCCACATTGTAGGGGCGATTCATGGATGACAGGATAGTGTTATCTCCGCTCTGTAGGGGAATATGGAGATAGGGGCAGAGCTTCGATCTGGAAGCCATTCGGTCTAAGAGGGCGTCCGTGATCGTCGTCGGCTCAATCGAGGAAATTCTGATGCGTTCGAGCCCTTCGATTTTCTCTAACTGTTCGATCAACCCGAACAAATCGAATTCGCCCTGGTGATATTGTCCGACGTTGACGCCGGTCAGCACGATCTCTCGGTAGCCCCCTTCAGCAAGTATCTCAGCCTCTCGGATCACATCATCCAGGAGGCGACTCCGCTCATGCCCGCGCGCGAAGGGGATGAGACAGAAGCTGCACATCACATTGCAGCCGTCCTGGATCTTGAGCAGCGCTCTTGTTGAGTCCGGTTCGCCATACTCCGGCAGGGCAAAGTCCTCCCGGTCGATGGTGCGGGTATGGAGCACTTCCGGATCCGGTTGCTTTTTTAGAGCATTGGGGGCTGGAAGAAACGACGGCAAATCCCATTTGAACTGATTGCCGACGATCAGATCGATTCCAGGAATGGTGCGCAGCTCGTGAGCGCCGGTCTGGGCGTAGCAGCCGGTCACCGCCACAAAGGCATCGGGGGAATGTTTCAACGTCTTGCGGATGACGTAACGACAGGTCCGTTCTGCCTCGTCTGTCACGGAGCAGGTATTCACGACGAGCAAGTCAGTGGGTTCACCGAACTCGACGACATGGTAGCCATCTCGTTGCAGGCGAGATGCGAGCACCGCTGTTTCTGCCTGGTTCAGCCGGCAGCCGAGTGTATGGAGAGAGGCACGTTTCATGATAGGTGGCCATTATAGGGAGATCCTTGCGATAGGAGCAAGGATCTCCTGCGAGTTCTCACCCGCCTACGCAGGAAGCAGCGGCTGCCCGTCCTCCGCAGTAGTCTGCTACGGAGGATGGATCAAGCCTGGAGGAATGTGCAGCCTGTGTCCTCTGAAGCCTTGGGAAGATGTACCTCGACAGGTTTCGCCGAAGACATCAGAGGGACCATGGCTGCCACGCCGTGGGGCTACAGGTGTAATAGCTCAGACTCGATTTGACGGTCAGTGTTGGCTTAGGTCGAGAGTCTGGATTGAGGAAAGGCAAGAGGGACCGTCGCGCACTGGCCGCTCTCGGCCAAGTGCGGAAGTTCGGCGACGAGATCGCACCGCCATAAAGCGGTCCTCAGCCCTATCGCATTAACGTTCGCCATCACCGGCGGGATTGGGCGACGCGCCAAAGGCGCGTTGACCAAGACCGTCCGCGTTGATGGCGAACGTTAGGCCTTCTTTCTCAATGTCGTCACCGCCCACTCTGCCCGCGGATCTTCGATCTTCAGTTGCTTGACGTTTATTTTGGCCATGATCTTTTCGTACTCTGCTTTCTTGCGCTGATCCATTTCCGGGTCGGCGTCGCTAGGAACCCATGCGTGCAAATACACAACCTGCTGTATTTTTGCTTGAGCCAATTCCTTTGCGCACCCAAAGCATGGCTGCATTGTCGAATAGATTGTGGCGCCCTCGACCGCTATTCCAAAACGAGCAGCTGACAGAAGTCCATTCTGTTCCGCGTGCACACAGATGCACAGATCGTATCCAGTGCCACTGGCAAATTGGCCGTTGAGATTCTTGCACCTGAGACACCCGCCATCTAGGCAATTTGTCATGCCCTCGGGCACGCCGTTGTATCCAGTGGAGATGACGCGATTATTGCGGACTATAACAGCGCCAACGCGGTTTCCAGTGCAATTGGCTTTTTGTCGCACCGCAAAGGCTATGCCCATGTAGTACGAATCCGCATCTGGTAGCTGTTCATCCATACGTGATGATCTCCTGACTTGAAGGCCTAGCTATGTTTAGGCCGATCCGCATAAGAGCCGGATCTGCCATTTTCTGTCCGTATATCACACCACTACAGTTCCTGAAGAGTACGCCATGCTCGTTGTCGTTTCAATGAATTGCGACGGTGGGACCATTTATCACGGGTTCTTATGCGGATCGGCGTAAGCCCCCCCCTCTGATAGCGGGCAGTCGTGTACTTCTGCTTTGGGTCGGATTCCGGTGGTCGAAGAACGGCCAGGAGCGGAAGTTCGGCGCCGAGAGCGCCCGCCGTAAAACGATCCTCAGTTCTGCCGCATTAACGTTCGCGTTAACCGGCGCGCCGCTTTTGCGCGTCCATGTTGAACGCGTTGTTCGCCTTATATTGCCTGTCCACCTGGAGCCGGGACTTGAAGCGGCGGCTGGCCTGCCTGTTGCTGCATTTGTGGCGAGGTCATAAGAACGTGCTGGGCCTGAAGGATGAACGCCATTCCATTCTGGTTCTCGATGATTTTGAATGCCGCGGTGCTGGAAAGAGTGTGGAAGTAAATGTGGTGAACTGAGAGAACCTTATCTTGTAGCTTCTGATCGGATTCGAGGTCAAATATTTTCAGGCCGATCTCTTTGCATTTCGCGACTGATAGGTGGCGATTGTGGGCAAGACTGACTGAATGGTCGCCCAGTTCGCGAATGATATTTTCAACAGTCACATCTCTGTTTTGATCGGCAGCGAGCATATTTCGTTTGAGCCAACCATCAACCAAAGATGTTGACCAAGTGATTGCCTTTTCACACTCACCTAAGAACGCCGGGTGGTATTTCGCGATTATTGGTTGCCAGACAGGTATGGTGCGAGGATCGTTCACTATGTCAGTGTAAGCACGTTTGAACTCTTCGAGTACCCCGTGAGCAGGGATTCCATTAAACTGCGGGTCGATCGGCCCAAGAGATGACTGCTTTCCCATCCAAATCTCGCGGGAAGAGCACGCGATCATTGTTCCAGCAGACATCGCCATCTGTGGGACAAAGCAGCGTACGTTACCGGCGAATTTGCTCCATAGGTAGTCAACGATGGACTCAGTCGCTGCCGTATCGCCGCCGGGCGTGTGCAATATTAGATCTAGGCCCTTCGAAGTATCGAGGCCATTGATCGTTGTCATCAGCCCATTTTTGTCCGTGTCGTTAACGGCTACGGCAGCTCCCAACTCTGGCTTCTGAAGCCAGCCGCTGTAGTAGCAGATGACATTCCGCTTGGTGTATTTCGAAAGATCGCCGATGTACTTGCGTCGAAGGACATCAAACGGGCTGCCGAGCTGCCCAATTTCCTTTATCAGTTCAGACCAGTTTGGCACCTTGCTCCTCCTTCTTTATGACTCGTCGCTCACCATTCTCAACGATGACGGTTTCAACGATCACACGATCCGTCACGCGAGGAAGATGGAGACTTGGCTCTGCAAGCCACCGCAGGTTGTCGCACTTTTCAGGAGTAATCTGAAACTGATCGTAGAGCTTCTCGAACTCGGACATGTGGAGTCTCCGTTTTGATTTTGAAGACTAACTATGTTTAGGCGGATCCGCATAAGAACCGGATCTGCCATTTCTGTCCGTATAACACGCCACTACTGCCCGTGAAGAATACGCCATGCCCGTTGTCGTTTCAATGAATTGTGATTGCGGGACCATTTATCACGGGTTCTTATGCGGATCGGCGTAAGGCCCTCCTCTGATAGCGGTCAGTCGTGTACTTCGGCTTTGGGTCGAGGACTGCCATCGGCCAGGAGCGGAAGTTCGGCGCCGAGATCGCACCGCCAAAAGCGGTCCTCAGCCCTGTCGCATTAACGTCCACGCCCACCGGCGCGCGCGCTCAGACCTTTGCACAGCGCGGCACTCGCGCGCGCGTCCGTGTTGAGCGAAATGTTAGGGGAACTCAATAACATAGCGCATCTTTGCCTTTGGAAGCGTCTCGTCGTCAAACCCACGCGGCGGAGGTACGCACTCGCCTTCGTCCCATAGACGAGCTGCTATAGGCGACTTCACTGCCTCATACATGGCGTACATAGTTAGCTTATCGACTGAGCCACGCTTTGGATCGAGCATCATCGTCTTCATAACCTCAGACATGACAAGAGCCGCATCCTCGACGGTCAACAATTCATATCCGGGGTATTTACAGTGGTTAACCTCGAACAGCCAGTCGTGGACGATGAAGGCAGGGGCATAGCCCCACGGTGAATAGCTTCGTATTGCCCACAAAGGACGTGGGATTGAGCCGCCGTCGGTATACATTTTCGCCGGTGTGAACGATTGCCCACTCTTTCGAGTGAAGGTGAGGGGTGACTCTTTGTCGGGAGTGAAGATGAACTGATCGGGATCAATCCATTCGACAAGTAACTTCCCTTTGAGCGTCCCTTCCTGTGTGCGGTCGAAGTGAATTCCCGCGCAGCCTGAGAGAAGAATGAGCAACAAGCTAAGGAAGATGATTCGCATAGGTTAAGTTCCCCTACCGTTTGAGTTCAGGGGCGGAGAAAAAGCGTAGCTTTTTCGGAGTCCCCTGGAACGATTTGTTCGGCGACATCACCACGGACTCTTCGCTACGCGCGACTAATACGCCCATGCATGTTCCTTAAACAATTCAACTTCTTCTGGTTGAACTACTTCCATTGCCTCACCTGCATCAGCAATGACAATCTTGCTGACGTCTAAGGCTTTCTTGAGTGCGTCGTTTGCGATCCAACTAGACTCCCAGAGCTGAGGCGCTGCCCCATTCACGATCTGACATATAGGTTCGTTGCTCTTGAACTGGATGCCTGCGGCTTTTGGTTGCGTGACACGTTGGAGCCAAATCTCTAAGTATCCGTTGTATGGGACTCGCTTCATCTTTTCGCGCACTTTGGTCCACAAGCGAACTTTCTCTTCACTCGGTGCGAGTGAAATAAGATGGCTCAGAATGCCGGCCACAGCCGGGAACGTCGATGGTGAAACAAACGCAATATCTGTCGCAATTGCGACCTGCACATCAAGGTCGCTGGGAACCTCAGTCTGCTTTGAAATATTGGTGTGAAACTCACCAATTAACCTTCGCAATGCTCCGCTATTCGGAAACCGCTGACCGAAGGAATGTAGCCTTATGAGCTGCCTTTGAATTGTCTTCGCGTTAGATGTTCCGAGGTCTTGTTGCTCAATGCCAGCCAACTTATCTGGTTTGATCGACCCCTCCACGACGTTTCTGCAAGAAAATGTCTTTGACACTCCGAGCCTCATCCCTACTGGCCGTAATTTATCGTTGACAATCTTTAGGGCCGCTTCTGCGCGCTCGTCGCTATTTGCAAAAATTCTATAGTCATCCCTGTATCGAAGTATCCGGATTTCAGTGATTTCCGCGAGTTCTAGATTAATCTGCTCATCGACGTATCCAAGGACGATTTCCGCGATGAAATCCATAAGGACCGATCCTTGGGCAATACCATTGGTCTGACCGTAACGACTACCTTGGATATGGGAATCAATTTTGTTACCAAGCAGGGATTTATTTGTCTTTTCTTCCTTTGCTTTCGGTAAACCGTGCAAAGCCCATACAATGCTATGGGTATACAGAGAGCCATAGCAGTCAGTCACATCGGTATGAAGGAGATGACTGAACTCCAGTGAATAAGTCAGCGACCTTTGCTCAACGGTCTGCCACCAGCTGTTGATCTGAGTTGCGATATCCGTCTGGTGATCGACCGACATCACCGGTGCGCTGCAACAATCAACCACTCCGCCCTCAAATTCTTTGAACCGCGCTCTTATGCTTGCCCAGTTTGCCTCCTCACAAATCACATTCACTAGCGAGACATAAATGGCTGGATGCATCAGCTCATAGGGCCGCCAGGCAAATTTTCCGTCCTTGTTTGCAATGAAGTTGTAATTTACGTTCGGAAGTTCGTTGGGATTTGCGTTCTTAAACTGAGCGTAGTTCCCGCCATTAAGAACGGCAGATACATCATTCAGTATCGGCTCGAAGCTGATGTATTTGGGCAGATCCCCGTTGAAGTAGCTGCTGCCCTTCAGGAAATGGGCTCTTGCCTCTTCGTTGGAAAGGTCGATCAATCGCTTCATTCGCCCACAGACCTCTTCGATGACGCCGAACAATGTTTAGGCCGATCCGTATAAAAACCGGATTTGCCAATTTTTATCCGTATACCACGCCACTACTGTCAGTGAAGAATACGCCATGCTCGTTGTCATTTCAATAAGTTGCGACGGTAGGACCATTTATCACGGGTTCTTATGCGGATCGGCGTAAGACCCCCCTTCTGATAGCGGTCGGTCGTGCACTTCGGGTTTGGGTCGAAAGCGGTCATCGCCTCGGGGACCGGCACGGAAACAGACCCGCAGGGTTATTCGCAGCAGGTGAACAGGCGGCGGCGGCCAGTGTCGCCGCGCACGCCGTCGTTGCGCCAGGCCCCGCTGCGGTCCTTCAATGAACGGGAGAAGGTCATTGAGAAGGACTGCCCCTTAATCCCATCATTGAGCCAGATCGCGGCTTGCATCCCACCGCTACGCAGAGTGTGAAAAGGCTTTTTGTGAGTCGCCATGATGTTTCCTCCTGTTATTTTTAAGTGAAGTTGGCTCTCTCGCCAAACCGTGGAGAGCCAACGGAAACGGTAAAAGGAGGAGGGGAGGTGAAGGCCTTAGCAGGCGTACACCGCTAAGCCCTCTCGCGCCGGGCGGCAGGCGATGTGCGGAGGAATGACAGCGTGCTGGCGTGATCGACGCAGCCATAGCCGGTCGGCCTCACCGGATGGCGTCACAACAACAATGCACACGCAGCTGTAGGTCAGGGCTGGGCTGGAACGGGAGGTAGGCGGCCGTTATGATCGGGCGGCGTGTTCCCGTGTGCGCTTGCGGCGACGGGGGCGCGTGGGAGTATGGGGAGCCGTTTCCATGGTGGCCAGCCCGGAGAGCGTGACGGGTTCGCGGTCGGGGAATTTGGCGATCAGTGAGAGCTGACCGCCCATGGCTTCGATGTAGGTCCGCAGAGTGGACAGCAGCAAATCGCTGCGTTTTTCGAGACGCGACACGCCATCCTGGCCAATGCCAAGGGTTTCGGCTATACATTCCTGTGTGAGGGTCAAGGCTTGCCGCAGATCCCGCAGGGACATTTCCTCGGCGATCAGCGTGGCGGCGCGCGCCTCGATCTTCTTGCGCCGGGCGGGACTCAAGCCCTTCATGGTGTCGCGTACATTGGTAGCCATAGCTATTTCCTTTCCTTTTTCAAGCGCCCGAGATGGGTGTCAAAGCGTGTGTCGGCCTTGCGGATCAGCTCATCATAGAAGCGTTTTTCACCGCCACCTGATTTATCCCCGGCGACCAGCAGGATTGCATGCCGACGGGTATCAAACGCGAAGGCGACCCGCCAGACGCCATCGGCGGCGTGAAAGCGCAGTTCTTTCATATTGGCGTGGCGTGATCCGTTGAGCGTATCTACACGGGGACGGCCTAACTGGGGACCGTATTCCTGGAGCAGGCGCGCATGGGCCAGAATTTCGTCCTGCACGTCTTCGGGCAGTGCCTCGAACTCTGGATCAAATTCGTCGCCGATCTCAACGTCCCACTTCTTCACGTGCTAATTATGGCATACAAGCCATATGTTGTTCAATACATAGTTGATCGGCTGGAACGAAGTATGGCTTGCTGGGCTTCCACGAGCGGTTCGAGATGCTTGCGCAACAGCCGGCACATGGGTGCAAGGCCGATGAACTTGCGCCGGGATTGCGGTGGCGTGGGTATCAGGGACTCACTGTATTTTACATGTCCAAGGACAACGCTATTGGGATCGTGCGTGTCCTACACCAACGCAGCGAGACCCCAAAGGGATTCGTGACAGCAGGTGAGTGGAGCAGGCAGCATTCGCTCACACATCTCGGAGGTGTCCACGCGCGATCAGTCGCCTGTCGACGAACTCATTCCTGTTGAAAAGGTGGAGCATCGTGTTGGTGTCGTGCCCCTCGCTCTTTCCTCTACCAAAGCAGACCAATCATGAAGCGCAAAGTCTTAGTTCTAGGAATGACCCGGGGGTTGGGGACCAACGCAAGAGAAAGCACGATTAAGGTAATCCGCTAAAGTAGGGGTCGTTTGGCGAAACGGAATATAAAGTACGCTGGGATTTTCGTGTTGGGCGCATCGGCCTGAAGCCGCCCTTCTCGACGCGCCTGTTCTGTCTCCAACTGTAATCGCCGGTGAGATAGATGTGATCCCAGTGCACAGGGGCCAGATGCGGCAACCAAGCCGCATCGAACGGCCGGCCGGCCTCACTGAGCGAGGCAATGGCCCGGTCGAGGTAGACGGTGTTCCAGAGAATAATGGCGGCGACGACCAAGTTTACGCTGTTGGCCCGATAGCGCTGCGCGGCGAATGTGCGATCGCGCAGTTCACCCAGGCGGTTAAAGCAACCGGCGCGTACTAGTCGGAGATGTGCCAACCACACAATTCAACTCTGGAAAATTCATGATCTTCCAACACCAACTGAGGGTCGTTTCCGACTCAAGGATAAGGTGTCAGGTCTTTGTCTCGATACCGACGGTAGGACAGAAAACTGGGCGCTCGTACGGATGCGGGGATGCGCAACTCATCCAAATCAAAGTTGGGCAAGACAGGTCCAGACAAAACAGGTGCAGATAGATTAACAGCTACGACGACAAACTACGGAAGAACGCGGTCAGGTCGAGGATTCCAGCGCGGTAAGGCGTCACGCAGTCCGCGTAGGATGCGCTGAGGCACGAAGCAATAAGGGCTACGATGCGGATGCGCTTGAACAGCCGGGAGTTTTTGTAGCACCTACCATGTTAGTTTTCAGCTCGCAAGCTGGACAGTTTCGGGTGCAGGTGACTGTTCCCCCAAACTGCGAAACGGACGTTAGGTGGTTATTCTCTATCCAGGCCCGTCCAAGCAGATCAGGCGCAGTTGAGATACAGACGCACACGCGTCAGCCGGCCAACCCTTTGAGGACTCGTTCTAGCCACAGCCTCCACCAACTGCTGATGCTAAACGATGAATGTCTGCTCTCGCTTAGGCGAAGGACAGCTTCGGGTCGAAAGCGGTCATCGCCTCGGTGACCGGCACGGAAACGAATCCGCGGGTTTATTCCCGGCAGGTGAACAGGCGGCGTGCCGAGGGCGTGCTCATGGCGGCGGCGTCGCTACCTACTGCTGTACGGAATAATGAGGATAGGATCAGATTCTGCTGTCTTGACGATCTTCTTCGGTGAGGGGGTACCTCAGGAGTCAATTTTGCCGTCCCGCCCCCGCCAGCCAGCTATCGTGAACGGCGAGACGCGCCGTCCTTGTATTCATTCCACATCAACGGCGGACCCCCCTGCATTGATTCTTCCATTGTACGCTTCTGCCAAATAGTCCAGCCGCACCTTGACCGCTATTCGCAAATATGTGAATATGATGCCGGAATAAGCGGAGGACTGTGTGCCGAAGACGCGTGTCGTCTTTTACAAAGACCGTGAGGGCCACGTGCCGGTGCTGGAGTGGTTGGATGCACTTCCGGCCAAGATCCAAGACAAGTGCGTGGTGAAGCTTGAACGGTTGCGTGAGCTCGGGCATGAACTCCGAAGACCGGAAGCCGACCTGCTCAGGAATGGGATCTATGAACTG
>JAWXBV010000260.1:0-15275 GCA_034440335.1 Nitrospirota bacterium | reverse complement strand
GGGCCATGCATCATCTATTAAACAAGCAAAACCGAAGATGTAATTCAGGGATTCAAACGTAGAAGTTCAAGGTCAAGGGATTGGGGCCGGCCCCAATCCGTATCCCGAGGCTACTGAACAGTTGGCCTACTCGAATTTATAGGATTCAAATACAGGAGGATTCTCATGAGTATCATGACAGTGAAAGGCGTCATCGGTGCATTGGTACTGGCGAGCGTTGGGTTTGCTGTTTCTGCCTGTAATACCTCCAAGGCCACGGTCGATACGTTCGCCAAATTCACATCGAGCACGAGTCCAGGGTCATGGATCGACGCCGACGGCGTCATACAGGAAAGCCAAAAGGCGCGTCTGTTTGCCGCAGTTGCGTTCGAGAATCTGGAACAGGACATCGCACGTGGCAATGGAGAATATGTCAGGTCCTTGGCCGTCTTGATGAACATTCCTGCCGGTGAACAGGACGAGTTTAGGAGTCTCTCACAGAGACAATATTCTCGCCTCTTTGCCTCTGACAGACGAACGGCGGAAAGCTTGTTGGCCACATTGACCAGCAATAGGAAAGATTGATGAGCCGATCGTTAATAGTAGGAGTGGAGAGCTGGGGGGAGAGCAGTCTCAGTAGAAAGTTTTTCAGGGATGATGTCTGTTGCTCGCAAAATTATAATTCTCTTCAATAGGAGGTATTTATGCTGATATTCAAATCGTTCATCTTGTGTGGAGTCATCGCGGTCGGAGCGCTGTCTGTCGAGGCCGCGGACATGGAGTTGCAGCTGGTCGATAAGAATTGTTGGGTCGAAATTTTTGAAGACGATAACTATGATGCCAATGACCCTCATGTGAAAATTCAAGGGCCGAAAGAGGTTTCGACTATGAAGAATCTTGAGGGAAAGGATTGGGCCAATGACATCGAGAGCGTCATCGTTGGTTCCAACGCCTCAGTCCATGCCTATGAAGACAAGGATTTCAAAGGCACAGAGATCACCTTCGCGCCAGGCCAGCGTGTACCGAATCTGGGCAAACTCGACATGGCGAACGACATCGAGTCCATGAAAATTAGCTGCGGGAAGTAACCATTTGTCGGAGAATCTTTGGGATGAGCATGGTCGGTGCTTATCCCACTAGCTGGATGGCAAGATCAAGGTCGGTCTCAAGTTCGAGGCACAGGCCACGGAAGAAAACCACACATTGTCCATGCCGACGATGTAGGTTCTAGGATGCGAAGGTAGTCGTTCAGGCGCAGAGATTGGGCCAATCCTCAAGGATGGCCCAATCATCGTATTACTCAGGATCGGAATTTCCTAAAGCACAGCGGTTTGCCAATATCGTTTCCAGCAACTGAGCCCCCTCCCGGTGGGCATTACACCGGCTCCCTTCGACCTTCAATAAATTCACAAACCATGAGCAATACTGAACAGACCATAGGTTGTCTCATGGGCATACTTTGGCCATCATTCGTATGTTCGCCCTCTGCATCAATGCATTGGCAATATTTTCTGCCTAGGGAGTAAATAATGGGCAAGACAGTTGCGGACATGCTGGTCGAACGACTTATCGATTGGGGCGTCGATACTATTTTTTAGTCTTCCTGGCGACGGAATTAACGGCATTTATGAAGCCCTGCGTATGCATCGAGACGCAATGACAGTCATCCAGGTCCGACATGAGGAAACGGCCGCCTTCGCTGCCTGTGGCTATGCAAAGTATGCGCACAAACTTGGGGTATGTCTCGCAACGTCGGGACCAGGTGGGCTTCATCTGTTGAACGGTCTCTATGACGCCAAATTGGATGGTCAGCCCGTCCTCGCAATCACTGGCCACACATTTCATGACCTTATTGGAACGCATTATCAACAAGACGTGTCCCTCGACAAGGTATTTATGGATGTCGCGGCGTACAACGAGCGGATCATGGGACCGGCTCATGTGTACAACGTGGTCGACGAAGCCATGAAAACAGCCATTGCTAGACGTTCGGTAGCCCATATCACCATTCCCAAGGACATCCAGAAATGGAGCGCCGAGGGACCGCGCTCTTCCACAAACATTCCGAAGCACAGCGGCGATATCTCCAGCGATACGCGTCCGCTGCCGCCGAAAGCCCTAGTCGAACATGCGGCAGAGATCATTAATGCCGGATCCAAGGTGGCAATTCTAGCGGGGCAAGGCTGTCTCACTGCACGCAATGAAATATTGCAATTGGCTGAAGCTGTAGGCGCCCCGATAGTGAAGCCGCTGTTAGGAAAAGCGGTGGTGCCTGATGATAGCCCTTACACCACCGGAGGAATCGGTTTGCTTGGAACCGCTCCGTCGCAAGAAGTATTGGAAGACTGTGATACTCTGATTATTGCCGGCAGCAGTTTTCCCTACCTCGAATTCTATCCCAAACCAGGTCAGGCCAAGGCCATTCAGATTGACATTGATTCTTCAAGAATCGGCCTTCGCTATCCGGTTGAGGTCGGCCTTGTCGGCCAGTGCAAGGATGTCTTGCGAGCCTTGCTGCCGCTCATCCGGTTGAAGACGGAGCGCAGTTTCTTGGAACAGGCGCAAGCACGGATGACGAAATGGAATGCGTTGATGGACGAGCGAGGGACACGCATGGATCTACCGTTAAAGCCCCAGGTGGTCGTTCGTCAGGTAAACCAGTTCCTGCATGACGACGCGATCATTTGCTGCGATACCGGCACCGTGACGACGTGGGCGGCCCGTCATATCCACATAAAAGGCGAGATGCAGTTTTCCGCTTCCGGCACGCTGGCCTCAATGGGGAACGGCCTCCCCTATAGCATTGGCGCAGCGGTGGCCCATCCGGGTCGCCAAGTTGTCTGTATAGCAGGAGACGGTGGGCTCACCATGCTGATGGGCGAACTCGCCACGCTGGCGAAATACAATCTGCCCGTGAAGGTCATAATCTTGAAAAATAATGTGTTGGGCATGATTAAGTGGGAGCAGATTGCATTCGAGGGAAATCCCCAGTACGGCGTCCAATTACACCCGATCGACTTCGAAGCAGTTGCCAAAGCTTGTGGGGTGGCCGGCTATACCGTCGACGATCCAAAGCTGGTGGAAAGCGTGTTACGTGAAGCTTTCAACCATCCTGGTCCGGCGGTTGTTCAAGCTGTTGTTGATCCCAATGAGCCGCCACTCCCCGGCAAGATCACCACTGAGCAAGCTTGGCAATTCGCGAAGGCGCTCACACGAGGGCAAAAAGATGGTTGGGAAATTATCAAGACCGTCGTGGAAAACACCATTCGCGAAGTCGTATAAGGGGGGCTGATTCTAGCGCCGACGGAAGCAGCGTCACGCACAACCCGCACCCTCCACCAGAAGATCTTGCCGACATCGTTGAGTAGGGACAGGCTCCAATTCCAGTCAGACCGGCTGGTGGGAGCGCTACGCTGTTCCCTGATTGATTTAAACCCTCTGAGCAATATTGACCAGACGGTATCCTGTCCATAGCTTATCTTGACATTATTATCAGTCGTGTTCCCTTACCATCGCGTCACACACAAAGGAGATTACATGATGAAAAAGATAACGTTGATATTCATCGGAATGGGATTTCTAAGCCTCCCTTTCGTCACGTATTCTCATGCCGAAATGAAGTCGAGCACTTCTCCATCTTCGGGCGAAACCGCGTCGCCGGAGCCCCGGGGAGCGACCAAGGCAGGCGAGACGGATATCACCAACACGAAAGGCCAAGGTAGTCTCCCTAGCAAGTACACAATCATGCCTGTTGCCACTGGGAAGAAGGTGGAGGTCGATAGTGAAATGATTGGCGACACCGTGAAGAATCCCAAAGGTGAGGACCTTGGCAAGTTGGAACAACTTATTATGGACTCTGAGACCAAGAGAATTGAGTATGCCATGATTTCAATCGGCGATACCGGCCAATTGAAAGCCTATCCCTGGAGCTCCTTCAAGGTAAACAAGGAACAAGGCAACGTGGTGCTCAATGTGACCAAGGAACAGCTCGGGATGAAGTCGACCGATCTCTCTCCGGGCATTCAGGCACTCCAAGATCAATTACAGACCTTGCGGAAAAATGAGTCGCGCAAGGGAGCACGCGAGGGCCAGAATTTTGGGGACCGTGATGCGGCGGGCCCGATGGGTGAGGAAAAACGTAGCGGGGGAGCGGAAGCACCACCAGTCAGCAGCAAGTAACTTGACCCCAAATGGCCGGCGCCTCTCATCTGGGTTAAACCCGAGAAGAGGCGCCGGTTCTCTGGCGCGCAGAACAAAAGATATTCGACTTCCTGCAACCTGCCATGAATGTGCGTTTGAGCGCCTTCTCACGTGCTATCGATAAGCCAGCTGACATCCCTGAAAAGACCGGTAGCCCCTAAAGTAGCGGACTGGAGAAAAGCCTCGCGTGGACAAAAATGGCGAACTGAGTCTGGCTGAGCTATACAGTGTAATCCGCGGCCAAATCACGATTTGGTTAGTCAGCAGGTTCTCTGGGGACTCCTTCCGCAAGCCTTTTTCATTGGAGCGTTTGTGGGACTGCTGAATGCCCTAGTGAGCCAAAAACGCTCTGTTCGGAGAGGAGCAGACATTACTCCTGTGGCTTTTGCCGACTGCTGCGTTTCTTACAGGGTTGCTCGCCTATGTGGGGATTGTTTCATTGTTAAAGTCCATTGCTCACTTGCGACATCTATATGAAGGTCACGTCCATGCCAAAGCGTCAGCCGATCATTCCACAAGTTTTATCCGGATATCCAAGGACCTCCGCACCTTCGAAAATTGGCATCCCTCACGTCTTCATGGATGCGTCTGATATTTACAATAGCTTGGCTGATTGTTATTGGTAGTCTTCTGATCGATTGGTTATAGCCAGGTGGAATCCGCCTCCCTCCAATTCAACCATCGGAAAAGCCACTGAAGCTGCAATCAAGAGGGAATTCGGGAAGTCGCACATCCTCGGACTCCGCAAACGCTGCTGTCAGCCACCGAGTGTTTTATCTTGGGTTTTGAACCAGGCGAGGGCATGATCAAAATGTTGCGGATCAAAATCAGGCCAATATTCGTCTCTGACATAAAAATCCGCATAAACCGATTGCACCGGGAGAAAACCGCTCAAGCGGCGGCCTCCTCCCCACCGCACAATCAAATCCATGCGTGAAACTTGATCTGAGCGGAGGCCGCCATTCTTCAGACCGGCTAGGTCCCATTCCCAACCATAGTTGACGAGTAGATTCAACTTTATTCCGACGCCTTGACGATGCCGGAATTCCTTTAGTTCCTGGGGAAATTGTGTCGAAGTCTCATCACCGACAACCAGAAGCGCCGCTCCACGCCGTGCAATCTCAAGCGCAAACGTCACACAGGCGTTGCTAAATGCCTGCTTCTGAATAGAAGGCCGCTTGTTGTTATCCTGAGTAAAACAATAGATGGAAACTTCCTGGATCCCGTATTCTTTACATAGGTCGAATAACAGCAAGCCCGGGTTGATGCCATAAGCATAGCCGGCTTCTTTGGGCAGGCCGTGGTCCCCAGCCCACCGGCGGTTGCCATCGGGAATGAATCCCACGTGACTTGGGACATTATTCTTCAAAAGTACCCCAACCAGAAGACCAATGCAGGACACGGCAGCACGTCAGTCAGGATGGTTCCATGCCGCTCTACCCTAGCCTCGTTACTCTTGGGAAATTTCTTTAAACCTATTTACCTCCACCTCCGGCACCACTGCTGGAACCACTTCCGCTACCACTCATTCCAGATGATCCACTATCGCCCGTAGGTCCGGTGGAAGATCCCAGGCTCCCGGAACTCGCCCCAGTCCTCCCGCTGTTAGATCCTGTGTTTCCCCTCGGTCCAGTATCCATTCCCATCCCCGGTTTCGCTTTTTCCGGAAACGTACCTCCAGTGCCCTTGCCGGGGTCGGTACTTCCACTCGTCATTCCAGCGCCTGTGTTTCCGCTTCCCATTCCGCCTCCAGATCCGCTCCCTGTTCCTCCAGGCGCGGCAGTACCCTGCGCCACGAGCATGGAATCCGAGATCAGATCGCCTGGTGCTGTGTCGGCTGCAGATGCATAGCCGACAAGACAGGTCATCCCTACTGTGGCCACACCGACTGAGAGCATATGTATGAGTTTCATGGATATCTCCTTTGTTAAGAGTGACGGCACAGAATTGTAAGGGTTCTTCGGCAGCGCTAGAGCCGGATGATGATTCTTATGTCGCTGACATCTCGATGAATGCGATCAGATGCCGCTGCTTCTACCACGTCATGAGCCTCCTTTCAGTCAGACCCGAGGCGCGTCGCTCTGCTTGCGAAAGACGAATAACATCAAGATGGCCATCGTCACAGCCGTAATAAAGTCCAGACTCACCGGCCTGCAGGTTAGCCTGACTGACTCAAGTTTAACCCGTCTGAACTCCGAACGGCCTAATCGGAGAAAGCCGTATCACATCCGCGTGAGTAGGCACGACGACCCTACCCACTCACGCGAGCTTTTTCCTCGTTATTTATCGATCTTGGTCTGTCCGGTCTGAGCATCGACATAAACTTTCTGGGTATTGTTGTTATGATCGATGATCTCGACCACATAGCAGGTCCGCCCGTCATCCTTGCCGATTTCGGCTTCGACCGCCTTGCCCGGCACCGCGGCCAACGCCTTTTTGACCGCATCTTCCAATGGGATGCTGGCGGATCCCGCCAATGTCTTGTTGGATTCAAACATGGCCCATGCCGGGCTACTCAACAAACTGAGCGCCAAGGCTGCTGCTGCGACGGATGTACGCGTTTGCATTGTGTTCTCCTTTGTTCGAGCACAGTGGTTGATGGTATGACGCCTTTCCCCTGCCGTTTCGGCTGGCCTTCGATGAACCTCCTTCCTGTTGTCACTTTATTGCGAGTCTTCTAGGCAAGGAACTGGTCAAATCCCTAGGGCCTGTTCACAATTGGGTACAGAATATTGTTTCAACTCGTTCTCTTTGAGGGAGTTGGAACTATGGCCCGACGGATTCTGCGACATGACCAGTGGGAATGGATGAAGCCGCTGCTGCCCGGAAAAGCCCGTGAAGGGGGCATCACCGCACGGGACAAATGGTTGTTCATCGACGCCGTGCGGTGGATGCTTCGGACGGGCGCTCCGTGGCGCGATCTGCCTCCGGAATTCGGGAACTGGCACTCCACGTCCATGCGGTTTTCTGGCCGGCACAAGACCGGCGTGTGGAACCGGGTGTTTGCCGTCGTCAGTGGTGATGCGGATGTGGAAGAGGTCTTCCTCGACAGCACGGCGATCCGCGCCCATCTCCACGCCGCTGGCGATAAAAAAACTTTCGATTCAATTGGGAAGAAGATAAAATACAAGGAAACATTTTCCGGCGCGTGGCGGGGATCTAGGTTTTCTCGGAACCAGCGCGGACTATTCGCTTCGGTATGTCTCCAGGAGCGTCACAGCCACCGCGACAACCAATGGGCCGGCCACGATGCCGACAATACCAAAGAAGTGAATGCCTCCGATCACGCTGAAAAACATGATCAACGAGTGTAATTTCGACGCTTTGCCCACGATAATGTTCCGAGCCAGATCGTCAATCACCACTGCCAGCACAATCCCGGCGACGACGAGCACAGCCGACTGAACATAGGCTCCTTGGATGGCCAAATAGACCGCGGCCGGAAACCAGACCAGCGCGGCTCCCACGAATGGAATATATGCCGTGATCGCCATCACGGCCCCCCATAATATCGGGGATGGTAATCCCACCAACCAAAACGCCAACCCGCCGATGAAACCTTCCAGCAAGGCCACGATCGTATTGCCGTACACGGCGCCTTTGACGACTTCGTCAAATCGTTTCAGGACCAACCGCTGACGCTCCGGTGTGATTGGGAGATTCTCATGTGCCCAGTCGACAATGTGCTTCCCGTCTCGAAAAAAAGTAAAACGCGGACAAGAGCACGATTCCGAACGCCACCGCCCCCTGCAACAGATTCGTGATCACGCTGGTCGATTGCTGGATCAAGACTTTCCCGAGATCGGCCACTCCCTCCACCAGGCTTGAGCGCAGATCGGTCCCTGTCAGCCGCTCGAGATTTTGGAGTTGCTTCACGAACCCCGCAATCATAGGGTATCGCCGCCAGCTTCCCCCCAGGGGTCCTTCTCCCTGCTGGAGATAGGGTACCAGGGAGGAGACCAAGCCTGCGAGATCCTGCGCGACGAGGAGCGTCATATAGAGAAGCGGGAGTAGGAGTCCGATGGTCATGACCGTGCACATGAGAAATGCGCTCAGCGCCTCTCGTCACCCGGTGGCGTGAAGGACTCGGGCATACAGCGGATAGAGTGCGTACGATAGGACGACGGCCCAGAGAATGGGGGAAAAAAATGGGCTGAAGAGCAGGGTCGCGAGGACCAGTGTCCCGACCATCAGTACAATTTGCGCAAGCCGACTGGCGTGAGATACTGATGGTTGTTCGGGTTGATTCGTCATCATTGATGGGGCATAGCCAACCGTGGCGTGTTCGCCAACATGAGGCGGAGGATTCTTATGGAAAAGAGAAGAATACCAGGAACCATTTCATTGCGGGACGTGGCGGAGATCTGGTCTCTCTCGTTCGTTTGGTTCGATGAATCAGGAAAACAAGACAGAGCCATGCTCCAGATAGACTGCCTCTGAGTCACTGGCCTCTCACACAAGGCTTCCACATTGTCACCGGCAGTGGGTCAGCCTGAATTCAGTTATGCCCCCAGCATGCAAATTGTCCACTGTATATGTATGACTCACGGGCTCAATTGAAAGATGGTCACTATTGACCTCTTATCTGTTTGGCGAAAATGATATGGTCCTCTTTCAAGTCGACTCACTACCATGTCACGGTGGGCTGGATATGTCTACGACATTGCAGCGGACTTGTCCGCGCGAGATCACTGAGACTACCTTGCAAAGCTCCTCGAGTGGTCCCGGCAGATGTATGAATTAGGCAACAGTGGGCTGAATATTTACGAATGGCCAATTTATGGCAACAGGAGAAGTACCATGCTCGAAACCATTGCAATTGTCTTGGTTGTCCTCTGGATTCTGGGTCTTGTCAGTTCGTACACCATGGGCGGATTCATTCATGCCCTCTTGGTCATTGCGATCGTGGTGATTTTGGTCCGTGTCATTCAGGGTCGACGCGTATAAGCCCAATAAGGGGCAAGAAATTGTGCCAACAACTGCCGTGGGGTTTGCGTAAGCAGCTCGAATGAAGGGAGAGATAACAGTGGGGGATCTTTGTAAGATTCGAGCCATTCAGGTGAAGATCTGTTTGGTGATGATGGTGGGAACCGTGCTGTGGATGACCGGAGGGGCTGCGGCCCGAGCGGGAGAACCAGAGGGCGAGAAGGGCCCGCCTCCTGTCGATTGTCGTTATGAGACAGCGACTCAGGCTTCTGCGGCAGAAGGCACTGGCTCGACCGTGGGTATCCCGTTTCCCGATGGCGATGTCTTCCGTCCGCTCTTCGCAGACCCGAAGCAGCCGCAGACGTTCGCGTCCTTACAGGCCGTAAGGATCAGAGACTCAAAGACCTCGGCCACGGTCGGATCGGTCGGCTTCGGAGAAAACTTCGGATTTTATTCGCGCCGGAACGGATGTAACGGGTGGCAGGTGGGGCTTCTGGCCGGGGTCTTCTCTCAATTCGATATGAACGCGCCGTCCACAGACCTCATCAATACCGACTACGTGGTCGGTATTCCCCTGTCCTGGCGCAGCGGCCTCTTCTCGACGCGCGTGCGGCTCTACCATCAGAGCACCCACTTGGGCGATGAGTTTGTGCTCCACAATCCTGGATTCAACCGGGTGGAATACAGTTACGAAGAAGGAGAAGCGATTCTGTCCCTGGATGCTCCAGGCGGTTGGGGGCGCCTGTATGCCGGCGGTGGATACTTACTGCATCGTGAGCCGGCCAATCTGGACCGGTTGAAGGCACAGGCGGGGGTCGAATTGCGAGGGCCGACGTGGGGCAGTGGGCCGATTGAACGGTTCGTGAGTGGGCCGCTCGTCGTGACCCCGGTCCTTGGGGCGGATTTCAAAAGCTTCGAGCAATTAAATTGGACCCTCAGTGCGAATATTGTGGGCGGGCTGGAATTTGCGCGGGCCGGAGCGCTCCGCCGGTTCCGGATCCTTCTCAACTACTATCACGGGAACAATCCCTATGGGCAGTTCTATGGGCAGAAGGTTGAAAGTGTCGGTCTCGGTTTCTATCTGGCCTTCTAGCAGGCTGCGGAAAACTATTGAGGCACGATGGAAACCCAATGGTTCGTGCGTCTGAGACAAGCCCAGTCTATCCGGTTAGCTGGCTGTCTGGTCCATCCGGCTCTGGCTCAACCAAACAAATCAAATAGACCAGATGAACCAAATAAACCGCTTAAGTCACGGCGTTCCATAAGCGGAGTCAGCATCCTACCGGTATGGACCTATAGCCATAGGCCTATGTGCCGGCGTCTTTCTGAAATAGAAGGGCGGGGGGGTGTCAACTATATCCATTCCGCTTGCATCGTTGTCAGGCCGAGAACCCCAAGGACTTATTTGTCCTGGTATTTTGGGCATACTGAGCAATTGTGAGCAGATCCTGGATTCGCTCTTAGAGCAGAATAATGACACCGTCAATCTGGGTGTCGTGTGACGCTCGAGTGTCAGGATGTCTTTTGGTGAGACCGTATGGATGTGGGATCTTGAGTCCGTAGGGTGAGCAACCACGGGCCTTTTCTGCTGCTCGGTCGGTTCGTCTAGGGCTAGCGGCTGCCTAAGGGATTGCTACAAGCGAATGGACTGATCGAAGGCGTCATACGACGGGGCAGGAAGCTGTGACTACTATAAGGAGAAAAAACTGATGCGCAAGATGATGATTATCGGGTCGATGGTCCTGAGCCTGTTGGGACTGGGCTCCTACGGGTTTGCCGGCGAAGGCGAAAAGCCCGCAACACAGTCAACACAGATGAAGGTCAATGGTGTCGTCTCCAAGGTGCAATCAGGCCTTACTACCGTGAAGACCTCCTGGGGCACGATGACCTTCGCTTCTACGTTTACACCCAATCTCCTGGAAGTTGGTGAAAAAGTGGAAATGCTGGTCAATTCAAACAACGCGGTGATCGACGTTCTTGGGAAGGAAAAGAAGAGACATTTCCATCGGTTCGTGTCGGGGGACCTGACCTATACTTCTGGGGATCACAAGGAGATCACGCTGTGGACGCCGGAGGGGGAAAAGGTGTTTGACGTGAAGAGTGGGCGATCCAAGATCTCGACGTTCGAGGAGGGGGCACCCGTGACGATCGAGTTGAATGAAGCCGGGAAAGTCATCGACATCCATCGCTTCACCGTGGAGATGCACTTTGACGAACACCCGCGCACCACGCCTGGCTATGTGATTCAGGTGAATGGCACGGTGACGAAAATCCAGTCCGGCTTGATCTCTGTCAAGACTCCGACCGGGCTCTACACGATCAGCGCGAAAACCGCCCCTGCCGATGCGGCGGTCGGTGATGAGGTGTCGCTCTGGCTCAATGAGGGGAATATGGTCATCGACCATCACGGAAAAGATAAGAATATGAAAGGCACTCACCGTCTGATTTTCGGCAAATTGATCTATACCGGTAGGACGAAGAATCAGATCAAGCTCTCCACTCCAGAAGGAGAGAAAGTGTTCCCACTTGAGCGGCTGGACGTGAAGACCAAACCCATTGCGGAAGGGTCGCAGATTGTGGTGGAGCTGAACGAAGAAGGGACGGTCATGGATCTGTGGAAGGCGCAGTAACGGGTGTGGCATTGATCTGAGAGCGTAAGCCCGCGGTGATATCGGTGGATCAACAGCGACATAGGGCATTCGGCCCTCCAATACATATCATGAAAAAGAATTCCCGCCGCACGCATAGGAGTTCAAAGCCAAGGTGCCGGCGGCGGACGCCATTTTGACCGTGAACTCGGAATATCACTACTCCGTTCCGGGAGTCCTCACGCATGCAGCCGACGGGGCATTGCGCCTCTATGGCGACAGCGGATGGAATGCAAAACCGGTTGGCATCATGGTTGCCTCAGTCTGGAGGCACGGGACGGCCATGACAATAGTCTCTACGTCAGATGTTCGTCTTTTTGAACATGTTTCCGCTGGACCAGCCGGAGGCCATGATTGCCAATGCCGCCGATAAGTTTGATGAGCGGGGCAACCTGAAGGATGCCGAACCCTAGCCCGCATGATTCTGGAGCTTCTGCTGAAAGCGACACGGCCTTCATGGATAAAGTGGCCGATACGTATGGCCCGGTACAGCGCTCAATCAATCGTCGATTGAAGATGGCGTTAGATCCCAACGGCATCCTGGCTCCTGGAAAGTCGGGCATCCGCTGACAATGAGCGCACGTTCTGCCTAAGAAAGGGGATGCGAGGCTGAGACACTCAATAACGCAAAGACCACGGTTAGGCGGATAGACATTCACTCACCGGCGCTCTATTTCTCCATCACATCTGAGACTGACAGCGCCGTATATATGAAGGGAGTACTCATGCAATTCAGACAATCCATCATTCCGACAGTCATCCTGCTCGTCATGAGCATGGGGCTCTTCTGCGGAGCCGAGGCAAAAACCATCGAAGCGGGCCATGCGACCGTGAGCTGGAAGGGAAAAGGCGTGATCGAGGATCTGGGGGATGGGAACAGAGTCTTTAGCGGTACAATTACCGGAACCCTGCTCGTGAAGCATCTTCCCGAAGGCTCGGCGCCTGCGCAAATTCATGCGGGCGAATTAAATTGTCAGGCGATTTTCCGTATATCGGAGAACAACGAGGAACGGCATGCGGCCCTCTGCATCATGCGGGTCCATGAAGGCAAAGACCTTGCGTATGGAGAAATGCGATGTGCTGGAAAGAAAGACGCATGCAAAGGGGAGTTTACGTGGGTTTGGGGAAAAGGCGGACTCAAAGGGATTACGGGGAGCACGCCGTACGACGGCGGGATCTATATTGAGCAAGGGAAGGAAGGACAGATCTACGGAAGCGCGCATTGGCCGGAGATGACCTATTCACTGCCGTAGAGGTTCAATCCTTGCCCCGGTGAAAAGGGCATTACGATCAAACCAATTGTCCATGTCGGGCGTTGGTCACTGAAGAGGAGTAGATGGAATGTCATGAGTCCCTCTGACAAGAATCAAACACCTATTCAGTACAGCGGGTACGACAATCATACATCAACGGCCGATGGGTGACAGGCCGCTCATTCCATGTGGTGAAGGTGACGGACCTATATTATGATGATAGTGTCCAGGCTGAAATCCCTGCTGTCGGCGCCGACAGCAGATCGATCGAAGAACTGATAGCCACAGGAAATAATCGCTATGCCTGTAGATAAAAAAGTCTCCTTTTCGATTTGGTACGTCGTTCTTGCCATTATTGCGATCGTGCTCGTGCACGATTTCATCGTGGCCACGCAGAAGCTTGAAGAGCTTCCGTATAGCGAGTTCAAAGCGCTTGTGGCGGCGGGAAAAGTGGCGGAAGTCTCGGTGACTCAGCAGCGCGTGACCGGGAAGTTGAAGTCGGAAGAAGGGGCCAAAGAGCAGAAGTTGTTTACGACCGTTCGAGTTGAAGACCCAGATCTGGTCAAGGAGCTCAGTGCACGCACTGTCACGTTTAGCGGTGTGATTGAAAGTACCTTCTTGCGCGATCTCCTCTCCTGGGTCGTGCCTGCGCTGGTCTTCGTCGGCATTTGGTTTTTTGTGATTCGGAAATTCGGGCAGGGGCAAGGTGGGTTCATGACGGTGGGGCAGTCGAAGGCGAAGATTTATGCCGAGAAGGACACGAAGGTCACTTTTGCGGATGTGGCGGGCGTAGATGAGGCGAAGGAAGAATTGCGCGAGGTGATCGAGTTTCTAAAGACACCGGAAAAATTTACGCGTATTGGAGGAAAGATTCCGAAAGGCATCTTACTCGTCGGCCCGCCTGGAACCGGCAAGACACTCCTGGCACGCGCCGTGGCAGGAGAGGCCGGAGTCACTTTTTTCAGTATCAGCGGGTCCGAGTTCGTAGAAATGTTTGTGGGGGTGGGGGCAGCCCGCGTGCGGGACCTGTTCGATCAGGCGAAGGTCAAAGCACCTTGTATTATCTTCATCGACGAACTGGATGCGATCGGGAAGGCTCGCGGGGCGGGACCCATGGCGCATGAGGAACGTGAGCAGACCTTGAACCAGTTGTTGGTCGAGATGGACGGCTTCGATCCCCGCATCGGCGTCATTCTGATGGCAGCCACCAATCGGCCTGAAATCCTGGATCCCGCACTGTTGCGGGCCGGACGGTTCGATCGCCAGGTACTAGTCGATCGCGCGGACAAGATCGGCCGCCTGGCCATCTTGCGTGTCCATGCGAAGCAAGTGGTCTTGGGCCCCGATGCGGATCTCGAGGTGATCGCCGCGATGACTCCAGGTTTCTCGGGCGCCGACCTCGCGAATATCATCAACGAAGCGACGCTCTTGACCGTGCGTCGGAATAAAGAGCAGGTCGGCCACTCGGAATTGCAAGAAGCGGTGGAGCGGGTCGTGGGTGGGTTGGAGAAGAAGAACCGGGTGCTCAACAAGATGGAGAAAGAGCGGGTCGCCCACCACGAAGTCGGTCACGCCTTGGTGGCGCTGTCGGTTCCTGGCGCAGATCCGATCCAGAAGATCTCGATCATCCCTCGCGGGATTGCCGCATTGGGCTATACCTTGCAGCTCCCGACGGAGGATCGCTTTCTGATGACGAAGACCGAGCTGGAGAACAAGATTGCCGTCTTACTCGGCGGGCGGATTGCGGAAGAGTTAATCTTTGCCGAGGCCTCCACGGGAGCGCAGAACGATCTGGTCAAGGCCACGGACATTGCGAAGAGCATGATCAAGTCCTACGGGATGAGCGACAAGCTGGGGACCGTCACGCTCGATCGTGAACGCCAGCCCCTCTTGATGCAGATTCAGGCGCCTCAGGAGAAAGGCGACTACTCGGAGGAGACCGCCCGCGAGATCGACTGCGAAGTGCGCCGGATTATCGATGAGCAATACGAGCGTGTGAAACGGCTGCTGGCGGAACGAAAGGCCGCGCTCCTTGAAGGCGCGAAGCGGTTGCTCGATCAAGAGGTGATCAGTGGCAGTGATCTGAAAGCCATCATGGATAAGTACTAGCAGGATGCTGAAAACGTCCGCCAGCGGCGTTCTCGCATCGCTCAGAGGCTCAACGAGAGTTGTTCGGAGATCGGAAGCATTGAAGGGGCTTTTCCGTTCGCCAAGATCTATTGCACGGGCGAACGGCCCCACGAAGTGCGGTCCGTACCTCCTCGCCTCT